>CAMJSB010000022.1 GCA_946408385.1 uncultured bacterium | reverse complement strand
CAAACGTTATTGCAAAAAATGTAGGTGATTCAAATAATAGATACAACACTCGTGCAGTCGCATGACTCACTCCAACACCAATTTGAAATCCTGCACTTTCAACGATTGAAGCGGTTTTATCCCCAGCTCAGACTTCATATCTTTTCTATCTTCATTGAGCAGATGGTCAAATTCATTATGCAGAAACAAATGCTCAACATGAGCAGAATAAACAATATTTATAAGTTTTCAAAACAATGGCAGAAAATAAAAAATATGTTCTAGTACTTTCATGATGAGGTTCTAAATGATTTTACACACTATGAATTCTCAAAGCGTTAGAAGAAAGCTGACTAGAATCAGAAATTGAAGCAATTTTTTGAGTGTCGGCTTGAGCAATGCTTGCGTCATATCGGTCAGCATGATTCAGAGCAGAAGAAATTTATTCTAAATTTCTAGAAAATATAGAATTTCTGAGTGCAAAAAATCTGAAAATGCCACCAGTAACAAGTATTCTGCAAGAAAAGACTATTCAAAAAATGTATAAAAAACATTTACCATCTACTTTCTGAAAACTAAAGAAGAAAGTTTATATCTGAGCAACTGATTTAAATACATGAAAATATAAACTTTTTCATACAGGAGAATTGATTCCACCTTTGATGGGAAGTATTGCTTTGCCAGTAATTTTCCCTCCAGTTAAATTTGGGGATTATGTATTGGCAGATGGGGGAGTGATAGATAATTTTCCAGTTTTGCGTGCAAAAAAAATATATCCAAACCATGAAATAATCGGAGTGACAGTTTCATCATTCAAAAAACACCAAAAAATTACAAATCTATTATCAAGTGCAATGGTATCATGGAATCTAATATTATCCAAAGATATCGAGTGAAATATCAAAGCGACAGACCATCTTTTTTGTAAGAATACATGAGTTTCTACAGCAGAAACTGATAAAGAAAAATTAATTCATATCTATGAAGTTTGATATAAAGATTGAATGAAATATTTCAAAAAATTAGGGAAATAAAAAAATATCATTCTGAGTTATCCGAGAAATCCACTTTGCATTATTTTTGTTATTCTGAGCGATAGCGAAGAATCTTAGGCAATAAAATAACACTCAAGATTCTTTTCACCACGCTAGTTTACACCGTTAAACGGTGCGTGGCAAGTTTCGCTACCGCTTCATTCAGAATGACAAAATCCCCAGGCCTTCAGACACGCTCTTTAAGAAGAGGGGAAATCAAAAGGTGCGAAATTAATCCACATTTTTCTTAATTCACTGAATTTCTTTCCATAAAACGCGGTTTGCATATATTAGTGCATCAATATCTTCAGGCTCCCAAACTCTACCGAATTGGTCTAATTCTTCTGAGTAGTGGAATGGAACGATATACTTGTTATTGTCCTGTGAATAACGCTTATTGAAAATCTCCATGAAGTGTCAATTTTTCATGATAGATGAAACTACAAAAACATTGTGAGATCAGAATTCACTTTCTTTTAGCCATTTACATAGCATACTAGAATAAAATTCCAAAGTCTGAACTACAATATTTTTGGCAAATGGATTATTTTCGATTTCTTCATAAGTTTTGTATCGATATTTAGAAATTCCATTATCTTTGTACATCTGCATGAGAGAATTAACTCATAGATTTAAACTGTCTATACGGCTGTAAAATCAGTTTTCAATTAGTACTCCTTTGCAGTGAGAATCTCTAATGTAGAGCAATAAAAAATCGTCCATATGCATATTATTTCTCAAATATGTGATAGTCTGAAAACTTTCAGGATAGATTTCTATATTTTTTTGGGATTGAAAATCTCAAAACTTATCATTAAAATCTCTACATGTTTCCCTATTTAGAAAAACTAAGATAATTCTACATGAAATTTCTCATGATTCTCAGATTAAGAATTGTTTTGGTTGTCAATTTACGAAAATTGAGTCAATATGCGAAAAAAGAAAATTTTCTTTTGTCTGCCTTTCAGCTTCAGATACCTTATCTTGGACTAACGACTGAATATCATTCAGAGTTAGTTTTTTTTCGCTGGTAAAATTAAAATCATAACTAAAAAAGACAAATCTCTGATCATCCAATAAAAATATGTGTTTATATTTTGGATATTTAGAAGTGGACTGAATTATATCTGATAGTGGCTCATAGAGCAAATAGTTTTGTAATCAGAATTCTGGTTGAGATTTTATTACGCGGAATTTTGGATACTTAGGATCATAATTTTCCTGCCGTAAATAAAACATCACCACAAATAAAAAAATAAAATCTAATTTTTTATCAAAGAGTATGATAATTAACGGTGAAATTTTTTCAAGTGAAGAGTAGTTTTTTTATGGTAAAATAATTTCATAGAACAAAGAAAAAAAAAGTCAACCGAAATTTTAGGTGTTTTTGCCAAATTTTTTGCAAAATTTACTTTTTGCGAATATAATTAGATAAGGATTTTATCGAATCTTGTGAAAAGGGATGAAAAAGTTTGTCATTATGACTACGTTATGGGTCACTGTATTAGGAAATATCATGACACCATTTGCGTATGCAGAACCAGGAGTTGATTCACAAGAAGCCACATCAACAGATAGTGGTGATAATTTTTCATCTGAAGATAATTCTAATTCAGAAACATCAAGCGAACCAGCAGGAGAGACACCAAGCGAACCAGCAGGAGAGACA
>CAMJSB010000021.1 GCA_946408385.1 uncultured bacterium | reverse complement strand
ATATTTGAATATCCAGCCAATTCTAGAACAGATCTGATTGAAGATCCAGCTTTAAGTCAAGTACCCTCAGAAGCAGGAAGTAATCTCACCTTACAAGTCTTATACTTATAAGTTAATGCATAAGGAACTGTATCTCCCTTTGTTACAGGAACCTGAAATAATGCTTTATAAGCCTCATTAGTAGCCTTTGAAACAGCACCTGCAACATCGTTTCCTTTAGCAGATCCTAATCAAATTTTACCTTTTCTATTTCATACAAGAATAGTAGCTCTAAAAGACATTCTTCTACCTCCAGTAGTAACCCTAGTCACTCTACGAACTTCCAATAAAAGTTCATCGAATTCCTTCTTTGGTTTCTCTCTGTGGTTTCTATCCTTCTGTGCTCTCTCTGGTTTCATACCCAATAATAATTTAGAGAATAAAGTTTATAATCTTATAATTGAATTCCTCATTTTCTTAAACCTTCAGCAAATGCTTTTACTCTACCATGATAGAGATATCCATTTCTATCAAAAGCAACTGCTGAAATCTTTTTAGATTTAAGAACATCTGCAAATGCAACACCAGCATTTTCTGCTCTTTCAGTTTTAGTGGCTCCTGCTACACCTTTATCAGTACAAGTAGCTACAACTTTACCATCAGCAGAAATGACATCAGCTGTTACATGCAATAATGATCTAGTTATAATAACTCTATATTCAGGATTAGTTTCTTTCACTTGAGTATTAACTCTTTGCTTTCTCCTGAGATATTTTCTTTGCTTCTCAAGCAATTTATTTTTCAAATATGCCATAGTAATGAACAAATAGAAGATAAATCTGAAATCCAATATTTAAGACTATTTCTTAGCAGATTTTCCAGCCTTAAGTTTAACAACTTCATCAATATATCTAATTCCTTTTCCTTTATATGGTTCAGGTTTCTTAAGTTGTCTCATTTTAGCAGCTACTTCTCCAACAACTTCTTTGTCATATCATGTAATGATAAGAATAGTATTTCATTTTGGATCTTGTTCTGCTTTCACTTCTATTCCTTGTGGAATAGGGAATTCTACCTTATGAGCATATCCAAGAGAGAAAATAACTTTCTGACCTTGAACTTGAGCTCCGTATCATACTCAAATAATAAGTAACTTTTTTTCATATCATGTAGATACTCCTACACACATATTATTAACTATAGTTCTTGATAATCCCCATAGATTTTTATGTTCATCTGAATCAATTGTAAATTGAATTTCAGTTCACTCAATCTTTGCAGTAACTGCAGCAGGAATATCCCATTCAAGAGTTCCTTTTGGTCCTTTAACCTGAATATGGTTTCCATTCAACTGAACTTCAACTCCAGCTGGAATAACTACAGGTTTCTTTCCAATTTTTGACATTCTCTTATCCAAATCAATAAATAAAATGCTTAGATATTCTATCTAATCTAAAGACTAGTAGATTTCAGCAATAAGTTCTCCACCTAATTTCTTTTGCTTAGCAACGTGAGTAGGCATCAATCCTTGATTAGTTGAAATAATTCCAATACCTTTCCCACCAGCTACAGAATGTAAGTCTTTGTAACCTACATACCAAGGTCTAGATGGTTTAGAATAGAATTTTACCTCAGGAATATCATTAACAGGATCACGAACTACATTCAATTGAACGTTGATCAACTTTTTCTTTCAGTCTTCAACTATTTCGAAATCTTTAATAAAATGATATTCTTTCAATAAAGACAATACCTCCACCTTAAATTTAGAGAAAACAACTCAATCAACAGCTGTTTTTCTAGCCATATATGCATTTTTAACCCTAATCAATAGATCATGGATAGGTGCATTTACATAACTCATTATCACATAATGTTCATGAAATAAAAAGGAACCAATAAGTCTGATTACCAACTAGCTTTCTTAAGCCCCATAATCAAACCTTCTCTTGCATATCTTCTCAAGCAAACTCTACAAATTCCAAAATCTCTTACATATGCTTTAGATCTTCAACAAAGTCTACATCTATTGTAGTATTTTGTAGGTTGTTTAAGAGCTTTTCAATCAGAAAACCTCTTTTCATACATTTTAGCTTGCTTTGACTTTAATGCTGCTCTTGCCATACTGTAAATTCAGTAAAAATAAATAAATATTATTTGAATATAAATCCTAAATCTTGAAGAAAGATTTGAGCTTTCTCAGGAGTACCAGCAGTAGTAACTACTGTAATCTGAATTCCCATAGGAATAGTTACAGCATCAACTGCTAATTCTGGAAAGATTGCATAATTAGCAATTCCAAAATTCAAATTTCCCTGTGGATCAAAGCTTTTCTTAGATACTCATGTAAAGTCTCTAATTCTTGGTAAAACCAATTTAGTAACTCTATCCAAGAAATCTGCAGCTCTAGACTTACGAAGAGTAACTCTAAGCATTACAGGCATTCCTTCACGAAGTTTGAAGTTTGAAATTGACTTCTTAGATTTACAAAGTTGAGGTTTCTGACCTGTAATAGTCTTTAGATTTTTCTCAAATTCTTCAAAATCTTTATGTCATTTTCTAGTAACGATAGATCCAATCCCCATTGAAACAACAACCTTATCAACTTTTGGAGTTTCATTGATGTTTTTCAGTTGGAGCTGATCTTTCATCTGCTCAAATAATTCTGATTTTTTCATCACGAGAATAACAAACCGGTTAAAAATTAATCAATATCTTTTCCTGTTTTCTTAGCAAATCTAACTCTTTTTCCTTTTGAATTAACTTTAATTCAAATCTTAGTAGCTGATTTCTGATCTGCTAAATAATATGCAACATTTGAATGATGTAATGGAAGAGTCTTTTCTACAAATCCTTGACCTTTAGTAGCTCTTTTTACAACATTTACATCCTTAAGATAAACGAAATCTCCAGATGTAGAAGCAATACTTGATATAGCTCCCTTATTTTTACCTGCAATAACTATAACAGGATCTCCTTTTCTAAGTTTTTTCATCCGAAATACTAATTGAAAGATAAATAATACACCTATGAAGAACTAACTACTATACAACTTCTTCAGCCATATTTGTAATATTTCTCCATCCTAAATCTCTAAGTTCTCTAGCTACTGGTCCGAAAACTCTCTTTCCAATAGGGTTCATATTTCATTTTGCATCTTTAGTAAGAAGAACAACTGCATTATCACCAAATCTAACATAAGTTCCATCTGGTCTAGAGATTTCTTTACGAACTCTAACGATTACAGCAGGAACAACTTGTCATTTTTTAACAGAAGCTGTAGGAGTTGCATCTTTAATAGCAACTACAACTCTATCTCCAATACCTGCAGTTTTTGCTGTAGATCATTTCACTATTCTGATAATTTTTGCTTTTTTAGCCTGTGTATTGTCAGCAACAACTACCAGTGATTCTTGCTTTAACATTCTAATCAATACGAACAAAGTAAAAGATTTTCATACAATATCTTAGATCCTACATTTTTTCTACAACCAACCATCTCTTTAATTTTGACATTGGTTTCATAGATCTAATTTTTACAGTATCTCCAACCTTTGAAATATTATTTTCATCATGAGCATAATACTTCTTTTTAACCACAAATCTCTTTTTATACAAAGGGTGAACTTTTACACTCTTTACAAGAACTACACGAGTTTTTAGCATTTTATCGCTAACTACTTCTCCGATAAGCTCTTTAATGTTTTTATCTCCAATGATAGTCATTATTTTGCAAGTTTAGCGTGTAAAACTGTATTAATTCTAGCGATCTTTACTCTCAAATCACCAATCTGATGAGTTTCTTTAAGACCACGAATTTCATTTTTCATTTTGAGAGCAAAAAGTTCCTCTCTACATTTTTTTCTGAGCGCTACAAGTTCTTTTGGAGACTTGTCTTTTAGCTCATTCATGAATAATTGTCTACCTTTCATATTTGAACAAGATTTTAGAAATAAATTGAAATCTGAATACTTTTATACTATCTAACCTCTCCTTTAGTCACAAATCTAGCTTTAATTGGAAGTTTTTTAGCAGCACTAATCACAACCTTTTCAGCAAATTCAGGATCAAGTCCAGTAAACTCGAAGAGAATCTTTCATCTTCTTACTGGAGTTCCGTATTCATCAACATCAGATTTTCCAGATCCCATCGGCATTTCTAGACCTTTCTTTGTAATAGGAGTATCTGGGAATACTCTAATCCAAAGCTGTCCAGTTTTCCTTGTATGTCTAACAATAACCTTTCTGGCTGCTTCTATTTGTCTAGCAGTAATTACACCACTTTCTGTAGCTTTTAAACCATACTCTCCGAATGCAATAGTATTTCATCTAGTTGCAGCTCATTTAAGATGAGGTCTAAATTGTTTTCTATGTTTCCATCTTTTTGGAGTCAATAACATTTTAACAAGATACAAAGAGGTAAAAAAATCAATTTCTCTAATTCTTAGTTCGTAACTAATGACATCATATCTTTCTTAGTCTTTTTCTTAGCAGTATATTGAGTACCTTTCTGAATTCGAACTTTAATTC
>CAMJSB010000020.1 GCA_946408385.1 uncultured bacterium | reverse complement strand
AGAGATTACAGATTGCTTTGGCAGCAGCTGAAAGAGTCTTCACATTTCTGCATGAAGATGAAATGGAAAACGAATCCAATAAATGAAAAAATAATAAATTCAAAAGCTGAGCAATCAGATTTGATCATGTCAGATTTGGTTATGATAAAGATAAAATAATTATCAAGGATTTATCTGTAGATATCCAGCCATGAAGCAAAGTGGCAATCGTTTGACCTACATGAGCAGGTAAAACGACAATTGTAAATCTTTTGATGAGATTCCACGAGATAGATAGCGGTAAAATTACAATTGATGGAATAGATACTAAATGGATGACTAGAGATTATATCCATAATCTATTCTGTATGGTGCTACAGGATTCATGGGTGTTTGACGGAACTATCAAGGAAAATATTATCTATAACCAGAAAAATGTATCAGATGAAGATATAATAAAAGCATGTAAAGCAGTCTGATTGCATCATTTCGTTCTGACTCTGCCAAAATGATACGATACCGTTTTGGATGAAAAAGTTTCTCTATCGATGTGACAAAAACAGCAACTGACTATCGCCAGAGCGATGATTTCCAAAGCTCCAATGCTAATCTTGGATGAGGCTACTTCATCTATCGATACCAGAACAGAAAAGTATATCCAGGAATCAATGGATTTGCTTATGAAAAATAGAACCTCATTTGTAATTGCACATAGACTTTCTACTATCAAAAATGCTGATTTGATTCTCGTTCTAAAAGATGGAGATGTGATAGAGCAGGGTAATCATGAACAGCTGATGAAGAAAAATGGATTCTATACAGAATTATATAATTCTCAGTTCTCAGAGGATTAATTATGTACCTATGATTTTATTTTACTGATTTACTAATGACCAGAAACTACATCACAGAAGAAAATAGAATCTATTTACCAGATGAGAATTGAAATATTCTAGCAGAAATTGATTTTGAAAAAGTAGAAGATAAGATTTATAATATTTCTCATACATTCGTGGATGATTCACTCAGAGGGCAGGGGATTGGTAGTGAATTAGTCGAAAAAGCAATGACTTATTTAATTTCAAAATGATATAAAGTTACAGCAACTTGTCCTTATGCGAAGGAAATCACTATATGATAATATTTAGCGTTTATTAAAGACAAAATTTCAAAAATCATATATTTGTCATTTTATCTTTGTATTTTCTTGTTTTATAGTTTGTATATTAGATTTAAATTTAGCATTATTATAAATATTACGCATCATTCACAAAATTTCTTGCGCAACATTACCATTTATAATTCAGATTCATTGAAAGACTTCTCATAACATAGAAACATTTAATTCCTTTTTTAATATTGAGTTATATATTCACTCTTCTATACTTGATAAGTTTTTATCTTGGTTGTCTTTGATATTGTGTAAATTTGCAAAAAATTTTAGATCTTTTTTTCAAATTAATGGATTTCAGTCATTATACAATAAACCTATATTTTTTGATATTTTTTTGTTCTCATCTAGAGTTATTTGATGTGTCTCATTAGAACGCATTATTCGTTTATTAAAATTTTGTTCTACATTTTGAATTTTATATCATAACTTTTTAATTCTTTCCGGAGAGAATACTACATGACTTCAATAATAAGCTCATTTTCAAGCACGAAAATCTTCTCGCATTTCTTGAATTTCTTTAGTAAACTCATCAATTTCTGATAATATTTCTTCAGATTCTTTTTTTAAATTTTCTATCTGATTAGAACTATTTTCAATTTCTTTAGATATTTCATTAGTATATTTTTTTATCTTTTCTTTTTTATCTATTTCATCATCTATTGTTTCATTTAATTGAGACATTAAGTCTTTCGCTTTTTTTAGATTTTCTGCATGAGATGTATCTTTTTTTTCTTGT
Source organism: uncultured bacterium (assembly GCA_946408385.1). GTDB lineage: Bacteria > Patescibacteriota > Gracilibacteria > Absconditabacterales > Absconditicoccaceae > UBA3291. Next base: position 2,973 of record CAMJSB010000020.1, on the reverse strand, counting down.
ATAGCTTTATACTCAGCGTCATAATCTCTTTTTTCTTCTGTTGATTCTTCAGTTTCAGGGACTTTTTCTTCTCTTTCAACTTGCTCTTGTTTAATCATTTTAGCAATATCATAATCCTCGGCTTCAACAGCTTTTTGCTTTAATTGTTGCAATTCATCATCAGATAAATTTGCTAATTTTTCTTTACCATTTTCAGATAGATCTTTTAATGATAACCTTTTCTTTTCATCATAATCGTGCGTGTTTAATGACATTTTCGGTTTATTATGATAATAAATATTATGCATAATTGTAATCAAAAAAATAATCTTGTCAAAAATTCATGGACTTTTTATAGAAATTTTAGTTTTCATAAAAAGTTGATATAAATTTGATTTTTTAAATATCTTTGAATATAATATACAATGTGTATTATACTATTTTTTAAAAAATGAAAAAGAAAAGCATTGAAAATAATATACAAACACTTACATCCGAAAGGGATGAACTTTTTAAGTTAATTAATGATTTACACACTAAATGAATTGAAAAAAACAAAAGGAAATACAAAAAAATAAGTCGTAGATTAATGGATTTAAATAATACAGTAGATAACGAAATTAGAATTGTTTCGCTACACGATAATCAGAGAAAAAATCTTGAAGATTTACAAAATGAACTTCTAGTAATGAATTGATTGTTTAATCAATATAAACTAAATATTATCAAAATACACAATTAAGTAATCAATCACAGCAAAACTATAATCAAGAAAGGACAGAGAATGATAGATTAAATAAAGAAAAACCTCAAATAATAGAAGTTTCCGATAATGGTGCTAGTTGAAAATCGTGATGAAATTGAAATACATTACGTACACTTTGATGGGCTGCAGCATGAATCTGATTATGAGTTTTGATATATAAATGATTTAAGAAACTTTTTTGAAAGGAGGATGATGCAGAAAAAGATAAAGAAGATGAAAAAGATACTGAAGAAGAAAATAATAATTGACAAGATAATGCGGGTAATGATAATAAAGACTGAAATGATAATATTGAAGAATTAGAAGAAAGTGGGGAATACGATGAAGCATTAGTAAAAAGATATAAAGAGATGGAACAAACTTTAAAACAAAGATGAGAAATAAAATATACAGATTCAGAAAATTGAGTTGAGATTAAAAGTATTGGATTGGGAATTGTTTTAGATACGAAACATTTGGATAAAACTACAACCCCTAATAAGTGGAATTATAAATATTACATTTTACAATACAGTGAAGGTACATCAAAAAAATATCCAGATAAATTTAGTTTTAATGATTGAACAAATAAAACTGAAAAAATTAGTAACGAAAAATTAAAAGAAATTCTTGATATGTATGATAATTATATAAGAAAATACGGTTAATTACATATTTTCATATTCTTCAATTTGCTTTTTTACTATAGCTTCATCATCAGGATTAGTTACTACAAACCACTAATCTGGAGTAGAGTAAATCCTCATTTTTACTCCATTATTTTTGATAATTGAAATATTCTAGCAGAAATTGATTCTGAAAAAGATATGACAAGACTTATAATATTTCTCATACATTCGTGGATGATTCACTTAGAGGGCAGGGGATTGGTAGTGAATTAGTCGAAAAAGCAATGAACTATTTAATTTCAAAATGATATAAAGTTACAGCAACTTGTCCCTACGCAAAGGAAATCAACAAAAATAGCAAAAATAATTAAAAACTATTGATTTTTTAGTAAAATTATATACAATACTGATTGTAAAAGTTTATGCCGTATTAGCTCAGAAATCGAAGTTAACGAATTTGTTAACTATGCTCGATTAGTAGTGATGAATATATAGTCGATTAGCGCTTAAGATTTGTATAAGAAGCTATTCGTTGACCTTTTAACAAATAGGTAACCTAATAAGTTATTTCTACGATTTAGGGAGAGCACTATACAATATATAGGGGTCACCGGTTCGAGTCCGGTATACGGCACAAAAGTCCATCTCCAGAATAATGGTGATGGACATTTTTACAAGAGACAAATTCATAAACGTTGAGATACCGAACACCGACCATTCATTGATATTTCAAAAGTCTTTTGAGTTAAGATTGAGGATGTTTTTATAGATGAATAATATACTTAGAAAAGATTTTTATCAGATATTTCTTTCATCATTTCCATCCTATAAGGATTATCTATACTTGCATCAAATCAATCAAGTAGATATTCTCTAGGAATGTATTCTTTGTTTTTCAAATCCATAAAATAATTACAAAAGATTAATTCAACATAAATAATTTTCGATTTTCAATCTGTCAAAGCATAAACAAATCAATTGTATTTGTCAGCATATATCGCCAATAATTCATATCAAATCATTCCAGTCACTCAGTAGTATCACAAGTATTCAGTAGAATTGTAATTTTTCAACCTTTCTACCTCTTTTTCATAATCTTCATAATAATATTCAACGACAAGATAACCTAAATATTGGACATCTCGTGGATCATAACGAACCATTTTATAATCTAAAATATTCATATTTTCTGTTATCTCTCTTGGTCGAATGTTTTCATCCATGTCCCACTTACGCCATTTATTATTGCCACTGAATGACATATGTTCTTCATAGTGTGAAATATCTTCATAAATCTCAATTTTTTCAATGTATTCAGAGAAAAATACATAATAGCAAAAAATGTAACACAAAAGTCAAATAATTACACATATTCATATTAAAGTATTTTTAATCCATTTTTTCATTTATATTCATTGCTTATAAGTTCTCATACTCTTCAATCTGCTTTTTTACGATAGCTTCATCATCTGGATTAGTTACTCCAAACCACTGATCAGGCGTAGAGTAAATTCTCATTTTTACTCAATTATTTTTGATAATATTAGTTAATTCTACAGGTAAATAGCATTCAATTCTTCTATCTCATTCATGCTCTTTTTTGAAATTAGTCAGAATTTC
>CAMJSB010000019.1 GCA_946408385.1 uncultured bacterium | reverse complement strand
TGTGTCTTTCTAACTATCACCTTAGAAATTCCAGCTCTAGGAAAAGCTTTGTCTATAAAATTTCTAATTTGAATATCTTCAATGAAGAAATCAGAACCCATTCTCTTTGTCTTAGCATACCATTCAGAAGGCCAAGACTTCATAGTTCCAACTCTCATTCCAACTGGATTTACTTTTTGTCACATTAGGAAGAATTATTTAACAGCTAAAACAACTTTTACATAACATCTATATTTTTCATAATGACTGATTCTAGATCTTGAAGTGAATCTAATTCTCTTGATTTTTGGTCATCTTCAAACTTCGATTCTATCTACAACTAATTGATCTACAGGAAGTCATTTAGCAGAAGCATTTGCTACAGCTGATTTAATGAGCTTATGCAATGTTCTTGCACCTTTTTTTGGAAGAAATTCCAAACTTGCCATAGCTTCCGTTGCCTTCTTTCCTCTCACGAGATCTGCAATCAGATTCATTTTTTTGTCTGATAGCAACGCATATTTTAATGTTGCACTTACTTGATTATCCATAATATTAATACTCCTTAAAGAGGTAAATAATTACTTACAATATTCTTAATAATTTATACTAGAATGGGTGTCACTTAAATGTTCTTGTAGGAACAAACTCACCTAATCTATGTCCAAGCATATCTTCAGTAACATAAACACTTACAAACTGTTTACCATTATGTACTGCAAATGTAAATCCTACCATTTCAGGAACAATTTGACATGCTCTATCCCATACTTTAATGATTTTTTTATCACCACTAGCATTCATCTTAGTACATTTTTGGAGGATCTTTTCATTCACATAAAATCCTTTTTTGAGAGATCTTGCCATTTAATAGCGAATTAACACAGATAAAATTTTAAATCTGAACTTCAATATTTATCACCTAATTAATTACTTTGTTCTACCAGAAACGATAAACTTAGTTGACCATTTCTTTTGACTTCTAGTCTTCATTCCAGCCGCAACTCTTTTACCAGAGAATGATTTCTGTCATCTCTTTGATCCAATTGGAGAGTGAGCTTCTCAACCTCCATGTGGATGGTCAACTGGGTTCATATTCTTTCACAATATATGAGGTTTCTTTCATTTCCATCTTTGTCTTCCAGCTTTTCCAATTACAACGTTTTTATGTTGTTCATTTCCAAGCTGTCCGATAGTAGCCCAACAATTCTTATTGAACTTACGAACTTCTCCACTAGGCATTTTGATAAATACTAAACCTGTTGCTTCATCTCTACCTGAAATTAAAGCAGAAGATCCAGCACTCTTGATTATCTTACCTGTTGAGAATGGTGTAACTTCCAAATTGTATACAGTCATACCTTCAGGAATATCTTTCAATTGCTTTCTATTTCACATAGCAATTGGAGCCTTTTCTCATGCCATTACTTCATCACCAACTTTAATTCCTTTCCATGCTAATACATATCTTTTCTCACCATCAGCATAGTTTAACAAAGCAATTCTAGCTGTTCTGTAAGGATCATATTCAATACTAGCTACTTTAGCAGGAATATCACATTTATCATATCACTTGAAATCAACTATTCTATAAAGTCTCTTGTGTCATCCTCACATAAATCTTGAAGTAGTTCTTCATTGATTATTTCTTCATCCTGTACTTCCTATAAACTTTGTTAATGATTTTTCAGGTTTATTAGTAGTAATGTCTGAGAAATCATATCCAAGCATAAACCTTCTGGAAGGAGTATAGGGCTTATATTTTTTTAACGCCATCCTATCAAAATAGTAATAATAAAGGAATGTTTATCTTAACACATATTTAATACAAATTATACACCAACTTCAATCTTTTCATTCTCTGAAAGAGTAACAATTGCTTTCTTATAGTCAGCACGAACCAATTTCCTTTGAGATCTTCCTTTGTAAGGAACATTCACGATATTGATTTTAATTGGATTCACATGATATAAATAAGCAATAGCCAACTTTACATCATTCTTATTTGCATCTTTATGTACCTTAAACACATATTTATGCTCTTCTTGCTGATTATGTGTTTTTTCTGTTAACACAGGAGCAAGAATGATATCATGAGGAGCAAAACGTTTCAATGCTTTTGGAGATGCATTTTTGATTGCTCTCTGCTGAAGTTTTTGTCTAAACGTCATGTTTAATTATATAATACAACATAAATTTAAGTCTGATTTTTACTAAGCTTGATTAATTTTAGCCAAAGCTTTTTCTAAGAATACAACTTTATCAGCATGTAATACATCACGAGGATTTAGATAATCTACAAGGATATATTTTACTTTAGCTATATTTCTGAAAGATTTTTCAATTCATTCATTCTTTGAATCTAAAACCAAAAGAACTTTTTGATTAGCTAATCCTAATTTTTCAACTATAGATACAGCTTCTTTAGTTTTTGGTTCCATTTTCTCCAAAGCTAAACCACACAAAGCAGATTCCTGAGCTTTCATAGTAATAATACCATTCATAGCCTTTTTTCTAGCTTTTTTAGTCATAAACTTTTCGAAATTCCTAGCAGATGTAGGCCCAAAAGCAACTCATCCATGTCTACGAAGTGGAGAATTTTTATCTCAAACTCTACCATTTCCAGTACCTTTCTGTCTGTATAATTTCTTTCCAGATCCAGAAACTTCTGAACGATCTTTTGTATCTGCAATTGCTATACGTCCGTTAGCCTGTTGAAGAAGTAAGTATTCTTGAATCAATGTCTTATTTACCTTCTCATCAGCAAACAATTCTGAATTTAGATCAACTTTTGATACTACCTTCCCTTCAGTATTATATACATCAACTGAATATCCCATTGCTACCATTAATATGTAGATAAAATTACTCTATAATGAACTTTAATTTTCCATTTCTAGCTCCTGGCAATGATCCTTTAACTAGAAGTATTTCTTCATTATCTCTTTTCATGCAATCAATAATCTCAACATGTTTTAATGTGATAGTTTCATCTCACATATGACCTGCATGAGGATGATTTTTCATAGTTCTTCTAGGTTTTCTGTTTCACATAGATCAAATATGTCTATGAAATTTAGAACCATGTGTCTCAGGACCTCATTGAAGATGAAATCTTTTCATTGCTCATTGATATCATTTTCATTTAGAAGTTCATTTTACTTCTACAGTCTTGACACCATCCATACTGTCTAAATTCAATACAGATCCAGCTTCGTGAGACGCTACATACGCATCATCCACATCAAACTCTGCTTGCATATCATAAGCCAATTTTTGACCTTTTTCTTTTTTAGTCTCTACTTCATCAACTCCGATTACAGCAGCCTGATATCCATCTTTTTCTACAGTCTTATATCTTACGATTTTTTGAGGCAAAATTTCAACCATTGTAACTGGGACCATTTTACCATCAATCCATAACCTTGTCATTTCTTTTTTTGCAACAACAAGTCCTCATTTAGTATGCATGGTTTCACAAATTGAAATCAATTAAAAGTCTGAATTTCTACAAATTTATTTATTTTATTATGTCGAATATTCTAATTAGAACATCTTAACATCTACCAAAATTCCTACAGGAATAGAAAGATTTTGTAAATATTCTACAGTTTTAGCTCACATTTCAGTAACATCAATTATTCTAGTATAAGAAATTCTCTCGAACTGCTCTCTAGAAGACTTGGATATAAAGTTAGATCTCAAAACTGTATAGACCTTTCTTTTTTTTGGCAAAGGAATAGGTCCTTTAACCTCTGCACCTGATTTAATCAAAAGACTTATTACTTTTCCAACAGCAGACTCCAACATCCTTACATCATAACTCTTTAATTTGATTCTAAGTTTTGGATTTTGATCTTTTTTTACAGCCATCTTTCTAAAACAAACAATAATAAATAAAGAACAACTTTAATAAAGAACATCTATTTTTCTCTCAAAGGATTTCTCACCACTTGGATGAGAAATCCTCGAAAGAATAATATTTAATTTACTAAGTTACTTAACTAATTATCCAAGAAGTTTTGTTACACTTCCAGCTCCAACAGTTCTACCTCCTTCACGGATAGCGAATCTTAATCCTTCTTCCATAGCAACTGGATAGATTAATTCAACTGTAATTTGAGCATTATCTCCTGGCATAATCATTTCTACACCATTAGCTAATTCGATATTTCCAGTAACATCTGTAGTTCTCAAGAAGAACTGTGGTCTATAACCAGTCATGAATGGAGTATGTCTTCCTCCTTCTTCCTTCTTTAATACATATACTTGAGCCTCGAATTTTTTATAAGTCTTAACTGATCCTGGAACACAAAGAACTTGTCCTCTTTCGATTTGTTCTTTATCAACTCATCTAAGAAGAAGTCCAACATTCATTCCTGATTCAGCTTCTGGGAATTGTTTATGGAACATTTCGATTCCAGTAACAACTGTCTTAAGTGGATCAGCTCCAAGTCCTAATAATTCAAGTTCATCATTCATTTTAACAACTCCTCTTTCAATTCTACCTGTTGCAACAGTTCCTCTACCTTTAATAGAGAATACATCTTCAACTGGCATCAAGAAAGGTTTGTCATTATCTCTTTCAGGAACTGGAATATAGCTATCAAGAGCAGCTAATAATTCCCAAATACATTTAGCAGCACCTTCTGCATCTGTAGGATTTTCTACAGCCTTAAGAGCAGATCCTCTAATGATTGGACAATCTTTGTCAAATCCATTAGCTGCTAACAAATCTCTAATTTCCTCTTCTACTAGATCCAACATATCAGGATCATCAACCATATCACATTTATTAAGGAAAACCAAGATTTTTGGAACATTAACCTGTTTAGCCAAAAGAACATGTTCTCTTGTCTGAGGCATAGGTCCATCAGTTCCTGCTACAACAAGAATAGCTCCATCCATCTGAGCAGCTCCAACGATCATGTTCTTTACATAATCGGCGTGACCTGGACAATCGATATGAGCATAGTGTCTAGTTTCAGTTTCATATTCAACGTGTCTAGTAGCAATAGTTATTCATCTTGCTTTTTCTTCTGGTGCATTATCGATTTGATCATAAGCAGTAGCTTGAGCAAATCCTTTGGTTGCACAAACCGTTGTAATAGCTGCTGTCAATGTTGTCTTTCAGTGATCTACGTGACCAATCGTACCAACATTAACGTGTGGTTTTGTTGCCATACTCATTAAAATTAATAGTTAAAAATACGTACTTAAACTTATATGAATCTCCTTGTAAAATGCAAGCGATTTTT
>CAMJSB010000018.1 GCA_946408385.1 uncultured bacterium | reverse complement strand
AATTTGATAAATCTGTTTATAAAGTTTCTGGATGACTTCACTGAGTGGGAGCCAGCGTTGTAAATGCACTTTCTACTTGGCTTGAAGTAACAGTAAATAAAAATGGAAAAGTTTATCATATGAGATTTGAGAGAGGAATCCCTCAATGACCAATTGAAGAAATTTGAGAAACTGATAAACATGGAACAAGTGTAACATTCTTACCTGATCCAACAATTTTTGATACCACTGAATTCATTGAATGATATGAAGTACAGAGAATGAAACAGGCTGCTTATTTGACACCTGGTGTAACATTCACTTTCATTGATAGAAAAACATGAACTAAATCAAGATATTACTACGAATGAGGAATTAAAACTTGGTTGAATAATTTAGTATGAGAACAAGAGAGACTTTCTTCTCCTCATTATTTCAAAGCTGAATGAAAAGATTGTTTAGCAGAAATAGCTTTCCAATTCGTGGCTACAAGTAATGACCACACCTTGAGTTTCGTAAATAATATTCCTACTCGTGATGGATGAAGCCATATTCTTTGATTTAAGTCAGCTTTATTGAAAATTATTAACGAAATCTGAAAAGAAAAAGAAAAGATAGACAAAAAAATCTGAGAATTCCAATATAGCGATATTACAGATTGACTATATGGAATCGTTACAGTAAAGATTCCCGAACCTCAATTTGAATGACAGACTAAATGAAGACTATGAAATGCTTATGTTAGAAATGAAGTAGAAAAAATTACATATGATTATTTACAGCAAGTATTCGTAGATCATCCTGAAGAATTTGATAAGATTTTTGAAAAAATTGATTTGGCTGCTAGAGCTAGATTAGCTGCGAAGTTTGCCAAAGAAACTGTACTTAGAAAGAATGTCTTGAGTGGATGAATCTTGCCATGAAAATTGGCTGATTGTAGTAAGAGATGAAATAAATGAACTGAATTATATATTGTGGAGGGAGATTCTGCCGGAGGTTCTGCTAAACAAGGTAGAGATAGTAAATTCCAAGCGATCTTGCCACTCAGGGGAAAGATCCTAAATACTGAGCAAGCTTCTATCCAAAAGATTACTGCTAGTCAGGCTATCAAAGATTTGATCACAGCTATCGGTACATGAGTAAAAGATAATTATAATTCTGAATCTCTCAGATATGATAAAATCATAATCATGACCGATGCCGATGTGGATGGAGCTCACATTAGGACTCTCCTACTTACATTCTTCTTCAGATTTATGAGAGAATTAATTGAAGAATGACACGTTTATGCTGCATGTCCTCCTATCTATAAATTCAGTAAATGAAGTAAGGAGGTATATTCATACGATGAATCTGATACTCCTGCGATGTTTGGATTCAAACCTGATGATAATGTAGAAATTCAGAGATATAAAGGTCTTGGAGAAATGAATGCAGAACAACTTTGGGATACAACAATGAATCCAGAATTCAGAAGACTAAATAAAATTACAATTACTGATGCACAGGAAGCAGATAGATTATTCAGAATTCTTATGGGTGAAGATGTACCTAGTAGAAAACATTTCATCCTTACACATGCTAAAAATATCAAGAATTTGGATATTTAATTATATATTCACATGAAAGACTCGAGAGAAATCTCGAGTTTTTTTAATGTTTATGTTTCACTTGAAAATCGTGTCCATTTTGTTATAAGATATATTAGTACTTTCCGCGAACTTGGCGGTTGGGAAAACCTTTGTCGGAATTAGCTTTTCTTTGGGCTGTCAACCAAACTAAAGATGGAATTCGGACCTTATCTTTATTATTTATTTATCCAGAAATATGGCACACAAAAAGGCAGCCGGTGCGGCTAAAAACCTTAGGGATTCACAACCAAAATATCGTGGAATTAAACTCTTCGGAGGACAAAAAGCTGTTGCATGAAATATTATCGTTAGACAAAATGGTTCTAAATATGAATGTGGAGCTAATACATACTTAGCTTCAGATTTTTCTATTCATGCTGCTACTGATGGAATAGTTATGTTCAAACCAAAAAGATTCAAAAGATTCGATGGAAGAACTTATCTAAAAACTGTTGTTTATGTAGCTCCTGAAGCTGAAGTAAAAGCAGAGAAAAAAGCTCCTGCTAAAAAAGCAGCTCCTAAAGCTGAAACTAAAAAAGAAGAAAAAGTAGAAGTAAAAGAGGAAGCTCCTAAAATAGAGAAAAAAGCTCCTGCTAAGAAAGCAGCTGCTCCAAAGAAAGAAACTGAAAAACCTACAGCTAAAAAAACTGCAGCTAAAAAGGAAGAAAAAGCTGAATAATATTTATGTTTTATCTTATTAATTTCTTACTGTCATGAATATCGGTCCAAGAAATAAGATCTCTCAAGCGAGAAAACATAGAAGACACTCTACTTGGAAGACAATCAACTTAAAAAAGTTGACTAATAAATATCAAACTACAAAATGCCCTCAATGCGGAGCTAATATGCTTGCTCATAGAGTTTGTCCAGTTTGTGGTTACTACAAGGGAAAACAAGTTGTAACTATCAAGACTAAATCTAAGAATGATGTAATTGATGCATAATTAAAAACTTGAAATACTGCCCTGCTTAGTCTTAAGTGGGGCTTATTTTTACTTGTTTTTCGTATAAATATTAATGAAAAGAATCTGACTTTTTTGTTTATGTTTGGCTAGTCTTAGTCTAGTTGGATGCTTTCATGTTCCCGATGAAGATTGGTTACCTAGTAAAAATAGTGTAGATATTTGAGATATCCAGAATGATGATGAAATGGATCAAGCTTTAAATGATATCATGGAATGAATTAACATGGTTTCTTCTCAACGAAATGATATGAAAAATGAAGAAAATGAAGAAAGCGAACAAATTATTAATGAAGGTTCTGATGAAAATGTAATTGAAATAAATGAGGATAATATAGCTGATAATGAAAGCACAGATTGAGAAACTGGAGATATAGTTGATAAATAACCAACCCGTTTGTAAAATATAAAAAAGAGGCTTGAGCCTCTTTTTATTTATCGATAAAGAAAATAATATATCAGACATGAAGCTACTATCCACGCAAAAACTATCAACCAGAATTTCCATAAAAATTTTCATTTAATTGTTTTATGGTGTCGAACTGTCATTCATGCGATAGCTCCGATAAATCATCAGGCTGCTGTAAAAATAAGCAATTCTTTTTCGCTAATTCTTCGCTTATGCCTTATAGATTTTCGTTTATCTATTCATCGAATAATAAAAGTGGCAATGTTGATGATAACTAGATAACCTATAATTATTTTTCAAATCATTTCTTATTGTTATATAAACTAAGTTTTATTATATATTAATATTTAATTGAAGTAAAAGTCAGATTTTTTGTTTTAGGGTTGACATTGTTTTTAGTTTCTTTATATTATTTTTTACCATGGTAACGTCGCTGTGGTAAAAATACATGTATTTTATATGAAAAAGTCTTTTTTAGAAACTTGGAGAGGTGTTGCGATTTTTGGTAAGCAGAACCAATTTGCGCAAGCTCAGGGATCGTCCCTTACGGAAGGCGAAGTAAAAATCCTTAATGAAGGCGGTGTTGTTCACCATCCTAAAGGAAAATCGTTGGTTAAGGTCTTCGTTTCTGATGAAGATGGAAATCTGTGGTCAGTAATTGTCCATGTGATCCATCTTGGAGCTTTGGAAAAAGATCTGAGGAATGTTGGATATGCTGCTTAATCTCTCCTGACGCGAATTAATCCCTAACTACATTGCGTATCGCTATAATGGTAGTTAGGGTCTTTTTTTAATTAGATTTTTCATTATTAAGAAATTTATCAAAAATACCATTCACTAATTTTGGAGAACCTGCATCTGAATATCTTTTACAAAGCTCAATCATTTCATTAATCAAAATTTCTTTTGGTGTGCGAAATAGTTCATATTCTGTATATCAAAGTAAGAAAATAGCCTGATCTACTATATCCATTTCTTCATAATGAAAACTTTCTGCATATTTATTTACCATTTCTTTGGTAGGGGCTACATATTTTTCGAAACTTCACATCATTTTGAGTACATAATCCACATCAATATCTTTTTCATCCCACTTATCGAAAAAATTTTTGAGATAATATGGCATATCGTCTTCTCACTGCTCTGAAAGAATTTGTTGAACGCATTCTTTAAGCTGTTTTCATTCTTCTTTGGATTTGTCATAAAGTTTTTGCACATCAGCTAAGAATTCTTCAGTGAAAAATGAATCATGAGCGTTTCACAAAAATGGAGAAGTTTCTTTTTTTTCTTCAGATTTTTCTTCTTTTTCTACATGGTCTAATGAAGCCTGAAATGTAGAATAAAAGCAGTACTGGTACAAATACGAAAGCACGAATTTTCTTGCATTTATTCTCTGATGTACATCTACCATTTTGTTTTAAATTTCAAAGTAAATTAGATATTTTTGAATTGATAAAGCTCAATTCAGTTAATCATGTCACTCTTCACATCATTATTTAATTCGTTTGACTGTACGATAAGCACTTTATCATCTAATGAAATATTTCACTTAAATATAATTCTGATCATTTCTTTTCAGATTCTTTTTAGATTTTCGTAATTGAATGACTGCGAAATTTTGTATCATTTTAGTCACCATACTACATTTAGAAATCTATATGTGTGAGTAGATTTTGTAAAAGTAATGATAGGTACTGCAGGATTTAATGAAGCTATTCTAGCAGCAGTGTATCAGTTTTCTGTAAAACATACGATTGCTCTGATATCTAATTCCTGAGTAATTCTGTATGCATTGAAAATAATATAATCTCTAATTTCGTAATCTTTTTCATCAAAACGAGCTGGATTTTTTGGTTCGTATTTTAGTTCAAGATTTTCGAGTGTTGTTTCCAGTTTCTCAATCGCATCAAAAACTTCATCCTCTATAATCATTGGCTCTAAGCATACTCCATCTACACATTGACCACATCGATGCTGAAGCTGTTCATCTTGGCTAAAAGGATATTCTGACTGAGATGTACGGCAGGCATAATTCATCAAAACAGGAACTCCTTTTCATCTAATATATTGAACTAAGTCATCTAAAGTTTCTTCTTTGGCCAAAAGTGGAGTAATAAAGTCCGCTACCAAAATGATTCCATCTGCTACTTCAACAATTTCCTGTAGATTATCGAGTCATTTTCTAGTTTCAATTTTAGCAAAGACTTTCATATCTGGATTATTTTTTTCTTTAAGAAAATCTTTGGTAGCTTGGATATGTTCGGCTGAATAACATGCTGACATTGAAATAATATGCACTCCGTATTCAAGTCCCCACAAAATATCTTTTTCATCTCTCTCGAGCAATGTTTCAATTGGGTCTTCGTTGTGTTCTAGCAAACATCTATCATATTGGAAAATATGCTTTTCTTTAGCTTCAGATACCGTACATTCTACTGCATCCTCGATATGATTTTCAACCTTTAGAACTACTCATGATTGTACAAATTTTATTTCGCTTCAAATAGAAATCAAATCCATATTTGGATAATCTATATAGATTTTATTCTGATTTTCTTGAGTATATTCAGAGTATTCTACTACTACTTTTTGTCATACTTTTACATTAAAATTTCCAATATTTTTAATTCTGACTTCATTTCATTTAGTTTCCAAAAT
>CAMJSB010000017.1 GCA_946408385.1 uncultured bacterium | reverse complement strand
TAAAAATACGTACTTAAACTTATATGAATCTCCTTGTAAAATGCAAGCGATTTTTATTTTAACTATTCTAAAGCCAAAAAAAATCTGATTTCCTCGCCCCTCTTGGACTTAAATGCCAAGAAATCACGGAGAGAAATCTTGCCAGAGATAACTAATCCTCTACAACTAAGAACCGTTTTACCTCCGAGCAACCGCAAAGGAAACACATATAGACTCGGGGATGCGGGACTCGAACTCGCGACCTCTTGGTCCCAAACCAAGCGCTCTAGCCATCTGAGCTAATCCCCGATTGCTTCATTTTTTATTTGCACGTAATCTTATAATAATCTGATATTTAAAATCAAGAGATTTTATTTTCCTATAAAAAATTACACATTTCAACCCAGCGTTCAATGAATACAGATAACTATATTACACATTTTAATATGCATCAATTATTTTCTAATAATTATACAATCTTTCTAATTAATAACAACATATTAAGTACAAACAATTTTTAAATAAAAAAAATACCGCTCATGCAGTATTTTCTCAATTTATTACACAACCATATAACTATATAATAGTTAATACCGAAATGTATACAAAGTTGTACTCGTAGGAGTATCAAATGATGCTTGAACATATTGTAATGTATCAGGATTAATCATATATTTAACTGGATAAGAAACCCCATTATCTAGCACTATATCTACTAACGTTTCAATTTTACCATCATTCAATACAGAACTTACTATTTCTCTACTTGCCATATTTTCATGTATAGGCAGTAATAATTTACGATTAACAGAACTTGGATAATTATAATCTCATGTTTCTACTGTAGAATTTCAATCAGTCCAATCATATTTAATATATTTGTAAGATTTTGGAAATCTATACTCATCAATTTTATCTAAATCTTCCAAAGTTAAAGATGTTTTTCCATATACCCCATCTAAAGGATCTTTTTCTCCCTGCAAATCCTCAACAGAATTTTCAACAATATTCAAATTATTTTCATCATTATCTCCTTTATTTCCACAAGCTACCACAACAAACAACAACATCAATCCAAGTACAACGAGTATCACTTTTTTCATTTTTATTTATTATTTTTAATAAAAAAATGGTGCCAAGGGGCAGAATCGGACTGCCGACACAGAGATTTTCAGTCTCCTGCTCTACCACTGAGCTACCTTGGCATATGGGCGTGGATGGACTCGAACCATCGACCTCACCCTTATCAGAGGTGCGCTCTAACCAGCTGAGCTACACACCCACCTATATGCAAAAATCATTTTGCAAAAGCAAATATATAAATTCAAATTATAAAATCAAGATATTTTCAAAAAAAATCAAAAATCCAATAAAAAATTTGACAAAACTAAAGTAATTCATTATAGTTACAGTGTATATACAACAATACAGCCAAGTTAATTTAGTAGCAGACACTTTACTAAACGATCCTAGAATTCATCGTTCACTTCTGCACAAACAAGCAAAGAAAAAATATTGTAGTGAACTTGTATTTACATGAATGCAAGAAGCCTGACTACAATTACCAGACCCACACACTACACCAGCAGATTTATTATCCACTCATGCAGTAACCCCAGAATATCGTTGTTATTGTGATAATCTTTCATAATTACAAAAATAAAATCAAATCATTCTATCTTGCTTTTTTATAACTTTTCACTACACAGGATTAATAACAATTTATTATAACAAAATAAATGGACATAGTTTGCTGTATAATATGATTAGTCTTGTGTATAATCGGAATAATTTGATCCATTTTGCCATGAATCCCCGGTCCACAATTATCATATGTTGCAATATTTTTGACTCAGATTTTTATGGACAAACCTTTTCCTCGATGATTCATTATTATACGATGAATTTTAATAATATTACTTACTGTTCTAGATTACTATCTACCAATATTTGGAACCAAAAAATTCTGATGAACTAATCGATGAAACCGGTGATGCATTGCATGAATGTTTATATGATTATTTGCTTGACCTATATGACTAATCTTATGACCATTCGCATGAGCTCTCATTGGAGAATATTTACACAAAAACGACATCCAAACATCAATTAAGCCAGCATTTTGAGCATTTATATGATTTGTATCATGAGTCCTACTAAAATTAATAACAAGCTTAATATTATTTATACAATTTTGTATAAGTAGTTATCATTACTTCTTCTAGTTTTTTATCATCTTTTAATCAAAAACAAATGAAATTATTCCATCATAAAATTTGAAAAATATTCTTAATTTCATTATTAATCTGATTTATTCTTTTCCCAAACATAAATAATAGTTACTATTTTTGACTAAAATCAGCCGACAATACACCAGAAAACATTGAAACTATAGAAAATTCATTATGAGTAAAATTACCTGTAGTTTCATTCATTTTCGACCCACGAGATAGAAATGATGTACTAAATTCTATTGATAAAATAGCCGAAAAATTATGAACTGATAGAATATATCATTTTACCATATCTCCTGACATGTACAGCGCAGAGGATGTAGTAATGTGAAAATTTGATAAACAATACACAGCATTTTTCAAAAAAATAAAAGAAAAGAATCTACATGTAATTTTCCGTACCATGCACGAAATGAATGGATGACGATATCCACGGTCAAGTAATCCAGAAAAATTTAAAGCTGCGTGGATTCATGTTCGAAGTCTTTCAAGAGTAGCTGGACTAAATGAAGAAAATATTTTGTTCGATTTTTCTGTCAATCACCGAGATATGCCAACAAATTGAACACCATCACAAACCGCACCCCTAATACAATGCAATACAGCGAAAACCGATTGCTACCACTTTGAAGATTACTATCCATGAGATGAATTTGTAGATGTAGTATGATTTACTTTCTATAACTGGTGAAAAGCCAATTCAAATCGTTTACGACTTTCTCCAACTCAGATTCTCTACGATCCCAATTGGAACACATATGAACGTATAAAAGCTCTAAACAAACCTATAGTAATTGATGAAGTTGCCACCACAAGTGTATGGTACGAATGAAATTATAGTTTTGAAAAATCCAGAAATGAATATCTAAATCATGATGAACGCAAAGATTACTGGATTCACCAATTACGAGATTTTTTGGTAAATCGCCCTGAAATTTATGTAGCAATATATTTTAATGCTGATTATACACATGGACTCACTTCCAAAATAATATGAGAAGCCGATTGGGCGATAGTAAATATAGATGACAATAAAGTTTATGGTTGATTTCAAGAATTAGAAGCATTTTCAGAAAAAAAATTAGACAATATTCTAAGTTCTTTATTCCATCTAAACGAACTCACTATCGAATGAGAAAAGATTTTCATTTCATCAAAATGTAACAGAGAATTATCAATAATATCATCTATAATCGACCAAAAATCTGCGATAGGAAGCTGAAAACTTGATATAATAAATGAAATTAAAGCAACGAATATAAAATCAGATTGTATTACACAGGTAATAGATACATTATCAAAAGTTTATAGTAAAAATTAAAAGAAAAGTATTATAACACCATCTTATATAAAATCCCTTTTTTTCACATTAGATTTTTCTATATATAAAATATAATTTTTATATCATACTCAACTAAATATGCAAAAAGATATCTTACTTTTCTGAGTACAATGATGTGGAAAATGAACTCAAGCAAACATTTTTTTACAAAAAAATCCAAACTACAAATACTTTGAAGCAGGAAATATTTTTAGAGCATTAAGCTCAAATAAAAACATATTTTCAGACTATGTTTCATCTCGCATCCAGGCATGACTATTAGTAGAAGATAAATTAGTATTCTGACTTTTCGACTGTGGAACAAATTTACTAAATGAATGAGAATTTATGCTTTTAGATTGATTTCCTCGTAACTTAGATCAAAAAAATTATTTCGTAAAACAGCGAAATGCTAAATGAAGAGATTATGTTTGTGTAAATTTTGACTTATCTCGTGAAAAAGCTATCGAAAGGATCCAAAAAAGAGCTATCGACCAATGACGTGCAGATGACGCTAAAGAAGATGTCATCAACAAAAGATTGGAAACTTTCTATTCTGAAACTTTACCAGTAATTGAAGCATTTGAATCAGAATGAAAAGTTATTACAATCAATGCAGATCAAAGTATCGAAGAAATACAAAACGAATTAATTTCAAAACTAAGCTAAAAAAATGAAAAAACTTTTAGGAATACTAACTATAACTCTCGTATCTTTAACTTGTTTTTCTTTTGTTCAAAGTTCAAAAATTTGATACAAATTTTCTAAATTAAATTTATCAGTTTTTATAGCAAAAATAGACCATTCAAAATTACCTGATAATCATATCCAAAAATTCGTCTGAGTAAATAAACCCTTCTATAATGTAAGTTATGAACCATCAGATTTAGTTTCACTACAATGACGTTCACACATTTCTGCACAAGCTAGACATACATTTAGAAAAGAAGCAGCAGATGCTTTGGAAAAAATGGCCAATGATTTTTATGCTAAATTTTGAAAAAATATAGTCGTAGCCAGTGCATACAGAAGCTACAATTATCAAAAAAATTCAATTTCTGAAAGTTGTAAAAAAAGCTGACGATGCGCTAGAGAATGAGAATCTGAACATCAACTATGATTAGCTGTAGATCTATGGGAAGTTACAAATGAACAGAAATTCTTGTCTAAATACCAAAAATATTACGACCGATTACACGATAATGCACATCTATACTGATTTCACCAAAGCTACCAAAATTGAAGAGAGTTTGATGGATATTATATAGAACCTCGACATTGGAGATATTTATGAACTTGATTAGCTACTAAACTTCATGATAGAAATATCACTTTCACTCAATATGTAGTTCTTTCTACGAAAAGCTAACAACAAAATATTACTCGATATGATAAGTATAACAATTATCTAAACTCAACATACTAGAAAGCTGATTTACATCATTTAAAGTCAGCTTTTTATACTTATCTAAAATTTCTTCTAACGTTTCTATTTTATTATACACCAAATACTGAGGTCAAAGAAACAATGCCATCTCTTCTGGAGTATCTATTCCCATCTGGGTTTGTCACTGTAAATATCATATACATTTATCAAATTCATCCTGAGTAGCTCATTTTTTTACATATTTCTCCACTTCTTCTCTAATCCTTTTCAGTCAAAATTCAAATCTACCCTTGTCCATTCACGCCCTTATTCCAAATATTCATACCTCAGGACCAGCTACATGATATGCAGAAATATAATAACAAAGTCATTCTTTCGTTCTAATATTTTGGAACAAACGAGAAGACATATTTCATCCTAAAATTGAAGCCAAAACTTTTGCGGCATATCTTCTGTCATCATTTCCATCAAATCAAGGAGCCGCTATAATTAAATGATTCTGCTCCGTTCATTTTTTAAATAGTGATTCATGTTCTTTTGGATATTTTCATGGAAATTTAGGTTTCTTAACTGTTCTTTTTTCTCACATAGATCCAAAATAATTTCAAATCAGATTTTTTATCTTTTCATCTTCTGCTCATTTACCAGCTACCACAATTATCAAATTATCTTTCGTATAAAGAGAATCCTTATAATCATGCAAATCTTGAGATGTAAAAGAGAGAACTGTTTTTTCATTTCATATTACAGGACGACCAAAACTATTATTTCCAAAATACCACAATCTTTGCTTCTCAGAAACTAGACTCATTGGATCATCCTCATACATCTTCATTTCCTGAATTATTACTCATTTTTCTTTTCCCAATTCCTTTTCATCAAATTTTGCATTCATCATCATATCAGCTAACACATCCAATGATTTCTCTATGAAATTTGGAGCACACTTCACATAATAATCAACTGTATTATTGCTAGTGAATGCGTTATATCCTGCTCCTATTGAATCCAAAGTTTCTGCTACATCTTTTTGAGTTTTATAACGTTTTCATCACTTAAAAAACATATGTTCCAAACAATGAGCTATTCAACCTTGTTTCAATGTTTCATTATTACTTCACGCTTTACACATAATCCAAATCGTAATTGAATGAGAGTCATTCATTGGTGCAAATATACAATCAATTCAGGCAATATTTTCTATGGAATATTTCATAATTAACTAAATAATAAATAAATACCTATTTATTCATTCTATACCCAAATCATTTAACTGTTTCTATAATATCTTTCCCTAATTTACTTCTAATAGTAGAAATATAAACATCTAGCTTTCCATCGTCATCAAATAGCGAATCTCATCACCAAACCTCTTGAATAATATCCGTTCTGGATAGGGGAATTCATATATTTTTTACTAAACATTCTAGAATATTGTATTCTTTCACAGTCAGCTTTATTTCTTTACCTCATTTCATAATTTTTCTATTCTGAATATCAATAGAGATATTTCACTTTTTAAT
>CAMJSB010000016.1 GCA_946408385.1 uncultured bacterium | reverse complement strand
ACATCAGATTTGAAACATGGTGCATCTCATTCATCTCTTGGATCAAGTCATGGTCTTTGAAGTTCTTTGATACAATCTTCTAATGTCTCTTTTCAGATGTTATATTTTTCACTCCATTCGTTGATTTGTCCTTCATTTACAGAAATATTTGTCATAGGTAGAACTAAATCTTTCTTTTTGATTCAGAATTCTTTTTCAAGCATTTCATATACTTGTTTGAAATTTTCAGGATGAATTCATGTCTGGTCTAGTGGCTCCTTTCAATTTTTAATTCTCAAAAATCAAATAGCTTGTTCGTAAGCTTTTGGTCAGAGTCATTTAACTTTTTTAACTTCAGCTTTACTGCTAAATGCTCAATTTTCATCTCTATATTCCACTATAGATTTAGCGATTTTCTCGCTCAATCATGCGATATATTGCAACAATGTATAACTAGCAGTGTTTACATTTACTCATACAGAGTTTACAGTATCTTCCACCTTTTCATCCAATTTTTCTTTCAAGAATTTCTGATCTACATCATGCTGATATTGTCATACTCAGATAGATTTTGGATCGATTTTAGTAAGTTCTGCTAAAGGATCTTGTACTCTATGTGCAATACTAATCGCTCATCTAACTGTTACATCCAGAGATGGATATTCATCTTGTGCTAGTTTACTTGCAGAATAAACTGAAGCTCAAGCTTCACTCGTGATAATATATTGTACTTTCAACTTATGTTTCTTTATTACATTTGCCAAAAATTGTTCTGATTCACGACTTGCTGTTCAATTTCATAGAGAAATTAAATCGATATGGTATTGCTCAATTAGTCACATCAAAATTGCTTCAGATTTTTCCGTATCATTTTGTGGAGCGGTAGGATATATCACAGTATTAAATAAGAATTTACCAGTTGGATCTACTATAGCTAATTTACAACCAGTTCTAAAAGCTGGATCGAATCAAAGCACAGTTTTTCACTGAATAGGAGGTGTTAAAAGCAAATTCTTCAAATTTTCTCCAAAAACTTTAATTGCAGCTTCATCAGCCCATCTCTTTTTATCAGCTCTAAGTTCTCTTTCAATTGATGGAATAAGTAATCTTTTCAACCCATCTTCAATTGCTCAATTCAAATATTCTACACTAGTTCATAATCATTTTCATCCATTTGGAATGAAATATTTTTTTGCACATTCAAGTGTATGTTCTCATGAAAAATCTATAATCAGATTTAATTGTTTCTCTTTTTCAGCTCTTAGTAATGCTAAGAAAGCATAAGATGGTATTTCATTCCATTTTTTAGAGTAATCTGCATATATTTTATAAACTCAATTTTCTTCGAAAGTTTTAGTGGGTTTAGTAGAAATTTTTGCATTATTTTCTTCATGATTTTTGATATCTTCTCTCAAGTTTGCATGGTCAGAAACATCTTCAGCGATAATATCTTGAGCTCAAGCAATAGCTTCTTCATTATTTTTCACAGTAGTCTTTGTATCTCATGTATCTTTTACAAATTTTTCAGCTTCAGCTTCAAATTCTTCTTTACTTATTTCTGCTTTTCTCAAAATTTCAGCAAGAGGTTCTAGTCATTTTGCTTTTGCAATAGTTGCACGAGTGTTTTTCTTTTCTTTGAATGGTCTGTATAAATCTTCCACTCTAGCTAAAGTTTCAGCCTCCATAATTTGCTGTCTAAGTTCGTCAGTCAGTAATCATTTTTCATCAATCAGTCTGATTACATCCTCTTTTCTGGCTTCTAGATTTTTGGTGTATGTATATACATCGTTAAAATCACGTAATTGTTCATCTGTTGCTCATTGTGTGAGTTCTTTACGATAACGAGCAATGAATGGAATTGTATTTCATTCATCTAAAAGTGTGATAATATTACGAATAACTTTTTTTTCTAATCACGTTTTATTTGCGACTAAATCAATGAGATTAACGGCCATTTCAATTCTTTACAATAAAATAAAATTTTAACATTCAGTGAAAATCAGATTAAGAAAGTTGGTAGAAATTTCAAGTTAGAGAATATGGCTGATTTTAAAATAAAATCTCGTTCAAAATTTGCATTTTAAAGCTTTGTAGGTATAATATAGCTACAATATAATTTTAAAATGAAGTGCCTATGCGAAAAAAAATAAAAAAGACTTTACCAAAAATCATCCCATTAAAGATTAGGTCGATTTCTTTATCTTTAGCTCTTTTTATGATGGGGCGATGATTAGGGACTGATACATATTTTTCTATATATATCAAAGAAATCATTGGAAGTACACGATGAATAACTGTAATTTGAGCTGTATTAGCATTTATTAAACTTATCTTCACCATCCCAATATGAAGAATGAATGATCGTTTAAATGTAAAATATATATTATTAGTATGAAAACTTCTATATGCAATTTGTGGTCTATTATTCTTTCTTGCTTGAATATTACATTCATGTATATTACTATTATTTGCGACAATTTTCAATTGAATAGCTAATTCCACTACATTTACAACTTACCGTAGTTATTACTCAAAAAAATCAACAAAAACTGATAACGTTAAAGTGTCTTGAATTTATTTTTCAGCGTTTTATTTTACTGAGGTCATATGATCATTAGTTGCGGCCATATTGGTTAATTACTTAGATTTGCCATATATGTACCTATTTGTTGTAATTTTTTCATTGATATCATTATTGCAGGATCAAAAGATTAAAACAGCTATTTCAAAACATTATACAAAGACATGGAAGAAATTTTATAGTAAGATTAAGAAAGAATCTAAACAAAAACTTAAAATTGAAAAAAAAACGGGAATAGATCAACCATTTTTTGGAGAAAACTGATTTATTCGTTCTTTTTTTAAAGAATGTATATCGCTTGATAGTTGGAGAGAAATCTGGAAAATATTAAAAAAATATAACTGAAAAATGTATGTAGCCTTATGAAGTTTTATGCTTACAAATTTTCTGAATTATACTAGTTATTTATTTATACCGATAATCGCAGCTGAGAATAATCTTTCTCTTTCTCAGATTGCTATAGTCTTTGCGGCAATGAAATTGCCATACATAGTTAATGTTTTTACTTGAAAATTTTGAGACAAATACAACAAAAAGCTTTTAATCTCCCTTGTCCTTGTTTTGGTATCATTTCTATATTTAGCATTATGATTCAATGAATGATTTTTTACAATTTTAATATTAACTTTTTTTATTTCTCTTGGAATAGCTTTACTTTTCCCTCTTACAGCAGCTCTTGTTATTAGTTATACAGACCCAAAAGATAACTGAGCTATGATATGAGTACAAGACTTTGTATGAAGAGCATGAGATATTATATGATCTCTATGATTCTGAACATTAACTGCGATAATCTGATTACAAAAATGATTTATTATTATATGATTTTGTACGTTCTGATTATGAATTTATCTAATGATTAAAAAAATTATTTCATATAAGAGTAAAAATAACGAACGTGAAAAAGTTAAGTCAAAAGAGATATATAAGTTACCTGTCCCTATCGTAGATTCTATTCCACTAGACATAGACACTAAAAAATAAAAAAGTGGAATGTAAAAATTTTTAAAAATTTTCTATCTTTTACCCAGTTTTGATTTCAAAACGATAAGCTGTTTTTTTTCATCGTCAGTTAAATTTTTGCTTTTTGTAGCAAGTTTAAAAAATTCTTGAATAACTGGAGTAATCGTAGTTATTACAACCTGACGTTTGGATTTTTCATCTGAAAGATCTGAAATTTCTTTTTCTCGTCGGAGCTGAAATTCATCAAGTAAAGATTTTTCTTCATCGGAGCAGCTATTATTGATTGTATGAGCTAATAATCAGTCAGGATCGGCACGGGAAACTTCATTTACGAAACTATGTAAATCTGAGATAAATTCAGGTTCATCTTTTAGTTGTATATCTATGAATCAATTATGAAAAAGTGAAATGAATAACTTTTCACGATCTAACTGGTATTTTGATTCAGATTTTTCTTCATTTCTTCTCTGCTGTTGAATGAAGATTTTACCTGCTCATTGAACATATTTCTTGAATTGAATGTCAACTGTTTCAAATGGAAATCACAACTTTTCAGCAAAAGCTCTTTTATAACTTTCCTGAATTAAAACATTATTTACTGCTAAGATTAATTCAAACATTGTGTTAATTAACTTTGTTTTATCTACTGGTGAATTCATATCAAAAGAGTTCCTCAAACGGTCGAAGATTTCTAAGAATCCATCTGATGCTTTATCTATACATTCCTGGAAAAGCTGATTTCAATTTTCATGATTCGCTAGTTCATCTGCATCTTTGAATCAATCTGGAAGTGAGATAATCTTTGGGAATAAATCCTGTGCATAACATAATTTCAGTGCACGGAATGTAGCCTGACGACCAGCCTGATCATTATCAAAAAGCAAGTATAGATTTTCTGTATGACGTTTGAGAATTTTGATATGTTGCTCTGTAAGAGCGGTTCCAGATGTTGCAACTCAAACTGGGAATCACAAACGAGCTAATCAAATCACATCCATTTGTCATTCTACGACGATTAATTTCTGGTGCGTATTGATATATTGTTTAGCATGTGAAAGTCCGTAAAGGATTTTTGACTTTTCGAATGCTCTATTTTCTGCTGAATTAATGTATTTTGGAGCATCGTCTGGATTAATTACTCTAGCACTGAATCAGACTACATTTTTCATCAGATCATAAATTGGGAATGTGATTCTATTTCTGAAAAATGCATAAATTTCTCCGTTTGCATTTCTTTTTGCAAGTGATGCTTCGAGCAAATCATCATCTGAAAATCATTTACTCCTGAGCATATTCAAAAGTTCGTAATGCTTATCATTTGCATATCAGATTCAGAATTCTGAGATTAATTTATCATCCAAATGCCTTTTTTCGTGAAGATAATCTAATGCTGTTTGACTATTTTTTAGTGATTCAACGAAAAATTCTTGAGCTAGTTTCTGCGTTCTTTTGAGCTTTTCTTTATCATCCTGAGATTTCTGTGCATAGGCAGAAACTTGCTGGTACTGAGAAACATCGATATGTTCCTGCTCTGCAAGAACTTTTACAGCATCTCGAAAATCAATTCTTTCAATCTCTTGAATAAATGTGAAAACGTTTCATCATTTTCAGCATCCAAAACATTTGAAAATCTGCTTCGTCGGTGAGACCATGAATGATGGCGTTTTCTCTCAGTGAAATGGACAACATGCAGAAAAATTGCTTCCTGCTCTTTTGAGCGGGATATATCTGCTAATCACGTCAACAATATCAACGCGACCTAATACTTCATCCACGAGAGAATTTGCCATTCAGACTTTTTTGAATAATTTGAAATTATTTGACTAATTAAATTATAGTGATTTTACATTTATTTTTCAAGTGGGGATAGTATTACTTTCAAAATTACCAGACACGAAAAACCGACGCGAGGCTCCACTGTTTTAAAAAAAAGGGCCATATTTTACTATGAAACCCCATTATGAAACCAATATTTTGCCCCTGCGGGGCAAGGATACTCTACTTACACCTAGTCAGACAATCTCAGAAATAAATTCGCGCGGCCGCTGGCGTTCCGATAGAAGTCGCAACCAATATTGTCGCAACCCCATAGGACACGCGAATCCTTTCTTCCATCTACACCTTTATCACCTGTCCAATATCGTTTATTTAAACCTGAAATATCTTTTAGACAATCTCAGGCTTTACATCCATATCTCTCTGTTTTCCAATACTGCAAATCGTTTTCATAATCCATATCTCAGTCAGTTTCTACTCATAACTCTGCCATATATCTATTCACGGCTTTTAATATTTCTCATATTTGTTTCATTGATTTTAATTTTTTTTCTAATTCTGGATTAGATTCAAAATCTTCTTTATAAACTAACTCATCTGACACAAAGTAATCAAGTTTGAATCATTTGAAGTTTCATACTGCTGGTAGAGAGAGATGTACCTCCTTTCATTTATATCACATCATTTCAGCGTCTTTTTCTTTTAGGTAATTTTCTTTTAGATCTTTGATGATAGCCTCTCTATTTCAGTATAATTTTTCTTTTTTCTCCTGTGAGAGTTCTCAGAAGTTTTCAACATCATTCTCTGAAAAATTTTCCACTTTTCATCTATGAGCAATTTGTGCTTCATTATAAAATTTTTCAGCATCTTCAAGCTCTTTTTTTGCTTTTGTGAGTCTACTTTTTGCATTAATCTCTTCTAAATGCGTCTTTCTCGCTTCTTCATATCATGGTCTAGATTTGATTTCATCTATTTCTTTCTCAAAATTCTCTTTTATCTCTTTGGACATCTGCTCTTTTAGTCACTGAGAAAATTTTGAACTTTCAACTTGCTCAAGTTGTATGTTTTTTTCTTTACGCTTATTTCGCATTTCTTTCGCAAGATCTGATCTAAATTCTTTGTTTGTTTTTGCCATTTTTAGTTTTGGATAAGTAGTAAAAAAATACTCTATACTTAATGATAATTATTTTTGCTTTATTTGTCAAATTTTTGACGATTTTTTTAGGGAATCATATTTAACGATTTTTCATTTTTTATAATTTCGTTAAATATGTTTTACAATTTGAGAGCTTTTTTCACTACACCGCATACCACTCCATATCAGTCAAAATTAAATCTGATTGAGCTCATCTGATATTTCGGATAATTAATTCATCAAATTTGACTTTTTGAGCATAACACATCATGAGAAAATTATATCATCAAACTACAATTTTTTTAGGTTTTCTCTGCGCTTTATAGATATTTTTTCATGCTCATCATGTGATATTTTCTACTAGAAGCTCGTAATCTGACAATTCTAGGATTGTTTGTAGATATTCAAATATTTCACGAGACTCATCCTTGACTGTTGATATGATGAAGAAAGATTGATCAGATTTTGAGATAAACTTTGAAAGCATAGACTCTAAATCAACAACCGCTCTCAAATGTGGGAGTTTTTTTTCTTCAAAATCTGTAATATTTGGCAATAATTCAGGATAAGCTGTTTCGTGATTTGATAGAAATAATGTGTGATGATTTCAGAAGATATCCAAGAATTCATCTCGGTTTGTAAACTTGGTATCTTCACTGAATAAGAAGTAGAAATCTGACTGATTATACATTTTTCTCTGAACTTTTGCGACTGTTTCTGTAATGGAGAAGAAATGCTCAATTTGAAGTCGCAATGTTTTGAAATCTGATGGTTGTAATACAGATTCAAGTTTTGGTCAGAATTCTTTGAACCTTTCAAGTAATAATTTCGTTTGATAGAATTCGATACTCGAAACTATAGGATTGATTTGAATTTCATCGTCTGGAATATTTATGAATAGCTTTTTGGTTTCAGTTCGGAGAATTCAGATGAACATCGTAAAAAATGTATCAAATTCTTGAAGTGTAGTCAAAGATTCAGCAGAAATCAGATTTTTTTCTTGTAATAGTTGATACTTATATAATAACATATCCACAAAATTCTGGATATAATACAAATCACAAGTACGAGAAAGATACAGATTGTAAAAACGATATCGCCACTCTGTATCGAAGAAAAGAATCTGAAAATCCTGATATGTTTCGATATTTTTTTCGAGAAGCGAATACAATCATTGGTGGGTAGTGAGAACAAGTGGATATTTAACTATTTCACGTGAATCTTTGATAAATCCATAGACTTTGTAATCTCACTTTGAATTTAAGTCAAGCACTCCGTATCAGTAAAATAGATGTACACAATACTTTATGATGAAAAGAATTTCAAAATCTGAAAATTCTGATTTGGACAAAAATGTTTGGAATAATTTTGGAGAGATTGTCTGCTCCTCACGAGCAAATCCAATA
This sequence comes from uncultured bacterium, assembly GCA_946408385.1. Lineage (GTDB taxonomy): Bacteria > Patescibacteriota > Gracilibacteria > Absconditabacterales > Absconditicoccaceae > UBA3291. The sequence goes on along the minus strand of CAMJSB010000016.1, from coordinate 2,042 downwards.
TTTTTAATTCACATATCGTTTAGCAAATTTTTTGCGATATCTAGTTTTGGTTTGGAAGAAAAAACGAGAAGAATCTTTTTATTCGCGAGTAGTGATTGGAGTAATGATTTAAATTTCAGATTTCAGATATAATATCTTTTTTTTGTCTCGAAATTGGAAGTCTGGATGTTATATGGGAATGAAGTGAATGAAGTATCAGCTGGAGCAATTTTTTTGAGAGCAGGAATAACTATTTCTCCAATTGATGGTGATGGTTTGTATTCATATGAAGGCAAAACTTGAAGAGATTCAGCATTTGATTTATTGATCAATTGGCTGAGAACTGGAGTTTTTTCTTGAACCTGTCAGAGAAAATCGATTAAGTAACAAAATAATGCTAGAGTGGCTTTTGTATCAAAAAATGCATCATGAAAAGTACCCTGCTGAGATGAATCGTTTGTAAATGAAAGTCAGTATTTTGATTTTCGCTGAAGAAATAATGGTTTCTCTTCGAGATAATTAGATAATATTTCTAGGGCATAACTTGGTGCGTAAGGAACCATTGCCTGAGAAAGCTGAAACGTATCTATTGAAAATGCATATTTTAGTGATGGGAAAAAACGATTTAAGAATGATAAATCAAATGAAATATTGTGTCATATTACTATCGTATTTTTTCAAAAGAAACGAGAAATTTCTTTTTCCGCTGTTGATATGCTTGGAGCGTTTTCTAAGTCCTTTAAATTAATATTCGTAATGAAACTAACTATGTTTTTGAGCTCTTTTATTTCCTTCTGTGGATGCAAAAGTGTCTGATATTGATCGATTATATTTCCATTTGCATCAATCTCTACAATTCATAGTTGAATTGGTTCGTCTTTGAGTAAATCTAACCCTGTCGTCTCAAAATCTAATCATATGTATCTGTATTTCTTCGATAACACTTTCACTTTAAATGAAATATAAAACTGTAATTTTATAAATAAATCTGATTTTTATTCAAGGTATTAAAAAAACCGACCACAATGGATCGGCTTTTTATTAGTTATATCTGAATTATTTATCAGAAGTTTCTGTTGTTGCAACTTCTCCAGTTCAAGCTTCTGCTGTTTCTTCAGTAGTTGGCTCCTGAGTTGTAGCTTCTTCTGCTGTAGCTCATGTTTCAGTTTCTGGATGATTTGCTCTGTAATACTCCCATTCCTCAACTTCAGTTCCATCAGCTAATTTACACATTCCAAATTGATTTCCTTCTTCATCTTCTACGATATTAAGTGTACCTCATTGTTCTTCACAGTAAACTGATGCAGGATTTGGCATTCATACCAATCAACCAGTTGATTCTTCAGTAGTAGTTTCTGATTTAACATTTTCAGATCTGTACATCATCAACATAACCCATCCTCTAACTTCTTGAATAGTTGGAGTTGTATTAGTCAAGATTCCAGCTTCTTTAAGAGCTGCAAGATGATCTTCATAATAATTTCATTCAGATTTATTGTATTTATCTCCATACAAAACTCTTGAGAAAACTGTAGCATATTCAGCTCTAGTAACTAATCAATTTGGATTGAATTCTTTTAATGGAGTTCCATCTGCATTAATTCACATAATTTTGTATGCGTATGCAGTTTGAATGAAATCTGCCAAATCTCCTAATGATTCATTTACATCAGCATAATTAGCTTTTTCTGCATCTACAGGTGTCTTTCATAAAACTTTTGTCATATATTGAGACATCATTTTTGCAAGTTCAGCTCTTGTTAATCAATCAGATAATCTTGCCTTTTCTATATCATTCATTGTTGTAATTCATTTTTCATATGCCCATTCGTATGCTGCGATTTGTTCTTCGTTGTATTTTGCTTTAGCAGAATCTGAGATTGTTGGAGTAGCTGTGTCTGTAGTTTCAGCTGTTGCTTCAGTTGCTTCTGCAGTATCTCATGTTGCAGCTTCTGCAGTATCTCATGTTGCAGCCTCTACAGCATCTCATGTTGTTGCTTCTGCAGTGTCTCATGTTGTTGCTTCTGCAGTGTCTCATGTTGTTGCTTCTGCAGTGTCTCATG
>CAMJSB010000015.1 GCA_946408385.1 uncultured bacterium | reverse complement strand
GACCATGACTTGATCCAAGAGATGAATGAGATGCACCATGTTTCAAATCTGATGTTTTGGACATTAAAGATTTAAAAATTTGAATGCAATTGGAGTGAGTAGTCAGAAATGTGACAGATTTTGGTGCATTTGTAGATATTTGACTGCATAATGATGGATTAGTTCATAAATCACAGATGGCTAATCATTATGTTTCTAATCCTATCGAAGTAGTAAGTGTATGACAGAAAGTAAGTGTCAGAGTTTTGGATATCGATGAAGAAAGAGAAAAAGTCAGCTTAACTATGAAAGATCAATCTAGCATGGAAAGTAAAGCTGAACATGATTTTAAGAAAAATAAAAAAGAAGATGTAATTCGTTCAAGAGATGAAAACGATACATCTTCTAGTCTAAAAAGTAATATTACATTTACCAAAGTTTAATATTTTTAAGAAAAAAAGTTTGGATTAATTAATCTGAGAATTACGCCAGATAATCATAGAATTAATATAGTTACTGCTACTTTTTTTAGTAAATTCTTTGCTCAAGAAGGATTGTCTGATGCTCGCATAATACCTGAAATTATGATAAGAATGAAACAAACAACGAAAATCAACGACATTACAATCTTTGTAATTGCTCAAATCATCGTAGGAAAGGCATTCGTTGGATTTTCGCTTTCTTTATCTCAGATACAGTTTCAAATAATTGGAAAATTTGTATTAAGTTTAATTCAACAACATCAATTTGGGCATCATTTATCTGGAGTTATTACAACAGAATCACAATCCATATCGCTTACGATACCGTCACAACAAAACTTTCATGCAGGCACTTCTCAGCATCAACCTTGTCATCAATTATCTGAATGTGCTTCTCAACCTCATCATCAATTTCATCATCATATTACCTGTTCTTCCGTAGAATTACCATTACTTCAAGCTGCTTCAACATACATAATAAATCATCAAATAAACACTGAAAACAATCAAACTAACAAATATGATAATATTTTATTTTTCATAAACTTTGGAATAAAAATATAAAATTCCTACCTATAGTATAATCCAAAACGTTAAAAAAATCAAAAAAAATCGGACTTTTTTTCAATATTTATTCCAAATAAATTGAAAAACTATGTGCTACATTACAAAAAATTAGATAAACATTTATTTTTGAGTCCAAACGACTCTCTTATCTCAATCAATATCTTTAAATTCTTTTGCGATAACTTTGATTTTATCTCAGATATTATAATATTTTTTCCATTCAACTCAATCTCCTAAAGGAGCAATCCAATTTTTATGTAGCAATCATTCCACTCATTTTACAGTTACAAACATTCAATAATTGTACATCAATTTTACATATCATTCATACTGTTCTCAAAGTTTAATATCATTGATAGAAAATTCTCAACTATAAGTTGGTGGCTGATTGGTTTTCCATGGTTTTGATTTTCATTCTGAATCCTTTGTCTGAGTATTCAATTTAAGTTTTTCCACATTAGGAATGAATACAAGAGGAGAGTCAGAATTTTTACTTAATCCTGATGCAATTTTCATATCCTGTATCAGTTTTTTTATTTCAGCTTTTTTTCATATCCAAATGAATACATGAGTTTTATCATTTGTGGAAACATAAGAATCTACTCAGAGTTTGATTTTATTTCAATTAGGGAATTTTAGAGTCTTTCATTTTGCAAATTGAATCTTTGCATATTCTTCCAATTTAAGTGGCTTGCTATACCACACATATTTAAAAGTTTTAGCATCCTTGTCCATAACCATTGCATCAGCCTGATTTCAATCGATTACAAAATTATCAAATTCTCAGATTGACTGTTCCACCACAAAATCTTGTAAATTTTTACTATCTTCTTCATCTAATCACATTGCTTCAAGTTTAGCTTTTTCAGCTACTTTTTCTTGAGCAGAAAAGGTCTTCTTTCATCGAGCATTTAATAGAGATTCAAGTTGAGTACGCTCCATTGCATATCTCTGACGTGATTGACGTCTGATTTTTTCGATATGTTCTTCAATATTGTCTGTATCTGCAGGTGAAAATGGAGGGAGAGTTCTAGTATTGAATGGGTCAGATGAAATTCCATCAATCATCAGCCTTGTGTATGTCGTATATTTAGGTAATGAAATCAGATCGTTTACACCTACCATCTCTTTAAATTGAGCTGTCATAACAGCAGCATCATCGTATCAAAGTGTGAAAGATATGATACTTCCGACATTTCCAAAAATTGCATTCTTGATGTCCTCATCTAGTTGTGATGTATACTGATTTGCTAATATCAAAGACAGTTTGTATTTTCTGGCTTCTGAAAGAATTGTTGCAAATGATTTTGTAGCAAAATTCTGAAACTCATCAATATATAGATAGAATGGACGACGTTTACTTGCGGCAATATCCGCTCTCGACATTGCATCAATCTGAATCTTCGTTACGAGTAAAGATCCAATCATATTCGCATTATCTTCTCAGATTTTACCTTTTGATAAGTTCACCAAAATAATTTTTCACTCATCCATGGCCTTTCTCATGCTTAATTTTGAACGAGGCTGTCCAAATACATTTCTAACTAGACGAGAAGACAAAAATTGTCCAACTTTATTTGTTATCGGAGCAATAGCTTCTTCTCTTTGTCTGTCTTGCCATTTATTGAATTCAGAATTCCAGAATTTTAGTAAAACTGCATCATGTACATGAGATATTACTTCTTCACGGAAATCTTTGTCAGTAAGTACACGTAGTATATGCATCAATGTAGCATTTGGATATTCAATTACTGAAAGTACCACATTACGCAAAATATATTCCAGTCTAGGTCACCATGAATTATCAAACAGTTTCTGGAAAGTAGAAACTACTCATGATGCGATTCTGTTTTTTTCATCTTCATTGTCAGCTTGCAAAAGGTTAAATCAGATAGGGTACTCAGTATCGGAAAGGTCAAATAAGATTACATCGTTGATTCTATTTGAAGGAATAGATTCGATAATTGTATCTACCAATTCTCCATGAGGATCGAGTAAACATAATCCATTTCAGGCATTCATATCCGAAATAATCATATTCGAAATGATTGTAGATTTTCAGGTTCAAGTTTTTCATACAATATATACATGACGGAACTTGTCTTCTTCTTTAATTCAAAAACGAATCTTATCTCATCTATAATCTGTATCTCAGAGTAACGTTAATTTCTGAGAATCTCAAACTTTATTCACTGCTGGAATATTTGTAGGGTAAGGTAATTTACGGTATAATGTATATTCTAATCATTTTACAAAATTTACTTTTGTTGGGATGTGAAAGAAATTCACCACTTCAGAAAATCTAGAATAATGCCAAATTCTTTTAGGTTTAAATTCACATGATCATTTAGTAATCATAGGAGCTAATACAGAAGCTAGATTTCATTCAACAGCACTCGCAGTAGCTCAATTGTCTGTGATTAAAGAATAAGATAAAGAAAAATAAATTTGATTTTCAAGTTTTGCATTTTTATCTTCAGCTTTTTCTTCTTTTTTACCTGTTGGAGCCCAGGCTCGTTTTATAATCTTTTTAAATACTTCCCATGCTTGTTGCCAAGCAGATTCTTCCAATTTAAAAGTGTAATCAAAAAACAGGGTTAATGTAGAATCGCTTGGAATATTTTGAAATAACGAAAGCAAATCATTCATAGGATCTAAATAATTTCACTCTTTTTGAAAATCAGAAAGATCCTTAAAACGAGCATCATTATTAATATTTACCCAATTACGTTCTTTAGAAACTTTGGGATAGTCCGTTTCAATTAAGTCTGAAGTAGGAAAGGAACTATAAAAAGTATTACAAAAATAAGCCTTAAATTTGATAGGCATTTTAACATAAAATCTAATTCATTGGCTATTTCCGCTGATTAAAAATGAAATCATTTTTGATTTCAAAGAAATCAGATTTTCTACAATCTTTTGCCGATGTGCGACAGTTCTTTCATTGTCTTTGAACGGTTTAATTTGGAAAGTGATTGTCGTAGGCACTTTCTCTGATGTGGCTGATACAGCCTTTTCTTCCATGTCTACCATTGTTTTTATATTTATCAGTAAGTAAAAACCTTACATTATCCAATGTATAGACATTTTTTGAAAAAATACAATATTAATATTTAAAATAAGTTAGATTTTTTACCGGCTACTTCACCCTCATCATCAACCACCTCATCCACTTGAAAAACTGCTTCATCATCAAGAAAATAAAGATCAACTACTCCATCAACTGTTAGAACTATATTATGGGGATGATGAAAATGTGGTAGCAGAAGAAATAGTGGAGATAGTACTTGACATAAAGCTAAAATTTCAATTATATCAAATTAGTGCAATATTATATTAAAAATTCTGATAAAATCAAAAAATGACTAGATTTTAGTGATTATTTTGTTTTGATTTTTTAATTATTATATATAATAATAAAATCGTTTATTTACTTGTCATCCAATATGGTACTAATATATGTTATATCACTACGATCATTAAGCTTATTGTTCATAGGAAAATCAGAAACAATTCAGCCTATTCAGGAGCAAGAAATAGTAGACACAACAACAGTTGTTACGAAAACTGAAAAAATATCAAATTCTGATAAAATAAATTTATGATTGAACACATTTGAATCATGAGAGAATAAAACAGAATTAACCGAAATAGAATCAAATGATGTTGATTTATGAGATATAGAAAATCAAGATACCCAAAATAGTGATGATGAATACGAAGAAATAATATTTCAGGATAATTTCGATAAAGAATATTGGAGTGGAACTGAAGATAATTATTTTGAATAATTATTTTTCATCATCATCGTCATCTTCTTCCTCTTCAAACAAGTCTTCAAAATATCTAGCTCTTCTGTTGATTGGATTGTCAGGAGCTGCTCCATGTTGATTATCTGAATTTTCAGTATTGTATAAGTACCAATATGCAAAGCTTTCAGCATAATCTTCTTCCTGAGATTTGGTAGCATAATTACTTACAAATTCTTCGGGGAGACAATTTAATTTTCCATTATCCCAACATATTTCTGAAAATTTTGAAGGATTTTTGTCTTTGAAAAAGTAAATATAATGCCCAAGTTCATGTGCTAAAATTTGTTGAACGTGTCTTTTCTGTCTTGCGACAGTATTATTTCTATCACAGTATGCGATGATTAATTTGATTCATTTAAATGTGTATTCTCATGTTTGTTTATTCCTAACTACACGGAAAGATCATTCTGTAACATTGCAACTTTGTAGATAAGTCACCTCAATTTTGTTATCCAGAATTTTTAAATCGTTTTTGTCTAAAATATGAATATCAACTAAATCAGCCATAATCTCTTGTAAATAATTTTCAGTACTTTCTGAAAAAGATTTTTTAGCATCATTTGGTAGTCCAGCAGTATCATGAATAAATGTAAAACCTAAATTTTTGTTTGCTGCGGAATTGTGAGATGTGTTTCCAGATGTGGATGTATTTGTGTCTGATTTATTAGTTTCTGTGCTTCTTTTGGGCTCCTTTTCTCATGTATATAACTCTTGAGTGGTTTTTAGAATCGAGAAAAGTAGATAACTATCCTTACAGTATTTGTAGCTACTATCTTTTTTTTGTTCGATTATTAATCACTTTACCATATCAAATCTGTCTGATAATGATTTATTAATTCATGGCTTATTTAAATATGAAGTCCAAGCTTCTTTTAGTGGCCACAATTCTTTTTCAGCTTGTGTAACGGCAGATACTGGACAGTATTTTTTAATAGCATTTTGTACTAAATCATAAGGAATGTCTGATTTAATTGTAATTTCATTAAATTTTACAGATTGTTTAATAAATTCAACTGTATCAAAAATATTACTAACATTGTTTACGCTTATTCAAAAAACACACAAAGGTAGGATGCTTACTAAATACAAAGTAATAAACAATCAGATTTTTTTCATACTTTTTTGAAAATTTTGTTTATAAATCAATATCTATTTTACACAAAAAACTAAAAAATGTCAAATTTTATTGCACTTTTTTATTTTTTGGGGATTTTTTGCCGTTTTTTGGGCAAAATCACTTGAAATTTAATCCTATTTTTATATAAAAAAGTTAGTGTCATTTTTCTCAAAAGTCAATAAATTTATAATTTTATATTGCCTATTTGTTGACTGAAGTAGAAAGATGTTGACTATATTTATATCCTTTCATTTTTTTACCCTTATATTCAAAGAAACATGAAAAGATTTTTATCAATGTTAGCAACATTGGTTTTGGTATGACAGAGCGTGGTGACGCCTCTCGTATATGCAACCGATTTTGTTAATGAAAACGAGGGAACTGTACCTGTTGCGTCAGTGGAGACTGAAGTGGCAGATCCTGTTTCTGATGAAAGCGACGATAATGAGGTCGCTACTGATGTAGATAATCCTTTGGATGATGCAGAAGATTCTGCAGGATTAGAAGAATCAGCTGACGCTGAAGAATCTGTAAAGGCAGAAGATTCTGATACTTTAGAAGAGTCTGAAATCACAGAAGATGCTGAAACTTCAGGGGTTGTAGAAACTTCAGAGGTTGCAGAAACTGAAAAAGTAGAGGAAACAGATGATGTTGAAGAGGCTCAAACAGAAGATATAGAAGAGTCTTCTATTGAAGAATCAGTTTCTTATGGTAAATCTTTTTCATCAACATTATCTCAGTCATGGAGAGAAATATCTACCAACGGATTGATGGTTACGGCTGTAGATTCATTAGGTGCATTTCCTGAATGAACTGAAATGGTAGTCACAGCTATTGAAGAAGATGAAGTCTTTGATTTGGTTAATGATGCTATTGAAGCTAATGTAACTAAGGTTAGAGCTGTAGATATTACATTCTGGCATAATGGAGAAGTAGTAGAACCAACTCAGCCAATTAATGTGACAATGAGAACATTATCAATGACTGAACCTCAAACAGTAGTTCATATTGATGATGATGAAAATGTAGAAGAAATGGAAGCTGATATTAATGGTAAGGCTGCTGAATTTGCAGCAGAATCTTTTTCTATATATGCTATCGTAGTATATCCAGTATTGACAGTTAATTTCCTTAACTGAGAAACTCCAATAGAAACTATGTATGTTAAATCAACAAGTGAGATATTGGGTGAAGAATGAGGAAGTTGAAGTTTGATTTATGATCCAGGAGTAAATTGACTTACTGGTCAGGAAGTTTTCCGTGGATGGACGTCAGAAGATTATGAAGGAGTAAAGACGATTGATGAGATACGTGAATATTTAGCAAGTAATTTTTCAAATCTTATCGAATGAGAAAATCCTGAAATAAATCTAAATGCAAAAATACTCAACAGATTTACAGTTACATACCAAGATGAAGATGGGGTAGTATTCGTAATCGATGAAAATTTTACAGAAAGAGATGTAACAGAATACGAATATGAGGTAACTCAAACTTACGAACCAAAAAATAAAGATTCAAAATTCACATGATGGAAGGCTGACGGTGTTGAAGAATTATACCAGAAAGGTGATCTAATTACTCTTACATGAGATCTTGTATTACGCACAGATGTAATTGCAGGACATTGGTTAGTCTTTGATGAAAATGGTAAAGGTGCAACATATAACGCTCCACAGTTTGTAAGAAGTGAAGCTACTACACATGAGCCAGATAAAACGATGGAGAGATTAGGATATAATTTTGAATGATGGTATAGAGATTCATGATGTACAGCGGGTAATGAATTCACATTTGGTAGTGAATTAACTGAGACTACAACAATATATGCGAAATGGACTCCAAAAGAGACAGCGCAATATACAGTGCTTATTTGGAAACAAAAAATAGATGGATTAACATGATATGATTTTGAAAAATCTATCAGAATGCCAGGTGCAGTTTGAACAAATGTAAATTCAGTTACACATCAAGGAGAAGGAAATAATAGTTATGCTAGAGTTAATGGAACAAGTTATCAATATGATGGGTTTCATTTATCATGATTTGATCAGAATGTTAAAATTAAAGCTGAATGAAATTCAGTCGTAAATGTATACTATGTTAGAAATGAATATACATTAGAGTTTCAGGTGCATGATTATATATACACAGAAACAACAAATACTGATGGAACACAATATGGTATTTATAACGGAGAATATGTAAGAGTTTACTACAATAATGGTACTTGGTATAGAACTCGTACTTGATGAGGATGGTGATGATATAATTATAGCAATCCTTATTCAGGTGTACGTTATACAAGAAGTAGTACTCAATCATGGCAAACTATAAAGAATATTACAGCATTATACCAACAACCAATAGGTGATAATTTCCCAATAGTTGGTACAAATGGTGTTACATATAATAATTGAGAAAGATGGGAACCGCAAACAAATTCAGTTGGATTAAGTCAAGTTATTACATATCTTGATTCAATGCCTGCTGGAAATGTTAGTTTTCACTTAAATACAGCTAATCGTCCATTGAAAACTATTAATTGGTATGTTGAGGCTTTGCCTGATGATGAAAACCAAGTAAATGCTCCTAATAGGTTGTATGATTATGAGAATAAACAGATAAGTACGCCTGCAAATACAAAATTTGTCCTTTACAACAGTATAAAAGCTCGTTATAATGGAGTAACAAAAGAAGATTTCATAGAAATTGACTGATTCAAAAGACTTGGTGCAGATTCGCAACGTAGCGATGATTTCTATATTTATAATGAAAATCAAGATTGAACAATAAATTTCTATTATACTCGTGAAACATATCCAATCAATTTTATGGATGGTATGTATATAGATGGTAATTGAAAACCAGTAGTTGATGCAATAAATCGTGGTCAATTGAGTACATCTGGTTTAATACCTTATAAAGCAAATATTTCATCTTATAGTGGGCATGATAACATATCAGATACAAGTTGATACGTATTTGAATGATGGTATTTGGATAGTTCTTGTACAAAGGAAGCTGAATTTACAACTATGCCAAAGTGATGACTGACTGTTTATGCTAAATGGAGACAAATTCAGTATCGTGTGTTCTTACGTCCAAATGCTGTAATGGATAATTGAACAAAAGATGAGACACTAGATTGGTGATCTGAAAATCAAAAAATGAACTTCCGTATAAGTTATTGAGATAAAATTTCTACACCAACATGAATAAGATCAGGTTACCAGTTTGTTGGTTGGTTCTATGAAAATGGAGAGCCATTCGATAAGGCATTTGCACTAAACGATGAAAATGTAAATTTGGTAGACTACGTCAAAACAGGTAGCTCTAATTACACGGATCCTATGGATAAATGGTGAGAGTGAGCTACATGGAATTCTGATATTCAAGATGAGGATGGAAATCCAGTAAATCGTTTCTGGATTACTAAAAAATTAGATCTTTATGGTAAATGGCGTAAAAACTTGGAGTGAGCTGAAGGTATGAGTCTTATCTATGATGCAAACTGATGAAGTAATGCACCAGAGGATAGATGATTATATGTAGATTGAGCTTCAGCAATAGCATGAGCGGCTTCTACTCCAAGTGATACAGTAAATAAACAATTTGAACATTGGGTAGTTTACCAATGGGATGAGTGAAAAAATGATTTTGTTCCTACAGAAGTTACAGTAAATCCAGGTGAATCGTTTACAGTTCTTAAAGATTATGCTCAAGTAGTTGTAATTAAATATGCTAATGATGAAGGAGAAGAGTGTACTGTTTGAGTAGATTGTGAAGGTTTAGATGGATATGACAATATCTCATCAGCTACTTATACTATAAAATTAGTAGCAGAATATTGACCTAAAGCAGAAGTAGAAACGACTACAATTGAATATTATGACCCAGATAAATTAGTATATACTTGGACAGGAGATGTTAATGAACCACTTACAATTACAGGAGCTCTAGCAAAAGATTGATACGAATTTATCGGATGGAATACAGATCCAGAAGGTAATTGAACTGGATTTGAACCATGAACATGAGTATCTGCAGACAATAAGGATTTAACAGATTGAGTAAATAAGTTATATGCACAGTGGACACCTCATACATATGTGGTAACATTCAATTCGAATGGTGGAGAATGAAGCATGGATGATCAGAGCTTCACATATGATGTTGAGCAGGCATTGAGAGATAACGCTTTCACAAAGAATTGATACGAGTTTGATGGATGGAACAGTGGAAAGATAAGTTATACAGATTGACAGAGTGTTAAAAATTTAACAGCGGAAAATGGATGAGTAGTTGAATTAGAGGCTCAATGGAAACTTGTTGATTATGCTATCACATATGAATTGAATGGATGAACAAATGCGCAAAATAATCCAGAGAGCTATACAATAGAAGATGAAATCATATTGGAAGATCCAACAAGAGAGCATAGTAATTTCTTAGGATGGGAACCAGAAGGAAAGATAGCAAAATGATCAACATGAGATAAGAGATTCACAGCGAAATGGGAATGTGAAGAATGATATGAAGGAGAAGAATGTAAAACAGCAGAAGCATATAAGATTACATATGAATTGAATGGATGAACAAATGCGCAAAATAATCCAGAGAGCTATACAA
>CAMJSB010000014.1 GCA_946408385.1 uncultured bacterium | reverse complement strand
CATACATTCAGTCAAAAAGAGCAGATTTTTATAAAGTTTTCATAAAATATTTAATCGAAAAATGATTGGCTTATCCATGCTGGATGAGCGAAGAAGAACTAAATGAAATCCGTGACCAACAAATGAAAAACAAACAAATTCCTGGAATTTACGGGGAATTCTCAAAATATCGTAAATTAAATCCAGATGAAGTAATCGCAAAATTTCACGAAATGTGAGATACTTTCTCTGTAATCAGATTCCGTTCTCCTGCAGATTTGACTAAAAAAATCATTTTTTCTGATGAACTAAGATGAGTAGTCTCTATGATAGACAATTATAATGATATCGTAATTCTCAAGTGAGATGGATTGCCAACATATCATTTGGCACATATCGTAGATGATACTTTGATGAGAACTTCTCTCGTGATGAGATGAGATGAATGGCTTACTTCAGTTCCGCTTCATTTGCAATTATTCCAAGCATTTGGACTAACTGCTCCTAAATATTGTCACTTAGCACCGATTTCAAAATTGGACGAATGAAAAAAAAGAAAGCTGAGTAAAAGACATGATCCAGAAGCAGATGTGAGAATTTTATTTGAAAGATGATATTCTGTTCAGTGATTGATAGATTATATATTAAATTTAGCTAGTTCATCATTTGAGGATTGGAGAAAAGAAAATCAATTAGCTGATATTTCAGAATTTAATTTTGAACTTCAGAAAATGTGAGTAGCTGCTCCACTTTTTGATGAAACTAAATTACAATGGATAAACAATCAGTATCTTTCAGCTATTTCTACTGAGGAATTATTTGATGAAACTTTGGAGCGAGCTGAATGATTTGATACTGAATTTGCTCAGCTTTTGAAATCTAATCCAGACTATTATAGAGCAGCTATGAATATCGAACGCCACACGGAGAAAGATCCAAAAAGATTTACAGTTTATCCAGATGTAAAAAATCAGATTCTTTTCTTTGATGATGAAAACTGGAGGAAATGAGCAGAAATTAGAAAAAATCTATTAGCAGAAAATGAAAATTTTTCAAAATTACAAGATTTCGTTCGCACATATATCGAAGAAGTAAAACTAGAATGAGTAGACACATTATGACGATTTGAACAGCTCAAAGAAATCTGAAAAAGATTTGGTTATGCAGCAAATAATGCAGAATTTAAGGAGTGATGATATGTAGGAAAAGTCGGAGATTTAGCAATGTTTCTCCGTATCCAATTATGTAATGCAAAACAAACTCCAGATCTGTTCTCATTAATGTGTGTAATGTGAAAAGATAGAGTTTGTGAAAGATTAAGTGAATATTTGTGATAAAATAAGTTTTAATTTCTTGTTTCCATATCAATGAAAAATTGGCAATTTATTACTTTATTATCTGTGATAATAATTTGATTTATCTATTTTGGATATAAAATAAATAAGATGGAAAAACAGCAAGAATATGCTTATTCATCTATAATAGAAAATGCTGTAGATATTTCTCATGTAAAATGAGATACCGAAACTATAATAGGAGTATTACCTGATATACTAAACTAAATGTTTTCCATTGAAAAAGTAAAACATAAAGATAAAATTAAGTTTAGATTTATTATTTCATATGAAAAATAATGTTGGATCAAAATGTGATTCTATGAGAATTAGACCAAGTAAAAACTGCTAAAGCTTTGGAAGAGCGATTTCAGAAATATTTAGGTAAAAAATGACTTTTGCCTGCTGAATTCAAAGTAATGGGAAGTCTATCTCCAGAAGAAAAAAGAGAGAAATGACAGCAACTTTCTGCTCTTAAAGCAGCCTTGGAATCTGCTTATGAAAAAAAGAATTCTGAAATGTCTTTTGCTGCTATCAATGAAATGCTTGAAAAAGATTTGATAGATATTTCATTGCCTGGAGCTAAATTAGATCAATGATATTATAATTTACTTGCAAAAACTAGGAGAGAAGTAGAAAATATCGCACAGTCTCTTGGATTCATAGTAGACAATTCCACAGATATAGTTACTAAATTTGAAAACTTTGAATCAGTGAATATTCCTATTACTCATCCTGCGACTGAGATGCATGATACGATTTATGTAGACAAGAAAGACCATAGATGAGAACCTTTTGTTTTGAGAACTCATACTTCATCAGGTCAGAATTTCTTGATTAAAAAGTATGGACTTCCAATGAAGGCTGTAATTCCATGAAGATGTTATCGTTTTGATGAAATGGATGCTACTCACGATACTATGTTCTATCAATTAGAATGACTTTATGTAGATAAAGATATCTCTATTGCTAACTTCAAAAGCATCATAACTACATTCCTTTCTGCTATACTCAAAAAAGATGTAGAAATCAGAATGAGACCAGCATTTTTCCCATTTGTTGAGCCTGGATTTGAAATTGATGCTAGATATGATATGGTAGATCCAAAAACTTGAACTAAGACAAAGTCTAAATGGCTTGAAATTTTGGGAGCTGGAATGGTTCATGAAAATGTACTAAAGGCTGCATGAATAGATGTAGCACAGTGATGGACTGGTTTTGCTTTCGGAATGTGAATTAATAGAATAGCTGCGATGAAATATTGAATCAGAGATATTAGATATTTTACAAATGGAGATCTCAGATTTGTAAAAAGTTTCTAATTATTTGCATTTTTGAGGATTTTTGTGTATAATTATGTAGTTTTATTCCATAAATTATAAAAAAAATGACAGCTTTATTAATTATTTTAGGAGTTGCTGTAATCGCCGTTGGTTATTACATCAGATTAAATAACAAAATTGTATGACTAGAAGAAACTGTAGGTAATGCATGGTCTGACATTGATGTTCAACTTAGAATGAGATTTGATCTAGTTGATAATCTAGTAGAAACTGTGAAATGATATGCTAAACATGAAAAAGATACTTTCAAAGAGGTAATTGAGGCTAGAAATAAGTTTGCTACTGCTACAGATGTGAAGTCAAAAGCTGAAGCTGATAATATGCTTAGTGCTTCATTGAAGTCTTTGTTTGCACTTTCTGAAGCTTATCCTGAATTGAAAGCTAATGAAAATTTCCTTAATTTACAATCAGAATTGTCTGATATTGAAAATAAAATTGCTTCAGCTAGAAGATATTTCAATGCTGCAACAAGGGAATACAATACAAAAATTAAACAATTTCCAGCAGATATTTTATTTCATAAAGAACCAAAAGATTATTTCGAAGGACTTGAAGAAGCTAAGAAAGCTCCTAAGGTTAAATTTGATTAATTAGATTATATTAAATTCATATGAAACGAGTCAATTTTGGGCTCGTTTTTCTGGTTTTGGATATTATTTAATCTTCAAACTACCATTACTAGATTCAAAAAGCTCTTTCTCAAAATCAGAAATTAATCACTGATTTATGGTTAGAGTTTTTTTAGTTTTTTCATCACATATTTCTGAAATTAACTTAATATCGTATTTTTCCATTAAATGAGCAACTAGAGAAGTTTGACTATACTCATGAACCAATTCAAACTCTTTCAAAATCTCTTTTTCAATGATATTACAATTCAGAACTGCATCTTTTGCGGCTTGAGTATAAGCCTGAATTAACCCTCAAACTCATAGTAAAGTTCATCCAAAATATCTCACCACAATAGCCAGAACATTCAAAAGTTTTTCTCATTCTAATACGTTCAAGATTGGTTTTCAAGCAGTATTTGTTGGCTCTCCATCATCATTTGCCTTGGAAACTTTTGGATCAATTAAAACATTTCCAAATAAATCTTCATGAACTTGAATTCATAATCTCCAAGCAGAGCAGTGGTGAGTAGCTGAAAAATGTTGTTTTCTGATTTTCTCCAATAAACTTTCAGCATTTTCTTTATCTTCACAAGGGAAAAGGAAAGTCAAAAATCTGGATCCCTTAATCTTTGGTATCTCATATTCAAATTTATTCTCAATTGTACGATAACTTAGCTTAGGCATCCATTATTTTTAATATAAATCTATTTTCTTCCAAAATCAGCAGGAATTTCTCACCGATTTTCAGTGTCTCGCTTCAAAATTTTATGTTTTATTCAGTTTTCTTTTAACCATTTTTCAGCTCACTGAATAGCTTCCAAAGTTGTTCAAAAATCTGAATTTTTATCCGCATTTATTTGAGTTTTACATTTTCTCTGATTCACCCAAGACATAGCAATCTTAGAGTCACTGTAAATCACTCTATTATCATTTCATAAATATTTCAATCAATGTACTATAGCCAAAAATTCCCCAATATTGTTCGTTCAAATTTTAAACTTTTCGTGAAAAATTTCATCTCACGTTTGCAAATCGATTCATCTATACTCCATTTCTCATGGATTTCCAGAACATGCAGCATCTACAGCAATACTTTCTTCAAAGAATGGGATTTCTTCATTTTTTGCTTTATCTTTTTTCATCACATTTTTTACTTCATAATATTTTTCCCATCACTCTTGTAATGCAATTTCAGCCGCCTCTTTATTAGAAAATCACTTATATTTTGCATCTGAAAAACCATTCACGCTTTCTTTGCAATTATTTCGTGAATCAAAAATTCAGATTTTTTTTCATTTTCGTACTACATAAAATTTATTTTCATTCTTTCACATTTTAAAAATTTTAATAAATCTGACTATAAATATAGGATTTATGGCTTTTTATGCAAGGAAAATTTAAGAAAAAGAATATAATTATAAATTATAGATAAAAGGCAAGTAAAAATATTAGTAAAATTTGAATTTTATCACTGATTTTTTGACTTTTTTGAGTATTTTGAATATAATTAGTGGTAGATTATTTATTATGTATTTATTTACATTCATGAAAAAATTTTTAAGGCCTTTAATATCGCTGGGAATAATACTTTTTGGAAGCATTGCATCTTTGGTTTTAGCTCAGGTAATATCTTCTAAAAATTATAAGTATAATAATGTGCCGGTGCATTATTATGCAAATTATCAATTTGTAGATGATTGGGAGGCGATTTTAGAACGGTTTACAAAAGCTAATGCAAAATTTAGTGTTGGGATTGATATTCCTACTTCAGATTTTGCTGAATTATATAAGCACTTTAAAAATACATTTCCACATTTAACTAAAGATTATTCAGTGGTATATGAAAAATGCTTGCTTTTGTCAGAAAAAATGTCTAGAGGTTATTCTAATGAAGAATTGGAAGCATTTATGTGAAATGCATGTTATAAATCACTTATGCAGTCGATAAATAGGATAAATTCGTCATATACTGTAAAACCTTCTGGAACTGCTAATCCATGAGGTTGAATGGCGCCATTGACTGTGACATTTGATGCTAGAGGTAGTACAGATCCTTCACAAGAAACGATTCCAGAGAAGAATTTTTATTGGTATTATAGAGATGAGAAATGAGTTGATACTCCTATTGGAGAATGACAAGTTTTAAGTTATACATTTAAAGAAGCTGGGAAATTTATTGTACATCTTGTAGTACGTAGTTCAAATGTAAATGCATGAATTTTGGATGGAGATCAAAATTTGACTATAAATGTTACACCGAAAGCGGCAGATATAGTAGTTTATGCAAATACAAGAAGGATGATAGCAACATCTCCATTGAAAATTTGAATTTCAGAATGAGAAAAATGAGTGGTTTTTGATTGATCATTAACTGTGCCGAGAGGATGAAGAAAAATATTGAAACATAGATGGACAATAACTAATTCTTCTACTTCATTTTCTTATGACTCAAAATATATTGACTGAACGCCAAGTCGTATAAACGTTCCACTTAAATGAAATTGAACATTTAAGGTTACTTTAGAGACACAAGACAATGAGAATAATAAAGTTTCTGAGACTTTTGATTTATTTATGTCAGATCCTGTAACGATTATAAGGCAGACCCCAAATGAATGAACAACATCTACAACTTTTAATTTTGATTGAAGTGCATCTTATTCAATAACTAATAGATTAAATACATATGTATGGGAACTGTTTGATGGTAATTGAGATGATGGTAATTGAACTAAAATTGATATGAAACAAGGTAAAACTTATAGTTATAATTTTTGAAATAATAGAAAAAGACCAGGAAGCTATATGATTAGACTTACTGTTACAGATATGGCATGAAATCAAAATGTGGAAACAGAGAATTTAAACATTGAATCTTCTGTTCCACTTCCACAATTTACAATTACGCCGACTAGTAAACGAACAAATCCATCAGAGTTTACATTGGATGCGAGTAGTACATTAGATGTGGATGTTGATAATGGTGTAGATTCATTGGAATATGAATGGAGCTTTGCTCCAGCTAATAATAGTGCAGAAATACTTTATACAGAAAATAATAATCAAAAAGTAATAGTTAGATTTAATGAAAGATGAAAACATACGGTTACACTTACAGCTACTGATCAGTATTGAAAGTCTGCTAGTACATCTAAAGATATAGAGGTTAATTCTACACTTAGACCAGAAATTACTCTTATACCATGACCAATTACCTGGTGAAAACTTATGCAATTTAAGTCTACTGTGAATAGAAATGTGCGGAATTATGTGTGGAATTTCTGAGATGGAAGTAGCAGTATAGAGAGCGAAAGTGCAACAGAAACGGAACATATATATGGACAAAAATGAATTTATTCTGTTAGCTTATCTGTTACAGATCAGGAATGAGATTCAAATACGGTATTAGGTAGAGCATTTATTTGAGAGGCTGATCATCCGATAGCAGCGTTTAAAGTTATAAATGGAGAATGATTTGAAATTCAATCATCAGATAGTTGTACAGTTAATGATGAATCATGAAATTCGCATAAAGAATTGGCTTATACGGTGGATAGAAATTCCAGAATTACCATTAATCCCTCGATTTCTGTGAATACAAAATGAACATCAAATTGATTGGTATATGTTTTTGTGAAGAAATCATTAATGTGAGAGGAGCAACCTACAATAACAAATCAGTTTACTACGAGTTTTAATGAAACATGATGTCATTATGTAGATCTTACAGTCAAAGATTCTAATGTTTGAAAACAAGATTCTGTTAGAATACGATTCAATGTAAGGAATGCGAGGCCAACCATTAAAAATGTAACTATTAGTACACCTCAATCATCAGAAAATTATAGTACAATTTGATTTTCAGATCCTAATAATTCTAATTATTCACCATTTGATTGTTCATGAACTAATAATGTTACTCTAAAAGTTACTGCTGTAGATCCAATAGATCCAGATTGAAATATTTCTAGATTAAGATTTTACTATTATAATACAGATGATCCAAGTAGAATTTTGGAATATAAAGATTCGTGGTTAGAGATTCCTTATGTTTATTTTATTATACCAAAAATAGCATGAGAATATAGGTTTTGAGTTATGGTATATGATAATGATGGTTCAATGGTAGATAGTGATGAATATTTAGCAAGTAATCCATCATTATATATTCCTTCATTATGTGAAAATACGGGTGTACCTATGGTAACTTTAAAAGTTGATCGTAATAATATCCAAATATGAGATGAGGTAACATATACTATAACTTCAAAAATAGCTACAGAAAATGATGATTTTAAGACAGATAGGACTTTTTACTATGATTTTGATTGAGATGGGGAATGGGATCTATTTACAAAGAAAGATTCAGCAACTTATACATTTACAGAGGCTCATGAAGAAGGGATTACTCCTAGAGCTGCGGTAGAATATAGATGAAAATTATGACAAGCAGATGGAGCAACGATTTTTGTAAAAAATGGGATTAAACCGATTCTTTTGTATAATTCTATTTGAAATACAGTTATATTTAGGGATTTGAGTGTATGAATAATGCAAAAGAGAGAAATTTGTTTTGAAAACTCAGAATGTGAAGCTTGAAATACAAAATTTAAAAAGACTAGTGTTGCAACGATGAACCCCGAGCTTTTAACTGGGTGAACAAGTACATCAATTACAGAAAAGGACAGTTTTATTTGGAAGTATGATGACTATTGAACACATAAAGTATCAATTTATTTTAAAAATAAATATTGAATAGAAGCAGGTAAAGATTATGAGGTCAAAACGTCTTCAAATGCTACTAATTGAAGAATCGCACCAGGAATAAATATGATTACTATACCAGAAACAACATTAACGAATTCAACTCCTGAAATTTTTTTACAAAAGAATATGGATAATACAGTTATTATGTACATAAATAATGAGTCTTGAGGAGATTGCTTCGTGGATGTGGATATTGCTACAGATAAAGATTTTAATGGAAAGTCGGAAGATGATAGAAATATCGAATGTAATAAAATTGCAAAAGTAAAATATGAGCCAGATTATGATAGTACTATATGAAGAGTGTATTTTACACAGGATTGAAAGCTTAAATATAAGGATTATTATGTTACATTTGAATGAGTATTTTTGTGACTTGATGAGGAAAGAATGGAGATTTATAAGGATATTACTCAGTTGTTAAATTGAGTTGAAGACAATTTATCTGTGGAGAATAAAAATCTTACGATTTTGTTGGATAAATTGCGTAAAAACTTGAGGAATAAACCGGAAGTCTCATCATTAGTTAATACAATAAATGAGGAGGTAAATAAATGATGAATAAAAATAGATTCAAAACAAAAAGATTTATTGGATTCTATTCTTTCTCGTCTATCTAATGAAGATACGATTATTTCTGTATGACTTAATGAATATGAAAAAAATAAAAAAGAGATATTTTCTGTAAGTCCTAAAAGTTTATCTAAAGTAGAAGGTTTGTTTAAAGAATTTGAAGAAAATTATGATGAATATGGACAGCAAGATAAAGCAAATAAACTAGAAAAAATACGAAATGAAGTAATTAATGATGCTAAAAAGAATGAGGTGTCAGAGGATGATATTAATCCATATTTCTGTAGGATATTTGATTATTATGCAGTTTCTCAATATTCGGAATTGTATAATAGTAAATGTTGATCGGTGACAGAGTCGCTTCAAAATAATACTGATAGACCGGTGGTTGATTCTACTCAAAAAACACAAAAATCCTGATTCCCTTTATGGTTAAAAATAATATTAATCGTTTTAGTGTGATGATTATTAGTTATGTGATGAATTATTGTGTTCTTTTCAATAAAAGCAAAAATGAATAGTTCATCTGAAAATGATGAAGATGAATGATAAAATATAAATTATTAAAATAAAGCCAGTTTGTAGCTGGCTTTTCTTTTTTATAAAAAAGATTTGATTTTTAAAAGAATATTATTACATACAACATTGGAGCCATTTATATGGTATTTTATATTTTGATTTTTTATAGAAAAATGTGAATGGATTTGAACAAGGTTATGCTTATTTGAAGAGCTACTAATAACCTACAAGTTAAGACAATTGAAACAACATGAACTCCTGTTGTAAATTTTACTGTTGCGACAAATAGGAAGTACACTAATAAAGAGTGAAACACTATGGAAGATGCAGAGTACCATAGATGTGTTGCATATGGAAAAGGAGCAGAAGTTCTCTGAAAATATTTAGTGAAAGGAAAAAGAATTTATGTAGAAGGTAGACTTAGAACTAGAAAATGGCAAGATAGTGAAGGTGCTGATAAATTCTCTACAGAAATTATAGTTGATAGTTTTATTTTCTTGGATTCAAAGGGTGAGTGAGCTGAAGATGAAGGATTTGGAGTAGAAAATAATGAGCCAGAACCAGCAATGGATGAAGAAATGCCATTCTAAGCTAGTGTGTTTAAAATAATAAATATATAAAAACTGGATGTAAAGCAGTGGTTTTTGATTCTTTTCTTGCATTCAGTTTTTTTTAGTAAGTTTTATATTTTTTAGCTTGTTTTTTGAAATAATTCTTGTATACTTTAGTAGTGTATGAGATTTTCTCAAGGTTTTTTGTTAGTTAAATTTATAATTTATTTTTAAAATACGTATTATGTCATCTTTTCGGAAAAAACATAAAAATTTTTGGGCTGAAGTATTCGATTTATTAGTGTTTTTAATTTTGGTATTTTGAATCGTTTTATTTATTAGACTTTTCATAGCTACTCCATATACTGTAATATGATCTAGTATGGCTCCAAATTTTTACCAAAAAGATCGAATTATAGTTGAAAAAATTACTCAACGTTTTTGAAATTTTGAAAGGTGAGATGTGATAGTATTTGTAGCTCAATGAAAAACTTCTCCTTATATTAAAAGAATTATATGATTGCCGTGAGAAACTGTAAAGTTCCAGGATTGAAATGTTTATATTTGTTCGGATAATACACCTCAATGAGGTGCTGTTAAAGATTCAGAATGAAATAATTGTGAAATTTTGCCAGAATCGTATCTTCCAGAATGATTGAAAACAAATGCTACTTGCGGAAAAGATGAATTTAAAGTAGAGTGATGATTCTTTGTAATGTGAGATAATAGATGAAGAACTACAGATTCATTGTGCTGCTTTGGAATAGAATGTTATGAATGAGCTAATTATATGGTTAGGATGCAGGATTTGATAGGAAAGGTTCGAGTTAGACTTTACCCAAAATATACTAAGTTCTAATTGATTAGAAGCAGATTCAATATTAGAGTCTGCTTTTTTATTTTCTTGAAATTATGAAAACTTTATATAGAATAATGATGGACTAGGTAGTGCGAGATCGGGTATTGTATCAAATTTCCCACTCTGCTCCAGGGAGCCGGTATCATCTTTCCTAGAAAGATGCGAGCTACCCACTTTAACGAC
>CAMJSB010000013.1 GCA_946408385.1 uncultured bacterium | reverse complement strand
ATTCACAGCGAAATGGGAATGTGAAGAATGATATGAAGGAGAAGAATGTAAAACAAAAATAAGTTATACAATTACATGGAATAATGATGATGGAACCAAAAAAGATGAAACGACTATTAATTATGGAATAGTACCAGAGCACGATGCTATTGAAAAAGTTAATCCAGTAACATGACACATTTATACATGGAATGGATGGACTCCTACACCAGTAGCGGCAACAGAAGATACTGGTTATACTGCAACATTTACTGATGCATGTGATACAGAAAATTATCATGATCAAAGGTTAGAAGAATCTCAAACAACAGTAGAAGATGGAACAACATGAGAATCAACAGAAGCAACTACAGGAAGAGTTAGAAGTGAATGAATAGTTGATACAGCAACATCAGTTCCTGTATGCGTACCTAATACAAAGATAGTAGATTGTATGGAGTGAAGAGCTGAGAATGCAACATATACAGTAACATGAGTAGAAATAACATGGAATGTTGAACAAAACGAATGGAGTGAAGTTCCAGTATGTCAGTTTGCATGTAATAAATGATATCATCTAAATGCAAATAAAGATGGTTGTGATAAGGATTCAACATGAGGTGGTGGATGAGGATGAGGAAGTACACATTATAGTTGTAAATGAGAAGTGCCAGCTAATGCTGTAGCTAATAATGATAAAGAGCCTTCTAATTCTAGTACTAGTTATTCTTATAGCACAGATAAAGATGGTGCATGTACATTCCAATGTAAATCTGGATATACTCGAGATAAAGATAATAAAAAATGTGTTAAATCAGAAAATCCATGATGAGGTGATTGATGAGAAGAAGAGATAGAGTTGGGATGACAGGTTAGTGACAAATGTTCAGTAGAATGATTTAATTGATCGGAAGAGGAAAAAGCAGCATACTTGTATGCATGTGAAAATGATATCACTACTATCAGAGATATTAATGAAGCTAGATTAAAAGATTTCTTGACTAGAGCTGAAATGGCAAAGATGGTTTCAGTATTTGCAACTAAAGAGCTATGAATGAAACCAAATACATCTAAAGATTGTTCTAACTTTGCAAACAGTATATCTCATTACAATCAAGAGATGAAAGATTATATGGTAATGTCATGTCAATTAGAGTTGATGTGAATCCATACAGTAAATTATGAGCCAATTCCTGACTTTATGCCAAGTAAACGTGTATCTAGAGCAGAATTTGGAACTGTTCTTTCAAGAGTATTATGGTGAAATAAATATGAAGGAACAAATAGTAATTACTATATCAATCACTTAAATGCATTGAAAGAGAATAATATAATTACGAATATTAATCCAAATATCACTGAATATAGAGCTTGGGTATTCTTGATGCTTTACAGAGCTGTGGAAGCTATCAAAGTGCTTAAATCAACTAATAATGTAGCAATAGATCAGCAGGTTAATGAAGAATTACAAGAAGAATGAAAAGCTGAAACATGATTAGTGGTAGAATATGATTCAGGAAGTGTAGTTCCAGATATGGCTACATTGACTGAAAGTGGAACATTAGCTACATGAGCAGTTGCAAAAGTTGAATCTTGAAATGTAGCTGAATCTCAAACATGAGCTACTACATTGACAGGTGAAGATACTTCTAAAGAAGTATCTGCTGAGACTGGAGCAGTAGCTGAAACATGAAGTACTAGTGATTAATTAGTATTAAATATAAAAAGTCTTGTCGCTTTGCGATGAGGCTTTTTTGGTTTCATAATGTTGATGAAGTATAGAAATTATTAACTATCTTGATAGAGACTATAGACAAATTGTTTTTATTTATATTTTTTATTAATTTTCTCTTGATTTTATGTATAAAATTTATACGTGCTATTAAACATAGTTTTTAATATGTTTTTTTGGTTGATAGTTTGTCGAGATGATAGACTATCGGCAAATTTATGGACCTAGGAGTGTATAGGTTCCTTTTTTTTATTGTTAAAGTCTAGTAGAATCTATAGATAAAGATTATTTTTAATATCTTTATATTTTCTCTTGATTTTATGTATAAAATTTATACGTGCTATTAAACATAGTTTTTAATATGTTTTTTTGGTTGATAGTTTGTCGAGATGATAGACTATCGGCAAATTTATGGACCTAGGAGTGTATAGGTTCCTTTTTTTTATTGTTAAAGTCTAGTAGAATCTATAGATAAAGATTATTTTTAATATCTTTATATTTTCTCTTGATTTTATGTATAAATTATATATATATAAGGCATCATATTTCTCCCCGATTCTCTATAAGGATCGTGGTCGATAATCGGTCGGGATGATAGGTTATCGACAAATATTTTTTGAGCCTAGGTTTGCCTAGGCTCTTTTTATATGTGTGTGGATTCTTTTTTTCATATTGTAATTATGAGAGATTGTTTGCCTAGTTAGCATGGTGAAAGCAGAATAATCTACTGTGTTAGCCTGTTATTCTGAGAATAAATGTAATGAATACGAAAAATCTTGTGTGTTATGTATTTGTTGTATAATATCCTTTTCATCAAGATAGTTTATGGCACAAAATAGTACAAATCAATGCATATTTACAGCTACTATCCATAAATGCAGGATGATAAGATATTGGCTATTTTATAGCAAATAGATATATCAACTAAATAAACAGAAACAATCTGCACATAAATTATAGACTAGAATTATTTTTTTGCCATTGATATTTTAATAAAAATACTCTTGAATTCATTATCAGAATCTATACAAAATTGTTTGGGGCAGACTTTCAGTCCCTTTTTCTTTATTTGGTTTTGCTAAAATTTATGAAATTAGACGGAAAAGCAATTCAGGCTGCAATGATGGAGCTTATTGATGATTACAAGCTCGATCCAAATCAACTTTTGGATATTTCAATGCAGTGAATCAAGGCTGGATTCAAAAAAGACTATCCAGAATATAAAAAATCTGAAATTTTAGTGGATATTAAAGCTGATGGGGCTGTTGCTATTTATAAAGCTACAGAAGTAGTAGAAGAAGTAGAAGATCCTGATACTCAAATTTCTCTAAAAGATGCTAAAAAAATCAGAAAAGATGTAGAAATTTGAGAAAAATTATTGGAAGACGTTACTCCAGAATCTATGGAACTTAGTAGAATTGCTACAATGACTGCTGCTCAAACTATCAAACAAGCTCTCAAGAATATAGAAAAGGAAAAATTTTATGAAAAATTCCAATGAAAAGAATGAGAACTTCTCAAAGCAAGAGTAACTAGAGTACATGGTGATAGTGTAGTGCTTGATGTTAATGGAACAACTGTTGTTCTTCCACCTGAGGGACAAATTCCATGAAAAAATTATGAACCAGGAGAGGAGATTGCAGTATTCTTAAAATGAGTAAAATCTGAATGATGAGCAAGTAATCTTGAAATATCTCAGGCTAATGCTGATTATATTGCAGCTATTCTTGAAAAATGTATTCCAGAACTTGCAAATGGAACTGTAAATATCGAAAAAATCGCTCGTATGGCATGAATAAAAACTAAAGTAATCGTTTCTACAAATGATGAAAAAGTTGATCCTGTAGGAGTTATGGTTGGGTATAAAGGAGAGAGAATCAGTGAAATCCTTTCACTTCTCGATGGAGAAAAAATCGATTTCATCGAAATAGATGAAGATAAAGAAGTGTTCCTCAGAGATTTGCTTAAGCCTGCTCAAATTCAATCCATAGATTTTAGTGACAAAAAAGCAATCATCAAAGTCGAAGAAGATCAAAAACCTGTAGCAATTTGAAAGAAAGCTTCAAATATCAAGTTGGCTTCTCAAATTATGTGAATGACTTTAGAAATTGTATAAAAATTTTCACCATAGCTAAAAGCCATCCTCAAATGGATGGCTTTTTCAATAGAATCGTATAAGGATTATTTCTTATCCGATTTAATAATACGACTCAGAATCTTATGAATTCTGATTTCGTAGTCCGATCTTGATTCCATGATTTTTCTTTCTTTTCGAGCCTTGATTTCAGCTCGTTTTTTGTTACTGAGGATCCTTCTTTGGATTTTTCTCACAATCTTACACTTACGCATAATCACTATTTTTTTTGTTTTACATAACAATATAATAATTAAAACATATACAAATGTCAAATAATTTTTTACTAAATTAGGCTTACAGATTTAGAACTACTAATCAAAAACTTTTAACATAGTAAAATAGTTTATCTTGAAATTAAGCAGCAAAAAAATATTATAAACTGCTCAAAGTTTCGATAACAAATTATGGCTATTTGAGCATAAACTCATCATTTTAACGGATTTGCCACTGTTGATGTATGGGTTACTATATTTTTATTCTTTTATTTATTATTATCATGGCTGCAGAAAAAAAAGTTAAAGCAACTGCTGGAAAAGACACATGATCTCCAGAAGCACAAATCGAAAGATTGACTCAGGAAATTACTGCTTTACAGGGACATGTAGCATCAAACAAAAAAGATTTTGATGCTAAAAGAGCGTTATTACAAAAAGTTGCTAAAAGAAGAAGATTTTTAAGGTATCTTAAGGAGAACCATTTAGACAGATATGCTGAAGTTAGTAAAAAAACAGGATTAAAAGTTTAATCCATTATTACACATGATTTCAAAAAAAGAAATCAGATTTTATTTCTTAACGTTTTATTTTAATGCCTAAAAAAGCAAAAGAGCAGAGCCTATTCAATGTGCCTGTGATCAAAGAAGGACAAAAAGTTAAATGAGTAATCCTTCGCGAAATCGAAAACTGAATTTTAGTGAATTGTGAGAATGGTGCTTTCACTGGAGTTATTCTTGCAAAAGAAGCTAAAGAACTCAAGAGATCAAATGTAGAATTATCTTCAGGAACAGAACTTGAACTCGAAATAATCAACCCTGCTATTAGACACGAGGATGGATATTACATCGTTTCAGTTACTAGATTATTGCAATACGATGTATGGAAGTCAATTATCGATAAATTTGAAAAGGATACAATTATTACAGTTGTGCCTACAGAAGCAAATTTATGAGGACTTCTTATCGATATGCACGGAATTAAAGGTTTCATACCTTTATCTCAACTAGCTCCAATTCATTACCCAAGAGTAGAAGATGGAGATCAAGATGCTATCTTCGATAAATTATTAGCTCTTATCGGAGAAGAAATCAAAGTTAGAGTTATCAATATCGATGAAGAAGAAAGAAGAATTATTCTTTCTGAGAGAGAAGCATTACGTGAAGAAAGAGAAAAAGTTCTTTCTGAACTCGAAGTTGGAAAGGTATTTGATGGAGTTGTTTCATGAGTTTCATCTTACGGACTTTTCGTTACTATTGGAGGAACTGTTGAAGGACTTGTTCACATCTCAGAAATTACATATGGACACGTTAATAATATTGATAAATTAGGAAAAATCGGAGATAAGATGAAGGTTAAGGTTATCGGATTAGAGAATGGAAAGATTTCTCTATCTGCAAAACAGTTGAAAGAAGATCCATGGGAGGCTTTACCAAAGAAATACAACATCGGTGATGTATTTGAGGGAGAAGTTATCAGATTCGTTCCTTATGGAGTATTTGTTCGTGTATTCGATGATATCAACTGATTGGTTCACCTTAGCGAATTATCTCAGAAAGCAGTTAATAATCCAAATGAAGTAGTAAGAATCGGACAGAAAGTTAAAGTTAAATTAATCTTAATCGATCCAAAGAATAGAAAAATCGGACTTTCAATGAAAGATTTGGATGAAAATAAGGAAGCTGCAAAAGCTGAAAAGAAAGCTGATTTAGCAGATATTGCTGATAAATTAGAAAAAGAAGAAGCAGAAAAGAAAACAACTAGAAAACCTAGAGCTAAAAAAGCTGAAGCTGAAGAAGAAACAGCAGAATAATTAGATTCTTAGATAAAAAGCTGACCAGAAATGGTTAGCTTTTTTATTACCTTGAAAAAATCAAATATTTAACTACATTATCAAACGATATTTTATTATTCAATTTCTAAACTATGACATATCAAACTTCACGAAATTTTGACCATTTAACTACTACTCCAACTCCAGAATATCGAGCTCAGCAAAGGCAAAAAGCTGAAGGAATATTTTCATCATTCAAGAATAAACGAGAAAATCGTGAAGATTACTTATCAGATTCTAAAGCTCTAAAAGAGGCTTTGGATGAATATGAAAAAATACAAGATTGAACACGATGAAATGGATTTGGTGGAGATTTTGGTGTGATTTGATCTGAAAGTTTTTACTACTGGATGCAAACTTGTCTTCATAGTGATGACCAGGAAATGCGCGCAAAATCAAATCAAGCAGATGAATTTGCTATAAAATTGCAGAATGAAATTTTGTTTTTCGAATTAAAACTAGCTAGAATTTCACCAGAAAAGCAGTCAGAATTTTTATCAGATTCTTTATTAGCTCCATATCATCATTTTCTAGAAAAACAATTCGTATCTTCAAAATACTTACTTTCCCCAGAGTGAGAAAAAATGATGAATTTGCTTTCCAAGACTTCATACGAAAATCGGGAATCAATGACGGCAAAATTTCTCTCAAAAACTCAAAGAGAAATAGAATTACCATCATGAAAAAAACAAGCAACTCTTGAAGAACTTCTTACATACACGTGTGATAAAGATGAAAATGTCCGTAAACAAACCATTCAAGCTGTGAATGAAATTCATTTAGAGGCTAGAGATATGGCAGAAAATGAAATTAACTCAATTCTTGAATACAAAAAAACTACTGATGAACTCAGATGATTTTCATCTGCTGAAGAATTCCTTACAGTTCGTGATGATATCTCACTTTCCACAGTTCAGACAATGGTTGATGCTGTAAAAGATGCTTACGATTTTTCACGTGATTTCTACAAATTTAAAGCTGATTTATTCTGAGTAAAATCTTTTTCTTACTCAGAAAAAAGTCTTCATTACGGAACACTCGAAAAACAGTATTCTTTTGATGAAGCAGTAGGGCTTTGTCAGCAGACTTTATGAAAATGGGACTCAGAATTATTAGATATTTTCAATAAATCACTCGAAGACTGAATGATAGATGTTTTTCCACAGAAATGAAAACATTGATGATGATTCTGTACGGATAGCTCTAAATGATTGCCAGTTTATATTTTAATGAATTATACAAATAAGCTTCGTGATGTTTCTACACTAATTCACGAATCAGGGCATAATGCCTGTAATCAATTACAGAAAAAAAATCTGAATGCATTAGAGTATTGAGCAGCCATTTCATTAGCAGAGACTCCATCTACATTTTACGAGTCATTACTCCAAGATTCTCTTCAATCGACATTAACTGACGAAGAATTGCTAGTTTATCGTGTATGAGTTTTAGATGATATGGTAGCTACAGTTTCTCGTCAGGTTGCTGAATATCGTTTTGAACAGGATTTGCATAAATTATTTCGCCAAAAGTGATATTTATGAGCAGATGAAATATGAAAATTATTTATTCAGCATATGTCGGACTATACATGAGAATGAATCCATTACGATGAATACGATGCAAATCGCCGAATTAGTCGAAGCCACACTAGAATGTTTTTCTATGTTTATTCATATGCGAGTGGATATTTAATTTCCCAGTCAATGCTTAGAAAATTGAAAGACTGAACTCTGACTATCGATCAGGTTAAAAAATTCTTCGCAGCATGAAGCTCTAAATCTCCAGAAGAAATTTTCATGGACATGTGAATAGATATTACGAGAAAAGAATTTCGAGATGAGGGACTTAATTCTTTGAAGGAATATCTTAATGAAACAAAAATTTTAGCAAAAAAATTGGGAAAGATTTAAAAATTTTTTATAAAAAGTATATCAGCGATATGTACGTGCTGAAGCTGTTTTTATATTAATTGAAAAAAGTCCCCAAAAATTTGACAAATATTTTTTTTTGTGTAATATTAGGGTATGCAAATATTTTATTTACTAATTTATTAAATTAATGTGATTATTACAAAATTTATCAAGTAGATTGGATGCCATAACACAAGGGCCGGAAAGCCAAAAAGATGTAATAAAAAGGACATCTAAAGATATTAAGGCACACCAGGAAGCTGCTACGACATTAGCTACAAAAAAAGGCTTACTTACGGATAGTATTAAATCTTTAACTGATAAAATGAAATGAACATTCCATTTTACGGAGGATTCGATAAGAGCACTTACAAGATGAATGTCTACATGAACAGTAGAGTCATTGTACAACCAACAAAATTTAAGTCTTAGTCAAATCCCTCTATATAAGCGATGACCAAATGTTATTACTATGCAAGATCTTGTAAACGCAGTAAACAATTTAAAATCACCTTATCAAAAAGTTGTTGTTGAATACATAAATACGGGTAATATCAGCTGACTTCAAAAGTATTTAAATCAACTAATATCAAATGGAACGATAGATGCTAATAAATTAAAACAGCATTTATCTAGAATGGGTATTCCATTCCCATGAAAAATCAGAGTGGATAATATGTTTGGACCACAAACTTTAGCTACACTTTTGTTTTTTGTAGATCAACCTACTATTTATAGTATAGGATGACCAAATCATCCAGGGAATCCAAGGAGACCAAGAGATCCAGGGTATGGAATACCTTATCCAGTGTATCCAGGGAATCCAAGGAGACCAAGAGATCCAGTTGATACTCGTAATGGAAATGGTAATGGAAATGGTAATGGAAATGGTAATGGAAATGGTAATGGAAATGGTAATGTTACTATTATTTTTCCATGAGGGCCATCAAGACCAATAAGAGAGCCATCAAGACCAAAGCAACCAAGGAATCCAGAGAAAAAAGAAATACTTACTCCACACCGAATAGAAGAGGAGATGAGAAAAAGTATTGATTTGTTGCGTTCAGGAGCAACTAAAGGAGATTGGAGTTCTGAAAGAAATTTTTGAAATGGAAAAGGTACGTGTAAAGAAAATCCTAAAAATAAAACGGTTACATTGCGAACACATGGTAGCCCATTAGAAGCATGAAGAGAATCTTACATAAAAGATAATAAATGTGAGTTAAACTGGGAAACTGGAGAATTCTTTGTATACTGTGGAGGTAGAAGATATAATATGCCAGTACGTTCACAACCTTTAGATTTGGATAAGAATTGATATCCTAAGCATACACCTGAAAATGTAAGCAAAATTAGAGCTTTTACTAGAGCTGGAAATTTAATGAATTTTTTAAAGGCAAATTACGTACTTAATGGAGGAACTGATAGTTTTGAAGAATCAGGATGAGATATAGAGTACAATAATGGAATTTTTGATGATAATGAAATCGTAAGTGATAAAGCATTTAACGAGATTAATGTAGAAGCTAAAGGAACATGAATAAACTTTAGAAAAGCCGAAAGAAGAGATATGGCACGTTTACTAAATTGAATGAAACTTGATACATGAAAACTTACAGTACCTACATTGATAAAACAATGTAGCCGTGATGATGCTGTTTGATCTGCAAAATATAGCTATAAGTACAATAATACTCCTATCTAAAACTATCATTATAGCGTTTACGTTTATAAAAGGAAGTTTCTTTAAACTTCCTTTTTCTACCAAAATAAGTTATAAATCCACAAAGTTACCACATTTAACTCATAACCGAGAAACTTTTTCCGGAAAGTGTGAAATTTTAGACTACTTTTTTGACTATCAATTTTACTCCATTCCTCATCAGAAATTACTCTTTGCTGAAGCAATGTTTCCACTTTTTTTACATTTTCTTTAATCGTATCTAGATTATCAATATATTCAAAATGTCAGCTCCCAAACATGGTTTTCATTAATGCAAAACAAGGATCAAATTTTAGAGCTTGTTGCTCTGAAAGAGAATATTGAGCCTTTGAAAGCAAGTAAATCAATCTATCCACAGAATTTACCAAAGCTTGTTTAGCTTTTTTTTCTTTTTTCAAACTTAAACGATGTAAAGGCAAAAATATCAAAAAACTAATCAACCAAACCAAAACTAAGATACTCCAAATTATGGTCCGAGTACCACTTGACTTGAAAAAGAACTCAATCCAACTTGTATATGTTGACCAAATATTCATCAATGACTGCATACTTTACACAAATCTCAGAAATAAAATTATTTCCATATATTCTTCCACATATGAATAACCTTTCCATCTTTTATTGCAAGAGGAATCCAGTCTCTCCATCGCATTGGAATTTTTTGATTCAGAGCCCAGCGATTTCGCTTTTTTCCTGAAAAAATATCTTCATCTTTTGGCAGTCTTACTTTTCATCAAATCAATTCATCTCTAGGAATCTCTAAATCAAATCCAAAAAATCTGATATTCTCTATATTCTTAATTCATACCATAATATTTTCATCAGTGCTTTTTTTTCTTTTCCAAAATTTTTTTTCAGCTTTTAGGATAAAAAGCTGTTTTCCATGGATGAAAAAGTAAACTCATCAAATATATTTATATCCATTTTTTCAGGTTTTCAGTCGATTCTTCCATTCATTTACTACAGTCGCAGAAGTTTGAATTTTTAACGTGTGGAAAAGGTCAAAAACATCATTTTCATTACATTCCAAAATATTTTTTCTTCGTATGTATGAAAATTCAGCCTTCCATAATGGGAAACTTGGCATGATTTTCAAATCTTTACTTGAATTTGAATTTTCGATATTTTCTAGTTGTTTGTAAATTCATGCAAAACTTTCCAAGAATTTATTTTCTTCTCCATTCTCAGTTCAGTATGTAGAAACTGGATTTAAAATCTGATTTCTGATTCGATTTCTTTTGGAAACTGAAACATCTTGATTGGTTTTATCCTCAAAAAATGGAATTCACATTTCATTACAGATATTCAGAATCTCAGATTTTGAGGTTTCCAATAAAGGGCGGCAAACTTTACATTCATCTGGAAGTAGGTGATGATTTTCCACTTCACGCATATTTAGAAATCCGTTGAGTCAAGCCCCACGCATTAAATTCAGGAAAGTTGATTCAACTCTATCGTTCAGATGGTGGCCAAGAAAGATATATGAAGCTTTCGTAGATTCTTGCAGCGATGAGAACTGGGAATATCTTCGATTTCTGAGCGAATTTTCATCGCAGTTTCATCACAGTCTTTCGTAAAGATGAAAATCTAAACCAGAAAAAAATTCTGCCATAAATTTGGCTTCATCTTCACTTTCAGGTCTGATTTTATGATTACAGTGTGCGATATGAATTTTCGTTAAATTCAATTTGTTCTTCCAAAAATAGTACAAAACCTGACTTGCTACAATCATACTATCTGCTCCTCACGAAATCGCCAAAATTATATCTTTATCATTCAATTCCAGACTATTCAAAAGTTTAGTCAGCTTTTTTTGTAATTTCAAAAATAATGAATCTTGTGGATATTCAGTGAATAAACCTGTGTAATGTTTCATCATGTTTTCTTTTTTCATAATAGGTATAATAAAAAAAGCGGTAAATATAACAAGATGAAGTGAAAATTAATAATAATGCATTTTATACTAATAATTATAGCATTTTTCTTGAAAAAAATATCAAAATGATTATACTGACAGTGGAGATAAATAAAATAATGTAAAACCCAACAAAAAATGATTAAGTATGGAGAAAATAAGAATTTCCAAGGCTGTGGAAGATTTTGCAGGATCTCTTGGAATAAAGATCCATCCGTTAGAAGGCGGAGTGATTTATATAGATGCGGATGACTGCAAATATGATGCGGTCTACTGTACAGGACGTGTGCTGGCATACATAAAGCAGACACATAGAGACCTAGTGGTTACAGCTCTAACAGTCGTTTCTGTAGCTGTTTGTAAAAAGGGTGCAATCGTTTGCTTTGAGAGGAAATAAGACTCATTAATCGCGTAGGGGTAGGTAGGTTTTATCTACTCCTTTTTTATTAATTTAATAGGTCGCTTGCCCTTGTATTACACCAGGAAAAAAGTAGAAATAAACTTGCATTTATCATACATCTAAGCATAGAAATGAAAGACCAAACATTTGAAATAAAAGTAGGAGATTTGCTCAATCAAGTTGCGGTTGATGAAATTACATTTGAAAATAAAAAGACAAATCTGATTCCGAATCTTAGTGAAGAGTGAATTACAGGTAAAATCAGACTTTCATGAATTGATGATGAAAATGTTTTGGTAGAAATCGAAGAATTGGAATGTACATTGAATGAAACATGTGATTATTGTACTAAACCTTTTGAGAGAAAAATTAAAATTCAATGATATTCTAGTAGATTTACATTAAATAAAGATGAAATCAATTATGCAAATGATGAAGTACTTTTTTTTATCGATGAAAAGACATCTACAATCAATATTGAAGAAATGATTTATCAGGCGATAGAACTAGAAACTCCATTCGTTTTATATTGTCCAGAATGTGCTAAAAATCATGAAAGTATGACAGAAGATGAAGAAATAGATGAGTCAGATTTTGATTTAGGATGAGAGTGATGAAATGTCGTTTTCCATAAATAAATTTTAATTCTATTATAGAAACATGGTTCAAAAAACTGTTTGATTTGGTTATTCACGCCATAAAAAGCAAAAAAGCAAAAAGTGAGTTTTGTTTATGTTTATTGCGATACTTATCATTGCTATTCGGTGATGGATAAAATATTCTCCATCAGATTTAGTATTTGAAAATCAAAAAGTCTCAATCGTGAAGTGAGATACAATCAGTAAATTTTACGACGCACTTCTGGATGATAATCAGACTTTCTGGATGAAACTTTATGTTAGAAATCATAAAGACCAAG
>CAMJSB010000012.1 GCA_946408385.1 uncultured bacterium | reverse complement strand
ATATATCTCATGTCGTAGTTTTATCAAAATATTTGATTGGCAGTTTATCGATTTTCTTCACAATATCTCATCTCATATGACGAGACATTTTTGCTGTCATAGTAGCATTAATAAATCACTGCAGAATTGAAAAAATTCATGAACCTGCATATATACAGATTAGAAAAATTCAGATTTTATAAACTCAGTCTTTATCGATAGTTGAATTTAGTCATTCCAAGATTAGATTCGTTATTTTGGATAAGTATTCTGGTCAAATTAGTGCTAATATACTACTAATAATAGCTGAAACTACTGCAATACTAAGATATGGAATATACTTTTTGAAATATGACAAAAAATTTTTGAATGTTCATTTCACATCTCTCACTTCCCTATCCTCTGGACTTACATAGCGACCTCTTCATGGTCCACCACGCCTTGATTGAGGTTTATTTTCCTTTTCTTCTGACATTAATAATTGATAATGATAAATAGATTAATTATTTAATTCCTGCTTAGATAACTGAGATAATGCGATTTCTTTATAGACTTTACAACTATGAAGCAGATCTTCATGTTTTCAGATTCATACACATTTTCAGTCTTCTATTACCAGGATTTTGTCTGCATTTTTGATAGTTCAGATTCTTTGAGCTACGATGAATATCGTAGATCATTTGAGTAGTTTATTCAGATTTTTTCTCAATTTTAAGTCAGTTTTATAGTCCAATGCTGAGAAACTATCATCAAAAATCAGAATTTCTGGTTTTCTAGCGATGGCTCTAGCGATTGAAAGTCTCTGCTTTTGTCATCATGAGAAATTGGTTCATCATAATGCTACAAAATGTTCGTATCAATCATCTAGTCACTTGATAAATTCTTCTGATTCTGATACCTTACTAGCGAGTTTCATAGATTCATCATCGTGCTGATCCATTCCAAATAATATATTTTCTTTGATATTTCATTTGAATAGAAAAGCACTCTGCGAGATGTATCAGATTTTATCCCTGAGAGTTTTTTGCTTATATTTTTTGATTTCTACTCAATCTACCAAAATCTCTCCATCACTAGCATCATAAAATCTAGGAATCAGATTTACTATCGTAGATTTTCCACATCATGTAGCTCAGATTAGTGCAACTGTTTCTCATTGCTTAGCTGTAAAGGTAATATCATTCAATACATATTCTGCAGCATCTGGATATTTGAAATTCACATGTCTAAATTCCACCTCTCATTTTTTCTCTGTTTCTTTATCAAAATCTCAATCCTTGATATTGCTTTCAGTATTCAATACTTCTGCGATTCTTCTCGCTGAAACTAATGCTCATGGCAAAATCACAAGTACAAAAACTAGCATTATAAATGACATTACAAGTTGTGCTGCATAGGATGAAAATACCATCATATCAGAGAATATTCATAATCTACCTTCCACTGCCGTTTGCATAATAATTACTCATCAGAGAAAATATACAGAAACCATCAAAAGATTCATTATCACATCTACCGATGGCATCAGAAAAGACATTACTCTTCATGTAAACATCTGAGTATCAGCCAGATTTTTATTTGCTTTTTCAAATTTTTCTTCTTGATATTTTTCTGCATTATAAGCTCTAACTACCCTAATTCAGTTGATATGCTCTCTGGATACATTATTGACTTTATCCACCAGTTTCTGAATTTTTCTAAATTTTGGCACAACCAAAATCAGAGCAATCGTCGCCACGATAACTAATGCTCAGATAGCAACTCATGTAGCAATTGACCGCAATGGCTCTTTGTCCAAAATCTTTATCAATGCCCATGTAGCCAAGATGGGAGCTTTTACAAAAATCTGAATAGATTGTACGATAGCAGTTTGCACCTGAACAACATCGTTTGTTTCTCTAGTAATAAGCGATGCTATCGAAAAATCTTTTACATTTTCCATAGAGAATCCCTGAACTTTCTCATAGATTCTAGACCTCAATTTTGCAGAAAAATTTGCAGCAATTTTTGATGAACAAAACACCAAAATCATAGAAATCAAAACACTAATCAGAGTGATAGATAGCATTCAGATTCACTGCTGTGTAATTTCTTTTACTTGAGTACCTTCTGTCTGAATTAATTCAGTAATTTTTCACATATATTCAGGCAATCTCAAATCTATCCATACCTGACAAACAATTAATATAATACAGACCAAAGCTAATCAGACTTCTTTTTTTGAGAATTCTTTTAATATTTTAATCATATTTTTGATTTTTAAGTTTGCATAAAATTTATTTCAAAAAGTCGAGGTGAATTATACAAAAAAGCTGATTTATATCAAGAAAAGCAATCTAAAATGGAGTATTATTTTTAAAAAATTGCCACTTTTTTCAAGCGACAATTAGAACACTTATTAAATCTTTCTGTTTAATTTTAGTTTATATTTTATTCTTTACATTGGATTAATCTTCCATCACTATAGCTACATTCGTTATAAATTTGTTGATCTCTAAAATATGATGTTTGCTTTCAATCTAGTTCTCCTTCTTTATAATCACTTACTGTTTTTGTTTGTCAGTCTTCATAAAATTCTGTTCGCTTTCCTTCTTTTTTATTATTTTTATAAGAACCCTTTTCCTTAATTTGTCAGTTTTTGTAATAGTTGATATATTTACCATTACGTTCTCAATTCTTATAATTCCGTTCACTCTCTACTTGTCAATTTTCGTAATATGTTAATTGTTTTCAATCTAGTTCTCAATTCTTATAATTCCGTTCTTCATCAATTTGTCAATTTTCATAATAATAAATTG
Organism: uncultured bacterium; assembly: GCA_946408385.1. Taxonomy (GTDB): domain Bacteria; phylum Patescibacteriota; class Gracilibacteria; order Absconditabacterales; family Absconditicoccaceae; genus UBA3291. The sequence continues at coordinate 13,938 of CAMJSB010000012.1, read as the reverse complement.
ATTTATGGTCTTTATTGTCTTGTGCGAATATTTCCTCGTAATTTATTTTGTGTCGAATTTGTCAATTTTTGTGATAATCTATTTCTTCTCAAACTAATTCTCAATTTTTATAAGTTTTTTCTCTCTCTATTTGTCAATTTTCGTAATACCATACTTCTTTTCAATCCTGTTTTCAATCACTATTGTAATTTATTTCATAATTTAATTGTCAATTTTTGTGGTAATTTTTAATTGTTTTAATTTGTCAATTCTCATAGTATACATTTGGATTATTTCAATTTTCATCATATTCTTTCTTTTGGACTTCTACACCATTTTTAATAACTTTTTCTTCTTTTATTTGTCAATTTTCATAGTAATCTATATATTTTCAATTCAAATTTCAATCTTCATAATTATTATAATTAGCTTCTCGGCTAATTTGTCAATTTTCGTAATATTCAATTTGTTTTCAGCCTATTTCTCCTTTCTTATAATGACTTACTTTTTTTATTTGTCAATTTTCGTAATATTCAATACATTTTCAATCTATTTCCCCTCTTTTATAATATTTTTTTTCTTTTATCTGTCAATTCTCATAATAAGTTGCCCATTTACCATCTAATTTTCAATCTTTATAATTCTCTTCCCATTCTATTTGTCAGTTCTCATAATAATATATCCATTTTCAATCATCTTCTCAATTTTTATAATTTTTTTCACTTTCAATTTGTCAATTTTTGTAAACGATTTCTCTATATAATTCTCAATTTTTATAATTTCCTTCCCAAATTATTTGTCAGTTAAAGTATTCTATATTTTTTCAATTAAGTTCTCAATCTTCATAATTGCTATGCTCTTCAAATTCTCAATTGTCGTAATGTTTTGTTTCTACCCACTTACCATCAAGATTTCATTTTGAGTTATAACAGTTTATTAAGTTGCCTTGCTCATCAAATTCAAAATTTGTAGCTCTATTTCAATTTTCATCATAACATTCTTCAGCTGATAAATATTTCCGTTTTTCACTGTATTTTCAATCTTCTTTATTATTACCGTAAAAAATAAGACCCACAACAGCTATAATTAGCACAAATGGAATTCAGGTCCATAATAATTTCTTTTTCATTTTGTTTATAATTCTTAAATTAAAATTTATGCAGACATTATACATAAATTTTCAAAAAAATCAAAAAAGTTGCCACATTTTTATAGCAACTTATAATATATAATAATGTAATCTTATTTATATTTTTCCTTTAATTTAGCGATTTTCTCAGCTTTTTCTTTAGCTTTAGCTGCTTCTCTTTCAGCTCTAATTTCTTCTTTTGTCTTTACTACTTCTTTCACTTCTTCTTTTTCTTCCTCTTTCTTAGCTGCTTTTTCATCTACTTCAGCTACGATTTTAACTACAACTTCTCTTTTGAGATCATTGTAAGTGAATACTACTGGATAAGTTCCAACTTCATTCAATTTTTTCTTGAGTTTGAATAAGTGAGATTCTACTTCCATTCCGTAAACTTCCTTAATCTTTTCTGCGATATCATTTTCATCCACTTTTGCATATAATGTGTTGTCTTTATTAGCTTTCCTAGTGATTTCAATTCCGCCATCTGCAGTGATTTTTGAAAACAAATCTTCAAGTGAAGCAGCTTTCTTTTCTCTGCTGATTTTTGCAGCTTCCATTTTTTGAGCATAATTATTTTTTGCTTCTTTATCTGCAAGAATTGCTATCTTATTTGGAAATAATACATTTCTAGCGAAAATAGGTTTAACTCTAACAATTTCATATTTTTCTCCTAAATGTTTGTCATTTTGGAGCATAATAACTTCAATTGTTCTGTTTGTTGCTGTTCTTTTTGCCATCTCTGAACACTAAAAAATAAAATAATTGTCAGTTTTGAGGTATAAGGATTCTTTTGAAAAATGCAATGGTTTTTTTGCAAAATTAAAAATTTTGATTATAATTAAAGTGTGTAAAATTTTACTATACCTTGTAAAACATTATGGTAGATACAGAAAAAAATGAAAATCTGAGCGAAAAAGAAAAGGAAGAACAAGCCATTGTTATGAAATATCTTTCTCTGTTTAATGAGTTGGATAAATTTTTTGATACATTAGTAGAAACAGATAGATTTATGCCATATAACGATAAACTCAAGCAGATTAGCGAATGAAAGTTTGCTATTTCTTGGTTTGTGAGATTACATTTGAGTGAATTGAAATATTTTGGAGAATTGAGAAACCATATTGCTCATGGACTGAAAGTAGATGAGTATCTCTATGCTATTCCAACTGATCGTGCTATAAACAAACTTTCAGAATTTATTGAAAAAATTGTGGAGCCTCCTCTATGTATTGATTACTTTAGAAAGGAGGTTTACTCAGTTCATCTATGAGATAAAGTTTCAGAAGTTTTGAAAAATATAAAATCTGACTGATATACATACATTCCGGTTTATAATAATGAAGAAGAATTTTTGTGAGTGATAACTGAAAGCGGGATTCTTCAACGAATTGCGAACGAAATGCTTGATCAGAATTTTATTGATTTATCCAAAGTGAGAGTAGAACATTTGCATATTTCCACTGCTATTAAGGATTATATGTTTGTAAGTAGTAATATAAATATGTATCAGGCTGATGAAATTTTTACAACCAGAAAGAGAAAGTGAAAGTGACTTGGAGCTATGTTTATTACTAAGAACTGAACTTCAAAAGAAAAAATAATCTGAATGATGTCATGAAATGATATTGCTTTAATTGATGATTTTGTGATGTAGATTTAACTATTGATTTTTTTGGGTAATTTATTTATTAATTTAAATGGTTTTTAATCTGAATTTAGATATGACCTTGAATAAGAAGAATAATCTTAATATTAGTGATAAAAACTCTTCAACTGAAGAATGAAAAAATAAATCTGATTTTGGAGATTTTTTATCTGAAAGTGAAAAATCCCAGTTGGTGGAAAAAGAATATGAAGCTTTGGTTAAAAATATTGAATCCATAATTAATCACAATTTTTTAAAAAAGGAATTTTATGCTAATTTACCAGATTGATCTAATCCAGAAATAGATAATATATGTAATCATTCTGCATTAGATTTGGAAAATAGAGTCAAAGAATGAAAATGAGTTTTGTATATGAATCCATGTATTTCTCAGACTTTATATTTTGTTAATAAATTGAAAAAACAATTTCCTCACTTATCAGAGAAAATGAGCTTATGTGTAGAAATATTAAAACTTTCAAAACTGAATATCAATAGTGTGCATACATTCATTCATATTAATATTCCAAATCATGAACCTATTATAATTGATTATGCTCACGATAATGATGTATATATCTATCAGTGAACTTATACTAATAAGAGTAGTCATGCAATAACCACCGAAAGTACAATATTTGTTCCAGCAAATTCTTTTAGTGAAAATGATACTATATTTGATATCGCTGTGAAATGACATATGCTAAGTGAATGAGATTTTGATCCATCTTCTCAGGAATTACATAGTGATTTTTTCTCATGAATATTAAATTCTAGGAAAAAGCAATTGAAGTCTCATAATACTAAATCTAAATTTGATTGTCGACAAAAAAAGAATAAAAAAATCAGAATTTTTAATTCATTACATTTATGATATGCAAATTTGGGATAACCTAATCCATGCATTTTTAGAAAAAAATAAACAAATAAATCTGTCTGCTATTCGTGATGAGAAATGAGTTAGGGTAAAGCATATTCAAGACAGTTTAGAGTTAGAAAAGATTATTGAGCGAAAAGAATGAATGAAAATTGCAGATATCGGGACTGGAGGATGATTTCCGTTGATGCCTCTTGCAATTTCCCATCCTGAATGTGATTTTGTAGGTATCGATTCTGTCAGAAAAAAGACTATCGCAGTTTGAGAAATTCTGGAAGAGTTGGGAGTAAAAAATGTAGAAATGATGCGAACTAGAATTGAAGATATCAAGAATCAGACTTTTGATTTGGTTACAGCTCGTGCAGTTGCATATTCTGATAAATTATTGAATCGAGCCGCTCCCTTCGTCAAAAAATGAGGAAGAATTGCTTTGATGAAGCAAGTAAACGATAAAGAAAAAGAAGTTTTGTTGAATACTGCTAAAAAGAAAAATCTAGTTTTAGAAAAGGAATATAGATATAAATTATTTGAGTGAGATATTGATAGAGTGATATATATATTAAGGAAATAAAAAAGTCCTCAAAAATTTGCATTTTTTATAAAAAGTGAATATACTTAAGAGTGAAAATTTTATTCTTTAGTATTATTCATGGCAACACGTACAGAAAAGACCACGAACTATAAGCAGATTTTTCGACTCGCTTTTTTAGTTTGTTTTGGTTTATTGGTCCGATGGGGTTATTTATATGTTTCTAATGTAATTATTAAGTATGACACTAAAAAGATTCAAAGAGATATTGATAGGAAGCAAGCTAAATTAGGTAGTTTCTCTGATAGGTTTGGTTATGATAAATTGCAATATGTACAAGACATGGAACAAAATGATAAAATGATGCCTTGGTCAGATCATATTAATGCAATTATGGCAATATTTTGAGATTTATTAGATGTAGATAGATCCGATACAGCTAATATTGAATTTTCAAATTTTGAGATTTCTTTGGAGAAAATTAAATTAGACGGATATGTTACAAATCTACGTTTACTTTATGAATGAGTAAATTCTAAGAAATGACTTATTACTAGATTTGAGGAGTTAGACTTTTTGGAGAATATCTCTATCAAGACTTATGAAAAGTCTGAATGAGAATTATGATATAATTTTACTTTAACTGCTAACGTAATTAACAATGGAAAATAATGAAATTATGGATAGACTCCTACAGGAGGATAAGCCAGCATCTGATATTAAAAATGATGTATTATTGGCTAAACAAGATTGAGAATCTTCTATTACCAAAATTAGAAGAGTAACTGCAAAATATAAATTATATATTGTTATATTGTTTATATTTATAATTTTGTTTTTGATCTTTTGGATACCAAATACTAATGATAAGTTGAAATCCAGTAAATCTGCATATGATACAGCTAATCAACAAAGAGCTAATTTAGAAAGAGATATCAAAGATGCTGAAGATGATATGGCTTATCTGTGTGATGATACGAATTGAGTAGTTAGGAATGAAGAAGCTATTAAATTGTGTTTAAATAAAAAAAGTAATTGTGCTAAATTACCTGATCAATGGAAAACGTGATCTTGAAATAGTTTAGAAGATTATGATATCAAGGTTCCTTTATCATATTTACAGTTGCAATCTCTTTATAATAGAAAAATGCCTGTAGATGAAAAAAGAGTTCTTAAAAATTTGAATGAATATTTGATTAAACAAGATATTTCTTGATGAGAAAGAGATAGAGTATGAGAAATTTTGAGAATTAATATTTGAGATCCAGAATCGGTTTGATCTGAAGGTTCTCATTTTTTCAAGGTGCCAGTTGATATTCAGGTTGAATTTGAAACAGTTCAGGATTTGATAGAATTCCTTTATAATGTGGAAAAGAAAATAGTTAATAATGTTGAAGATCGTATTTTGTATAAAATTCAAGCTGTATCATATGATGTAGTAGCAAATGATGAGCCTCAAATTACAGATATTTCAATGATTGCTTATTATTATTATGATGAAAAATTTAAGGGTGTTGTTGAATGTGCTGGGATAGAGAATCAAGATGTAAAAGAAGATCAATCTGATTCTGAAGATGAAGATTCTGATTCAGTTTTTGATAAAATATTTAGCAACTTTCAATAATTTGTAAATTTAAATATTTACCAGTTTAAAATGACCGAAAAAAATCCAAAGGCAGAATGATATGATTTAGATGAAGTTATGTCCAAAAGAAGTTTTGTTGATAAAATAATTGAATATGTTTTGGATACAACAGATAAAACTACTTTTTCGTGAAAAGATAAAATACTTTTCTATAAAGAATTGGTGTATATGATGAAAGGTGGAGTTCCTCTACTAGAGACTATGAAAACAATTCAAACAACATCTGATAATGCTGCAGTAAAAAAGGTGGCAAAAATAATTTATGGGTATTTGGATAGAGGTAAGGAGTTATCATATGCTATTGGTAGATTGCCAGAGTATTTCGATGAATGAGATGCTGCAATTATTAAAACATGAGAAACAAGTGGAAATCTTCCTGATGTATTACAGTCTTTGGCTGAAGAATATGCCTATTTGAGTGAGATTAAACAAAAATATATTTGAGCTATGATTTATCCGGCATTTTTGATAGTGATTTCCTTGGCTGCTGTGATATATTTATTTGGTTTTGTTTTGCCTGGTATTTTTGATTCTTTGAGTTCATCTATAGCGGTAGAAGATATGCCGAGTATTACAATGGTACTTAAAGACTTTTCAGATTTTGTGGTTAGCTATCGAAAGTATATTATAATGTTTTGAATTTTGTTTATTTTATTGATAATTACATATTCTGCTACAGAGAAAGGTAAAAGGCAAATGTATAGAACGCTGATTTCTTTGCCTATTGTTTGAAATATGACGAAATCATATTATTTGATAAAATGGGCAAGATATATGAAATTAATGATTGGAAGTGGGATGGATTATGTGGATACATTCAGACTTTTGCGTGATATTTTGAGAATTCCTTTGTATCAGAATATGATTGAAAGAGTGTTGGCAGATATAACTCTTGGAAAAAGTTTATATGAACCGATAAGCGAGCACCCTGAAATTGTGCCGTCTAATGTCGCTGTTTTGATAAAGGTATGAGAAGAAACTGCGAACTTAGAAAATGCTATGCAAAATGTGATTGATATTTATCAGGAAGAACTTGATAATTCAATCAAAAACTTTTCAAAAGCAATCGAACCATTCATTTTGATTTTTGTATGATGAATTGTACTGATGATCGCTCTTGGAGTATTTAGTTTGATTTTTGCGGTAATGGATTCTGCTGGAATCGGATAATTTGATTCAGATTTTTATAATTATTATGACCAATCTCCATGATTCAGAAAATAAAAAATCAGAATACAGTATGTAAAGCGTTTACTTTGATCGAAATGGTAATAGTTTTGGTTATTATTTGAATTATGTTGATGGCAACTGTGTATATGTCTGGAGATCAAATTCAAAAAGTAAAAAATAAAACTGTTAAAGAATCAATTTTAGCGGAAATGCAATCTCGTTATTCCAGAAATTTATGATCATCTAGTATTGCATCAAAGATGTATGGAACTATGGAAGTGACTTTTTCATGACATGAAAATAAAATTGATTTTAATTATAAGAGTGCTACTTGAGAAAGTATATATAGTTATGCATTTGTAGATAGATTTGAAATAAAATCTATTTCTGGTATTGATAATAATAGTAAAAGTGTTACTTTATATTATTATCCGTATAATATATCTTGTAAAATATGAACTGGAGGAGAAAAAGAATATCAAAGTGTTACGATTGTGGCTCGCGTGAATGATATGAAAGATTATTGCTTTGTAATTTCTAAAAATAACTGTAGATTAATCGAGTTATCTGAGTCAAAATGTAAAGAATTTACAGAGGATGAAAATAATATTAATATTTATAATACAAAAAAGTTATGAAAAGAATTAAAGCATTTACATTAGTAGAAACTATGATCGTTATTGTGGTTTTTTGTATTGGAATTTTGGTAGTATTGCAATGACTTTCGCAAACATTGAGAAATAAAGATTATGCCGATATTCAGATAAAGTCAGCATTTTTTGCTCGTGAATGAATTGAACTGATGTTTAATCTACGTGATGCAAATTTTCATAAAGAATTACCTTGGAATTGTATTTTTAAGCACATAGATTCTCTAAAAGCCGAATATAATGAAAATGAAAATCCATTCTGCGATGGATATTTCTGATCTGGAGATGAAAACAAAATATTAAAAATCTGAATGTGAACTGGAAATGAATATATTCATGTAGAAACTTGAAGGTTGGATGGGGATTTTGATACTCTCTTTAGTGGATATCAGATTTATTTTCATACATGAAATATCGTAGAATGAGTAACTTGATATCTCTATGATCATGTATGAAATGATGATGAAAGAAGTCGGTTTGCGAGATATTTACTAATTACGTGAGTTATAGCTGAAGATGGGAATGTTGTAGATACTGATAAATTGCTTAAAATTGAATCACACGTATTATATAAAAAATGATATTTAACTGGAGAAAAAGTGATGGAAACTTTTATGTGAAATTATGAATTTAAACAATAATTTATTTTAATTTGTAGATTGTAATGAAAAGAAAAACAAAGCTAAAATGATTTACACTGATTGAGATGATGATTGTATTAGTTATCGTTTGAATTTTGGCTGTTGTTTTGATGGAATCTTATATTACAATTTCTAGAACTGCGCTAAGAATTGAACAAGAAAAAAACATTTCTGAAGAATCTCTGATTTTGACTCAGGTTTTTCAAGCGATTTCAGATGAAGCAACCATTGATTATGATGCATACAGCGGTAATAATATAAATCTTACGAATTCATCATGATTTACTGATATTCTATATCTGACATGATGACAATGGTCATGAACTAGTATCTATACAACATGAGACTGATGTTTAGAATTGGATGGTAACTTTCTATCTAATGAAGAATGAGCTTATCCTGATGTTTCTGAAAAAGTCCGCAATGCATTAACATGATGTGAACTAATTTTGGATCAGTGAGAGAATAAAACATCTTTGATACCAAGTGGAAAAGTAATCATATCAAGAGTTATGTTTAAGGTAATCCCTTATAATAGTGATGAAAATTATTTTGGCGATGGAAATGATTGAATTGTGATAAATGATGTCCATCAGCCAGGATTTTGGATGTTTGTGCATCTATATGCTCCTCTATATCAACCAACATGAACTAATAAGATAGATCAGCCTTTACAATTATTCTTTAATCTAAACCTATAAAATGAAAAAGCTACTAACGAAAATCAGAAATAAAAAATTAAGAGGTAATGTTTCATTGCTTGTGATTTTGATATTATTAGCTAGTAGTGTAATTTCTTTATTATCCATCAATCAAATTCAGCGTTTGATGACATACTGAAATATGACATCCAACTATTTTAGAGCTTTTTATATAGCAAAAGCTGGAACTGAACTCTGACTGACTGAGGTTTACAATAGAGAGGCATGATTTAATCATGTTTTGAGTGGGGATTTTATTACGACATGAAATTTTCTCTCTGGATATGGGTGATTTGACCCCCATTTTACTATGACCATTACTTGAAGATTTGCAACTTTAACAAATGATATTAGAAATTCTGATTGTAGCTGAAATAAAATTAAATTAGCTACTTGAGCGTGAATTATGTTATCTTTATTTAATGATGATACATGAAAAGAATGAAATTTGAATCAAATATTGTCTGGAGACTATATGAAAATTACTAAGCTAAGAGACTATACTAAATTATCACTTAACTGAGACAGTTCTGAACTTACTTTTGCGTTATTTGCTTACGATAAAGATAGTGAATGAATTGAATATATGTCTGATATTGTTGTGCATACTTGAAATTCTTTAAAATCTTTCTTTGATAATGGTGATGTTGAATCCTTTATAAAACAAAATGGTAATGTCAATAAAAAATATTTAACTATCAAAAATTCATGAACTGAAGATGTAGAATTCTGTATCACTATGGGTAATGAACCGATTCCATATTCAGATTCACTAATTACTGTGTTCTGACATTATGGAGATATGGAAGTCTGACTTCAGTCTATAGTCAAAAAATGAGTGCCTGATTGGACATTAAATGTACTTGATGAGCAACCTAGTTCTAATTAAATAAAAAAGTCATCAACTTGATTTATTTTCAGATTTTTTTATAATTTTGAGTAGGTTTTATTATTGTCTGAAAAATTATGCAATTCTATGATGAAGTGGAAATTAGTGTAGAATCATGAAAATGAGGAAATGGACTCGCTAGTGGGAGAAGAGAAAGCTGAATCCCATACTGATGACCAAATGGATGAGATGGTGGAAACGGAGGTTCCATAATTTTTCAAGCAAGCAAAGATGAAAGCACACTACTGGAATACAAATACAAGAAAATATTCAAGGCAAAGAACTGAGAAGACTGAAGGACAAAAGATCAATATGGAGCAAATGCACCTGATTTGACTCTGATAGTACCAGTGGAAACTATGGTAAAACATGCCGAAACTGGAAAAATATTACACCATTTTACAGAAGATTGAGAAACTTGGAAAGCTGTAGCATGATGAATCGGATGAAAATGAAATATCCATTTCAAGGATGCTGTGAATCAATATCCGAATTTTTTCTTATTATGAGAACCTGGACAAAAATTAAATCTAATTTTGGAATTACAGCTACTATGAGATGTGGGATTGATTTGAAATCCAAGTGTGGGAAAATCTTCGTTGATTAACTGTGCAGCATCTACCAAAGCTAAAGTTGCTGACTACCCTTTCACAACACTTGTACCAAATCTATGAAGTGTATCTGTGGGAGATTTCAGATTTAATATGGTGGATATTCCTGGATTGATCCAGTGAGCCGCTGAGGGAAAATGACTATGAAATGATTTTCTTCGTCATGTCTTAAAAGCCAGAATTTTTGCTATGGTGATGGATATGTCTCGCTATGATGAATGAATCAAAGAAACAAACTGACTATTCGATGAGATTCGTATATACATTGAGCAGAAATTCTTACAAGACGAAGATGATTATAAATTCACTTTCGAAAAGCAATGAGACTGAATCAATTTCAACGTATATGTAGATTGAGATTTATTTATGACCAAGAGAGTTGTTTTTGTACTGAACAAATATGACCTGATAAATGATGAAGAATTATTAGCTGAATATGAGAAATTATTAATTCAGATTTTTACTGATTATCTGAAAGAGCATTGATATAAACCTTTACCAGAAGATCTAATCAGAAAAAATATTTTTGTCACTTCTGCATGAACATATTATTGAGTGTGAGAATGGTGTCGTGGATTGGCTGAAATGCTCAAAAAATTACCAAAAATGGAGATACCTACAGTTGAACCAAAAATCGCATTGGATTTTGATGATGAAGATGGAGAAATGATTACAGATATTACTGAAGAAGAAAAAGATTTCTTGGTGGAAGAATGATATCTCGAACCTGCAGCTGCAAGATATACAAATGTTTACGAAATCAAAAATGCTGAAATATGTAGACTGGTTTTCATTACTCCTTGGGGAAATGATGAGGCTGAAATGTGGTTTTGGAAGCAGATGGACCAGAAATGATATATAAATTTATTAGAAGAATTCTGAGCTAGAAAATGAGATGTACTCAAAATTAAGAGTTATTACTATGGTCAGGATGATAAGTATATTATGTATTAGTTCTTATCTCACTTTAAATAAACAATCTCGTTTCATCGAAGAGTTTTTATATCTCCAACTCAAAGATTACATAGTTTTATATCATTTTTGTCATACTCTTCTATATTTTCACAATTACAAATTTTTATTTGCGATTCTATAGAATAGTTTCTATCATCTGTTATTGAATTAGGATAATAAAGTTCCATACGGTTAGCAAATTTACATCAAGAAGATCTATTAAACATATCATCGATATAGTATATTATATCATGATTTCTATTCCACGGACCTACAAATTCATATCATTCATATTCATATCAAACGAGACATGTATTAAGTTTTGGGCTAAAAAATGTTGAAAAATTTTTATATCAAGTTCAGAATTCAGATTTAAAATTATATAGGTATTCTTGGCATTTTATATTGTTTTCAAACATTTGTTGTTCTGGTGTTGTAGTATTTTCATTCTCGTTTTTCTCGTTGTTGATTTGAGTTTCTTCTATTTTCTTATCATCAATTTTTCACTCTTCTATTCTATCCTCTGCTATTCTATCCTCTACAGTCTGTATACTATTATTTTGCTCTGCCTTGATATTTAAAGATTTGTTCTTATTAATTGATAATATTCCAACAATTAAAGATAAAAGAATAACTATACCCAAAATGATATATAAAAGTTTTTTTAAATTAAATTTCTTAACTTTTACTTCTCTATTATTTATTGTATCTGATATAACTTCATTATTTATTTTTTCCTCATCTTTATTAATATCTTTATTCTCTTTATTAGTTACTCATTTTATTATATTAAATGTCTCATAGAAATTTCAAATTATTCCAACTATATTGTTAAATGTAGGAATCGCTATTGTAGCCAACAAAGATGTTATAAGAGAATTTACTTTTACCGTTTCCAATAGATTTGTATCAGACATTCATGATACAAGATTATGAATTATGAAAAATCCCCGAGCTAATAAATAAAATATATATCGTGTATAAAAAGTTCTCTTTTTATGCCCTTTTTCTTCAGTTAAATTAAAGTATAAATCTTTTAAAATTCTGAATTTTGTATATAAACAAACTATAGGAATACATCGTAAAATACCTGCAATCCATCATTTTTTAACAAAAATTTTGTTATTAGGTCTATATTCAAGTAATAAATTGTATGATTTAATAATCCATATTAATGGGCACAACCATACTGCTATAATAATTATTATTTCAGCAAGAGATATTAATCCACTGTATTGATTAAATATGCTTTGATTATAGGTCTCAATTATATCTTTTCATCATGTTAATATAAAAAATTGGAAAGCCGTGTACCATAACATAGCTAAAAACCGTAGATTTCGAGTTATTGTCCGTTTTCACCATTTTTTACAAGAAATAGCTTGTTTATTTAATGGATTCGACATTTTTTGTGGAAAAGAAAATAAATACCAAACAATAGTATTCAAAATTATTAAAAAATCAAATTTTCGAAAATATTTTTCTAATTAAACAACTTAGCTTCTTTTCTCATTTCTTTTTCCTGTGAACGTTCCTTGAGAATCTGCTTTTTCTCTATCTTTTTCTTTAAGCGACCGATTCAGATTTTGATTTTGATAAATCCTCTATCAGTAATCAAAACTTCCAATGCAACTGCTGTCATTCATGGTTTATCAAGCTGAGCTGCGATTCTGGAAAGCTCTTTTTTATTTACCAAAAGTTTTCTTTTTTGCTTTGGCTGGTAATGTGGAGCCAAGTTTGGAGAAGTTTTAGAATATAATGGCACATCCATTCATAGTAAAAATATTTCTCAATTCTGAATAGAAATGATAGTATCAGATATATTTACATGTGAAGTTTTGATAGATTTAACTTCATGTCATGCCAAAACTATTCCAGCTGTATAATCAGCGGAAAATTCATAGTCGAAATATGCTCTTTTATTCTTTGTTACTACTTTCATTTTTCAAAAAATCTGACTGAAATTTAGTTAAAATTTTTATAAAAAATTGACCAAAAAATTCAAGTCTTTATGCTACATTTTAAATAGCTACAAATTGAATTTTCACTTGAAAAAGAGTCTGATTTTTTTATTCTTTTTATGTTGGTTAAGTTTTGATTGATTTTTTTATACTCAAAGAAAAATTATGACAGATTTGGATTCAAATGTTGGGATTACTAATGACAAACAGTACGATGCCTCTCATATTAAAGTATTGGAATGATTAGAGCCTGTTAGACAGAGACCTTGAATGTATATTGGAACTACTGATCAGAGAGGTTTACATCATATGATTCAGGAGATCGTGGATAATGCTGTGGATGAGGCTTTAGCTGGATTCTGTACTCACATTACTACGATTATGAATGAAGACTGAAGTGTAACTGTGCATGATAACTGAAGATGAATTCCTGTAGATATTCACCCAAAGACTGGAAAATCAGCTTTGGAAACTGTTTATACAGTTTTGCATGCATGAGGAAAATTTGATAAATCTGTTTATAAAGTTTCTGGATGACTTCACTGAGTGGGAGCCAG
>CAMJSB010000011.1 GCA_946408385.1 uncultured bacterium | reverse complement strand
AGTGGCTATCTATACACACGGAATCCTTCCATCAAATCCAAAATTCACCCCCATGAGTACCTTAATTATAATTTTTCACCATAAAAATTCAAATAAATAAAAAAAATCTGACTCTTCTTCATTTTGAACGAATTAAAACTTAACCAACTGAATATGTCGAAAAGTGGGAAATCTTACGTATTCTCTATCAAAAAATAGACAACAACTATACTTGTTTTTAGCCAAACTTTTATTATCATTTCATTTTGAATGAAATATTTTATAATTTTTGGTGAACTATGCATCTAAATATAGCTTTTTCAGGACAAGCTGGATCTGGAATTAACACAGCATGAGAATTATTAGCTCAATTATTAGCTGAGAACTGATATACTGTGCGAGTGGATAAAGAATATGCCAGCGTGATAAAATGAAATAATAACACAATGTTTGTAAATATTTCCGATGATGATAAACCTTATTTTTCTCGTAAAGTTCAGCTTTTTATCGCTTTGGATAGATTAGCTTTAGAGAAAAATTATGAATTATTCGATTTAGAAGAGATTGTAGAACTAAGTCATGAAAATACAGCTAGGAAAAATACTTTTGCATTCTGAATTGCTGTAGAAAAACTAAATTTGAAACATGAAGATGCAGAAAGAGTCTTAGAAGAGAGATGATTTTTGGCAAAAGATAGGGACTGAAATCTGAAATCTCTGGACGAATGAATCGAATATGGAAAGCAAAACTGATGAATAATTGCTGATTTATCGAACAATGTTTGAACTCCATTATCAATAGAATTTGGAAATCACTTAATCGCTGATGGAGCCACTAAAGCTTGATTAGAATTCTATTCAGCTTATCCGATGACTCCGGCTTCAAGTATTATTAATGGAATTCTTGAACATCCTGAAATAACATTCCAGCAGGGAGAAGATGAAATCGCAGTAAGTATGATGATGCTCGGAGCATCATATGCATGAAAAAGAGCTATGTGTGGAACTAGTGGATGAGGATTTGCCTTAATGGTAGAAAGCTTGGCATTTGCCAATCAAGCTGAACTATGATGAGTATATGTTTTATCTCAAAGAGACTGACCAAGTACAGGAACTCCAACTTTTGTAGCTCAATGAGATTTAGATATTGCTTTAAATGCATGATTTGGAGAAACTAAACCTATCGTTTTAGCTCCAAGTACTTATGAAGATGCTTATGAAATGATAGCTCGAGCTTTGAATTGGAGTGAAATTTATCAGCATCCTGTAATGTTCTTGGTAGACAAGACTCTATCCGAATGTTTGATGAGTATTGATGTAAATAAGTTAAAAAAACCTGAAATTAAACATTGAGAAATAGCTAAATGATGAGAAAATGATGAATATTTGAGATACAAAAATACACAAAGTTGAATATCTCCAAAAGCTATTCCGTGAACTAAGAATACATTATTTATCGCTACTTCTTACGAACATACAGAAAGCTGAGCAACAAATGAAGATCCAAAAATTAAAATTCAGCAAATGGAAAAACGTGCTAGAAAAATGGAGACATTCAAAAAAGAAGAATTGAACGACTGAATTGCTTATGAAATAATCAATCCAAATGCAAAAAAATTCTTCATCACTTGGTGAATCAATCGCTACCCTATTGAAAAAGTTATTTCTGAAAATAGCGACTGGTGACTAATCGTGATGAAAGTATTCCAACCATTCGATGAAAGTTTGAGAAAATTCTTTAAAGAGAATAAAAATCAGATTGAAAAATTATTATTCGTTGAATTAAATCATGATGGAAGCTGTGAGAGATATATTCGTACACAGTGTTGACTAGTTACTGATGAATGGAATAATAAAATTGACCATTTAAGGAAATTCAGTTTATATCCATTTATGGTAGAAGAAATTGAAGAAAAAATAAAATAAAAATCTGTGCCCCTTTACCGAAAGGGGCTGTCACGAAGTGACTGGGGATTTTTACACAACAGTTTGTCATTCTGACATTGAGCGAAGCGAATGTGGAAGAATCTTAGGCACATTACTAACACACAAGATTCTTCGTCACAAGCTCCTCAGAATGACAAGTATAATGTTTGCCCCTTTTGTGCTCCTCTTTTAAGGGGAGCTGCCGAAGGCTGAGGGGTTGGGAAATGTCCGTTAGGACAAAGGGGTTAAAATCCCTTTCCCCGATAAATCGGGGTATCTCCATTTGAAAAGGGAGAACAAAAAAATTTATTATCGTTTAAAACAACAAATGAGAACTAACCTACAATCCATACAACGATGTCCTTGATGCTGAAATTTTTTGATTCACCTAGCTATCAAACAGACTCTAGAAAGTTTGTGAATAGAGAAAGAAAATGTGGTTTTCGTAACTTGAATCGGATGTGGAAGTAAAATGAGCCAATATATGGATTGCTATTGAGCTGAAACTCTACATGGGAGAGGAATACCTTTTGCAACAGGAGTAAAGCTTGCAAACACTAAATTAACTGTAATCTCACTTTCTGGAGATGGAGATACTTATGGAATCGGATTATGACACTTGCTCCATGCTGCTAGAAATAACATAAATATCTTACATATTACATGTGATAATGAAAATTATGCTTTGACTACTGGTCAAGCCTCTCCTACTACTCCATTAAATGTAAAGACTAATTCTACTCCAAATGGAAATCAGACTAAACCTTTTGATCCTGTAAAATTACTAGAAAGTGCATGATGTGGATTCGTAAAAAGAGTAGATGGAAAAGACTTAAACTGAATGAAAGAAGCTATCAAAGAAGCTATCCAATATGAATGATTCGCTCATATTAATGTAAATCAACCTTGTCCAAGCTGGAGAAGATGGTAATCATTATTTACAAAAAGAGCTTAATAAACATTAAAATCCGTATTTTATCAGAACTTAAGAGAATCTTTTATACAAATAATACGAACTTTCAAAACTCATATTTTTTCATACAAAATTAAGATGTTTTGTACTAGAATTAATAAATAATTCATATGTACTAAAACAAAATCTATAAAAAGCAACAAACATTGAATTATTTTACAAGAACCGTATCTTTACATATCGATTTAGATAAATAGTTTTTTATCAAATGATAATAGACGCACATACACACTTGAATACTGACCAGCTTTTTTGAGATTACAAAAAATATTTACAAAATTTCGAAAAAATCTGATGAAAAATAGTAGTTAACGCCTGAGCAAATAACGAATACAATCAAAAATGAATCCAAATTGCAAAAGAATCTATTTTAGATTTCCAATGATTAACTGTAAAAACTGCAATTTGACGACATCCATGTGATATTCCACATAATGAATCAGATTTCTTACCACTTCTGGATGAATTAGAAAAAGTTTATCAGGAAAATAAAAATTACATAGTTGCGATTTGAGAATGTGGAATTGATTTACATTTCCAAGACAATCCACCTCTTGAAGTTCAGCAGAACGCATTGAAATCCCAGTGAGAATTAGCTAGAAAATTAAATCTCCCTCTTATGATTCATTCACGTGATGCCTTTAATGAGACTATGGAAATTCTCAAAGATTTTTCAGATTTGAAAATCTATTTTCATTCTCGATGATACTGACCTAATGAACTAGCTGAAGCCGAAAAGACTTTTCCAAATCTACGACTTTGATTTACAAATGTAATTGAATACCCAAGTGCAAGCAATATCCGTGAATCAATCAAAAATATCAAAACTGCGAAAATTCTGACTGAAACCGATGCTCCATTTCTACCTCCTCAAACTATGCGTGGGCAACAAAACGAACCTGCTTACGTCACTTATGTATATGAAAAATTATGTGAAACTCTAAACATCCAACAAAATGAATTAGAAAAAATTGTTGAGAAAAATACAGATATATTATATTTTTAAGCCAAGTTTAATTCTGAATCATTCATAAAATTAGTCAATCCAAAATGAATAAAAATATGTCATAATTTTTGAAAAAAATACATCTTACGAATATAATATATATGTTTAATATTTTTAATAACCAAAAAAAATGAAAAAAGTAATCAACGTATTAACAGTAGCCATCTTACTATGAGTCGAAATTCTAACTTCAATCACATTCGCAGAAAGTGAGCATTGGATACAATTGAATGTTTCATCATTAAACGAAAAAATAACGTTATGAAGCTGATTGAATGTTGATAAATATCAAAAATTTGAAATTATTATAGGATGAGTTAATTCGAATGAGTTTGAATTAAACAATATATTTGATACTAGATATTTCGAATTATATAACGGTAGTAAATTTCGAGATAACTTACTAATCTATTGATGAGATGAATATTACCAATGAACTATGTTATCATGACCAATTACGACAACATCTACATCATCAGGAGCAATTATCAACTTTTCATGAACTCAAGTTTATGATGCATATAAAATAGTGTTTTATACATCATTCAAAGACACCGAAGATACAAAAAATGCTTTTTTACAAGATTTTATTAACAACGGCTGATACTCCTTTTTAAATAGCAGTATTTACGAAAATGTTCAAGACGATTATTTATATGAAGTAAAATATCAAATCTTAAATCTTGAAAAAACTACTTCAGACTCAGATAATCCATCAAATTTTATAGTGACAGTTAATCCTTTATGAATGGATTTGAATAATTGAGAACCTATATCATTACAAGTTACTCTTTCCGAAAATATGTTACTAATTTTAAGTGATATTGAATTTGACAATCCCGCAAATATCATCTCTTATGAACAACAGAATTGATATATATATTTTAGTATAAAAGATGCTTCTCCCGTAAAAATAAGTTATAAAACAATGCTAATATGAGAATGATACCAAAACTATGAAACATCTGCAAATATTAATTCTTACTCAGCAACCTCCTCTTGGAGTGTTCAGTCCCCAAGCATTGGATATTGAGAATCTGACGTTTCTATGAACACTGTAGTCTACAATTGACATGATATAAATAACAGAATAAAAGGAGCAGAGTTTTCCCTTTACGATAAAGAAAATAATTATATATCATGATTTATATCTGATAACGATGGTATATTTAAAATAGAAGACAATATAGAACTATCAAAGGAATATTATTTATTACAAGAAAATAAAGTTGAATGATATAATGATAATTATAATAGATATTCATTCACATTAACAAAAAATCAAAATGAAGTAAACATCAACAATAATATATTTCCTCTATGATATGCTCTTTGAATTAGGAACCGACCAGAAAGTGCTGGTATAACACTAAATATAGATTTTAGCTGAGATATAAACAAAGATATCATCACTGATGATCAAAAACAAAATATAAAATTTGAAATATATCAAGACTGCTATTATTCTGATACATATGATTGTTTGTATGATACATATACATATGATCAATTTAGGAATTGAACGTATAATTTATCAGATTTAACTTCAAACAAATACTTAATAAAATTTTCTTATCCAGAAATATCTTGATATGATAGTACATATTTCATTAATAATGAAAAAGAACCAGAATCAATAATAATTGAAATAGATGATAATTATACAGATAAAAAACCTGTTAATGCTCGTATGGAATGGAGCAAAAACACATTTATTGTAAAATTTATAACAAATAGTTCATGAAACATTATCGATGATAAAATTATTTCAAAGTGAAATTTATTAGAGAAACCTGAAGAAATTACAATGGATGGATATAAATTTATATGATGGTACGAAGATAATGATTTTACACAAGTATTTGATTTCTCTTCACCAATCCAAAAAGATATTACACTATACGCAAAACGAGAAAAGATAAACACAAACAATTACAGCTGATGATGAGGTTGAAGTTCATTAAAGCCAAAAGAAAAATCACAAGATAATTGAGAGACTAAAGACAAAAATGAAAAAATAGAAAAATGAGATAACATACAAGAAAACGACGCACAAGAAAACAATATAGACAATAAATCAAATATCAACAATTCAATAAACACATCGCAAGAATTAGAATCAGCGTATGAATTTGCGAAAGCAAAATGAATAACGACAGCTTCATCCATAGAAAATGCAAAAATGAATACAAGTTTAACAAGAATTGAAATGGCTAAAATGTTATCACAATATGCAATAAATGTACTATGACAAAAACCAGACACATCAAAGAAAGTAAATTTCAAAGATGTATCAAAAAAGAAAGATAACCAATACAATAACTGAGTAACATTAGCATATCAGTTATGAATCATGTGAATAAATATGCCAAACAATAAGTTTAGACCCGATGATTTAGTACCAAGATCTGAATTTGTAACTGCGCTATCTAGAATGTTATACAATACATCAGATGGAGAATACAGATCAACACCAATGTATTATACTCATCACATGGAAAAAATGATAAAAAAATGAATAATAACAAATGATGATCCTAAAATAAAAGAATTGAGATGATATGTAATGATAATGTTAATGAGAAGTGTAAAATAATTTATTTTAATCAAAAAAAAGAGCCAATTGGCTCTTTTTTCATTTACTCTTCCAATAATTTTACACATTCATCACCAAACATCTCTGCCGCTTCTGGTCCATTTGCTGTAACTATATTTCCATAACGAATTACCATTTCATCTTTCCATACTCCTCCATAATTTTCTATAAAATTTTGCTGCAATCATTCATCATCTCGTGAAGTGACAATTTTTCAGTTGAATACTCCACTCTCGCTCACAACCATCGGAGCTATACATATCGCTCATAGTTTTTTTGCTTCCTGTGCTATACGTAAATAATTATCATCATGTAGATATTGAGTCAAACAACCTCATCATCAAATAAAGATTACCATTTCAAATTTATCTCATTTTATTTCTGATAATTCATAAGCTGCCTCAATTTTTTGACCAAATACTCAGACACACTGCCCTTTTCTTCACGCAGCAATTGTAATCTGAGCATTAGCTTCTTGTAATGCTTCATAAGTCGCAGAAAACTCATGATCCTGAAATCCATTATTTGCAACTATCATCACAGCAGTTTTCATCATCCATAAATTAAGAGATAAAATCTGACTATACAGTTATAAGTAAATTTATAAATATAAAAAGCAAGAGATAAACAAAACCATAATAAGTCATTACAAAAAAATTAGCGACCTAATACAGATCGCCAATAATTTTTAATTAAATGTAAAACTTTTCCTTTATCGCAGCTATACCGTACAATATAAATGCCGTTAGAGATGCAAAGAAAAACCCCCAAGAACATTCTCCCATATGTATCGACAAGAGTGATGTCCCACATATAGCAAGAGAAATAACAACAGACATCGTAAACACAGGAGAATTACGATACATCGCTTCCTTAACTGGGACCCAATGTCTAGTATAGATACGGTGTATTGTCAAGATAACTATCGCTACAAGACCAACAGCACCCATACAATAAAAACGATCAGGCGTTTGCACACAATCATAAATCACTCCATTTGCAATACAACAACAGAGTAATCCCAACCAAAGTAAAAATATAACCATAATACTAAATTTTTGTTTGCATAATTTACTTATAATTAACTATTAAACAAAGTCAATATAAAAAAACTCCACAATCTTAATAATTGCTTTTACCCAGAAAATTAATATAATTCTTTCATTATTTTACACTTTCCAAAAAGTAAAATGAAAATCTGACTTGTATGAGCCACAAATGTATGAAAATCCACTCTTTTCAATAGATTGATTGGACAGTTTCGTGCAATAGTAACCGATATTCCTGGAACTACAACCGATATTATTCAGCACAAAGTTCAAACTGATAATTGAACTTATACATTTTTTGATTCTCCAGGTTTACTCGATTTTACAGAAGAGCTCGAATATATTGAACAAATTATCAAAGAGTCAGATTTACTTCTATTTCTGATAGATGATAGCGTATGAATTACTGCGAAAGAGCATCATATTTTGGAGTTAATTAGGAAAGAGAAAAAGCAAGATACTACAATTCTGATAATTAATAAACTAGACATAAAACGAAAAGAATCTGAAACTGAAATGGCAATTTCTGACTACTACACTCTAGGATTATCCAGTGTAATCGGAGTTTCTGCGAAGAAAGAAAGAAATTTAAGCACAATCGAAAGTCAGATTAATTCATTTTACAATAAATGGAAAAAAACTCATAAAGATGAAGAAGAATCTGTAGAGCCATTCAGGATTTGACTTGCTATTTTATGAAAACCTAACGCCGGAAAGTCTACATTGCTAAATACTTTAGTGGGAAAACCTCTCGCAAAAGTGGCAGATATAGCATGAACTACTAGAGATTATGTAGCTGGGAATTTTTCACGAAAAGGTAGAGATTACGTAGCTTACGACACAGCATGAATCAAAAAACGTTGAAAAATCCACTGAATCGAAAAAATCGCTTACGATAAAACTAAAGCCATGCTTGAATTCGTACGTCCCGTAGTAATTTTTATGGTAGATTGTACTCAATGAATCACTCACCGTGATATGACATTATTGCAGGAAGTTCATCAACTCGCTTTACCTATGATTTTTGTACTAAATAAGGTCGATCAAGTAAATCCAAAAGCTATTGATGCAATGATAAAAAATACTCAGACTTATTTGGATTTTGCAAAATATTTGCCAATCGTTCCTATGGTTGCCATCAAATGAGAATGAATCGATGATGTAATGAAATTTGTTTCCATTTTGCAAAAGGAGAATACAAAGAGAATTGCAACTAGAGATTTAAACGAAGCATTACAACACGAAATGATTCAGCGTCCTCCTCGCTTCCCAAAAAATAAAATCTGTAAAATACTTTATGCTACTCAAATCGCTGTAGATGCTCCGACTTTTATAGTTTTTGTAAATCACAAAGCTCGTGCAAACTTTGCATTTAAGAAACGAGTAGAGAATAGTATCAGAAAGAATTTCTGATTTATCTGAGTCCCTATCGTAATTAAATATCGTAACCGTGGAGAAAGCTGAAAAGAACGTGATATCTTTGTGAAATACAGTGAACAAGATGTAGAAAATGCAGGACTTGAGGCAATTCAACCATGAGATGATTATGAAGAAGAAATGCCAGTAAAAAAATCTAGAAAATCTGACTTAAATGAAAGAAATCCATACACAAATAAATGAGTTCGCAAACGAGAAAAACACGTTAGTAAATTTGAAGAAGTCAAAAAATCAAGAACTAAACAAAGATTTCCAACTGATGATGAAATTGAAAATAGTGGAGAAAAGAGTAGAAAAACTGAAGTAAAAAAATCTTCCACTCACGAAGCTAAAAAACCAAAGAAAAGAAATCAGTATTCCAACGTAAAGAATATGAGTCAGTGAAAAATCAATGCAATGTTTTCAGAAGCATACTGAGATAAAAAACAAAAAAACAGCAAGAGAAGGAAATAAGATTAGTCTGATAAAATTTTTACTATCAAATGTAAAAATGAAAATATCTACTATTTGAGCATGAAATCGATGATTAGCACTAAGTGATGTACTCGCCTATAATGGCAACGATATTTTGGTCTACGCCAGAGATACAAGCAATGCAAACGAGATAAATCAATATCACACTTCTTCAAAATATCTATGAGACAAAACAATTGATAAAAAAATTCAAGCAAGCAGTAATTTACAGGAAGTTCTAGAATTTTCAAACTACTTAATAATCGCCGTTCCTAGTAAATCTATAATTTCTATCCTAAAAGAGATAAAAAAAATAAAAAACTCTGATAATTATTTTTTTATAAATGCTACTAAATGATTTGCAGATAAAAAGACAATCCAGCAAACAATAAGCGAATGTTTTCCAGTTCACAGATGATTAGTTTCAGTTTTATGACCTGGATTTTCCAAGGAAGTAATAGATAAAAATATCAGCTGTCTATGTTCAGTATCAAATAATGAAGAGCAAGCTCTTTTTGTTCAGGCCCTTTTTTCCAATAATTATTTCAGACTTTATACTCAGAATGATGTAATCTGAGCCGAATATTATTCTTCACTCAAAAATGCTATCGCAATAGCCAGCTGAATAATTTCGTGACTATGATACGGAATCAATACAAAATCTAGCTTAATCACCCAGTGAATAAGAGAAATGGCTATCATATGAAAAATTCAATGAGCAAAAGAATGAACATCATTCTGATTAAGTGGACTTTGAGATTTAATTTTAACATGTTCATCTGATGAATCTAGAAATTTTGAAGCATGATATAAAATCTGAAAAGACAACTGAGCCGAAGAATTTCTAAAAAACAATAGAAAGACTGTGGAATGATTATCTGTAATCTCTGTAGTAGAAGATATTATCGAGAAAAATAATTTAGATTTATGTATTTTCCATTCACTTTACGAAATCATTTACCAAAAAGCTAAACCAACTGATATGCTCAAAAAAATTATGCTCCGCAATTTGACTGATGAATGAAAATTATATCAACAAATTAAGCATGTTAATTAAAAAAATCTCTCCCAAAAGGAGAGATTTATATTATTATAAAATATATTACTTCAATTTTTTATTCAATTTTGAAACAAAATTATAAGAAATTCCCATCAATAACCCAACTATAACCAGCATTTCCACTATAAAGAATAAAATTATAGCTCACCATTTTGTAAACAAATGAGATGTAAGTGTATAAGAGAATAATTGAGACATATAGTAATCGAACACTCCCATTGAAACCAAAGTAAGCAATAATGAAATTAAAAATCCTCATATAATTGAGTAAAGAATTAATGTTAAGAATGGCATAATAATTTGAGACTTTGTTGCTCAAAGCAATTTTTTAACCTGAATATCATTCCAAAATCTAGCAAATATTGAACGCAAAAAGAATATTGAGAATGACAATACAGCCGCCGCCAAAATAATAACTAAAGAGACTGATAATATCTGCACAAAATTCGAAAGTCTAATTACATTTCTAATCCTATTTTCCTGACTCTTCAAATTATCTAATTGCTCCACATCTTGAATATTTACAATAATATTTTCATTTTCCAATATCACATCTTTTAAAGTTTCATATTTTGAGATATTTGGTAAAGTAACATAAAGTGTAGAAGGTAATGGATTAGTCATTCAGAATTTTTCTAAACTTCACGTTAATTCTGGTAGTCTTTTCATCATAAAATCCATTGCATCATCCTTAGTCAAAAACTTAACATTCATTCACTCTTGTTCCAATGTATCCTTTAATTGAATCACCTGCTTATAAAGCCTTGTCTCTGACTCTACATCATCTTTCAAATAAAAATACATTCAAAGTTTATCATTCAATGACGCATTCAATGTATTTCCATACATAGATACTCAAATTAAAATATTTAGTAAAAATAGAAGGAAACCAGATAAGACACTGATCCAAATCATTTGTCATCTATATGAACGAAAAATTGATTTAACATCATCTATAAATGGTCTAGATGCCTTTTCATTTTTTCCTAATTTTAAATTCATTTTTGGCAATTTTACTTTTGGTAATTTAATTTTTGGAAGACTAATTCTTTTCATTTTATTGTTACTGTAAAGGTAAAACTTTATTTATCCAAATGGAAGTATTTTTTTCATCACAAATATTTCTCAAACAGTGCAATTTTTTTATCATACCACTCAATTGGCTTATCTACAATTTTTAATCATGCATGATTATCACGATAGAATCAAATCATTTCCTTAGATTCTTCATAATCCTCATCCAAAATAGACAACTGAATAATATTATAAATTACCTCTGCATCTAATGAATCTTGCTTAAATGCTTTTCTCAAAAAATCCCTTCATTTTTCACGATTCCCGTATCGATATTCACTCAATCCATAACAACGTATTATTTCATGATTTTCTCAATTTGTGAGTTGCATCGCTTTTTTCAGATATGAACGAGCATCTTTCCAGTTATTTTTTTCCATTTCCAGCAATCATTTCACATACAATCAAAGTGGATCATCTTTCTTAGTTGAATTTAGAAAAGTCACTGCCTTATCTGCTCAATCCATATTTCCCTGACGATACTGAATATCTGCAATCATCAACAATGCTTGTTCATTTTTTGGGTCTCTCGTAAGAATCCTATTCACCATTTCAATTGCTTCATCATATTTTCACTCATCTGTAAGGTTAGCTATCTCATCCAAGACCTCTTCAGGTATGTATTTATCCATATCAAAAGCTTCCAAATAAAAATATGTACACGTTATTATATCCAACAATTATAAAAAAAGCAAAAAATCTGATTATTTTATTTCAACTTTAACTTTACTTTTTATTAGAAAATTATACAACAATTTTTCTTCTGAAATAACTTGTATTTTCATTTTATATTTTTATTCTCTAATTAGAATTTATTTCTATTTTGAGAATGAATTTAGAAAAGCTTTTCTGAAGTAAAACAAAGGTAGATATACTAAAATACCTAGTTTTTCGTAGACAATGAATCTCCATGAGAGCCCTTGAAAGTGAAATTTGATGGACATTTCCTGCTATCAAAAAGCAAGTAGATTCACTAGAAGAATCATGAGTTTTAGATATACAAAAAGAAAATTCAGGATTTTCTATCTCCATAAAAAAAGATTTTTTCGATCTATTCAAACAAATATTTTTTACTGCTCTAAAATCCAATTTAGAAGGCTTATTTAACACTTATTCAGTAATGATAAACAAGTATTTTTTGTGAAAAATATTTTGAGTCCCTCTAGATATGGATATAGTTATAATATACCAACATATGGAAAAACCTCAAATAGATGAATTAAAGAACTGAATTTCCGAATTGTTCAGAGAATTTTTTATTGAAAATGCTTCCATTGTATTTATGTCCACAGAAGAACGAGAAAAAAGATATAGACTTGCAGATAAATTTGTTCTTCAAGTTATTAGATATTTCCCTGATGCTAAATAAGATTGCATAGTTAGGATAAATTGATATAATACAGCTTCGTATACAGAAGATATATTTATTTTCTACACATCACATGGGACAGAAAAAAAAGATTCTTATCACATGAGGACTAGGATATATCGGTTCTCATACGGCTACAGTTTTTATTGAAAATTGATATGATGTTATCATCGTAGATAACCTATCAAATTCCCACGAATCTGCTTTGGATGGAATCAAAGCTATCACATGAAAAGCTCCAAAATTTTACGAATTAGATCTTAGGAACTATTCAGATTTGGATGCTGTATTTGAAAAGCATTGAAACGATATTGCTTTAGTAATCCACTTTGCAGCCAAAAAAGCTGTTTGAGAAAGTTGTCAAGATCCTTTCCTATATTATGATCATAATATTTTAGGGACAATAAACTTGCTAAAAGTGATGAATAAACATCATATAAACCAGATTATTTTCTCCAGTAGCGCTACTGTATACGATGCAGAAAATCTACTACCACCATTTAGTGAAACAGACAAAACAAAAACTACTAATCCGTACTGAACTACAAAACTTGTAATAGAGAATTTACTCCGTGACATGGTGATGCAAAAATGATTTTCAGCAATCGCCCTTAGATATTTCAATCCTATAGGAGCTCATTCATCTCATATCTTATGAGAAAATCCAAAATGAGTGCCTACGAATTTGCTCCCTTTCTTGCTCAAAGTAGCTAAATGAGAGATAGAAAAACTCAGTGTATTTGGAAACGACTATGAAACAGAAGATTGAACTTGCATTAGAGATTATATCCACGTAATGGATGTTGCAGAAGCTCATTTCTCTGGAGCAAAATATCTATTCGATAGAATTGAAATTAATGAAACTAGTGAAATGTATACAGCAGAACCTGCATTTGAAATATGTAATATAGGAACATGATATGGAAAATCAGTAAACGAAATGATTGAAATAGTTAAAACCATCACAGAAAAAGAAATTCCTTATGAAATAGTAGATAGAAGACCATGAGATGTAGCTATATCACTAGCCAATCCATTAAAAGCTAAACAACTTTTAAATTGGGAAGCTACTAGAACCGTAGTTCAATGAGTAGAAGACGCTCGATTGTATTTAAATAACGAAAAAAAAAAATAAATCATTATTAATGAATAAAAATCCACAACCATTTCGGAAGTGGATTTTTTTATTTAAAGTCGAATTCTAATTTTCTTTATCTAAATCATCAAATAAATGAGTAACCTGACTTGATCTTTGAGTTTCTGCCCTTTGATGATTCTCTTCTACTATATTTACTATCTTAGCTCTCTTATTAGATTTTTGTCACATCTTTCGTAATGACACAAATGATCGAACTAATCATCACAACAACAGCAAACCATCGATAGCTACTTGTCCATTTATAATTCAAACTTTTTGAGTTACTCCACTAGCAGCAGCGATATTTGCTCAATCCATCACTCACATAAACACACTTACAACAATCCGCAACAATACAAAGTCAACTAATGGTTCATCCTCACGTAAAGCACACAATCTAGTTATCCATCCTTTAAAAGATATACTCAAATTCCATAAAAACAATCCAACAATAGCAATTAACATTACCAATCAAGATTTCCATAACATTCCAGATAATAAGAATCTAACACCGTCTCAATTTGCATTCACAACAGGGAAAAGGAACAAACAAAACGTTAAAATCGCCAAATAAAGTACAAACCATTTTTTTGTATTTTTATAATTAAGAAACCTTGTATACAATTTTGAAAAGAAATTTTTAGTTTTTTTTAGATAATCTTTAGCTTTTTTCATATTCACTAATTTTAAGAAATAAAATCAACAACTAACTACAAGATATTAATATTTTTTAATATATCAAGTGAATATTCATAAAAAATTTTCAGAAATCTTTATATTAAAAATATTACTATCATCTAACAGAACAAAATTCAACATATTGACTAGCTATTTTCTTTAATTCTTGAAGTTCTACCGCTGTAAAAGACTCTCCTTCAAAATTTGGATCAAGTGTCTCTTCGGGTAAATAATTTTGTAAATATCGAGCCTTAATTCATTGCAAATACATTCACATTTCTTCCAAGTCTTCCTTTTCATGAAATCATTTGATTAATGTTGAACGGTATTCATAATCCACTATCCCACTTTTTAGAAAGTCTAAAAGTTCCTTATAATTTTCCAAAAAATCTCAAAATTCTGACACTCATGATCGTTTTTCATAATTTGAAAGTGGTCATTTCAAATCTACTGCTACATAATCCAAAATTCAGTCTTCTACCATTTTTTTTACTATTTTCACATCACGTCCATTTGTATCTAGCTTCACACAAAATCACATCTTTTTAACTTTCTCAGCAAAGTCATACAAATCTGGTTGAACTGTTGGTTCTCATCCACAAATACTTACTCAGTCTATTAACCCCACTCTCTGTTTCAGGAAGTTAAAAATTGCTTCTTCTGGAATTTGCTGACTACGATAACGAGCTATTAACTCAGGAAGAACCGCTTGTGGATTATAACAAAATGGGCAGCGAAACTGACATCCTGCTGTAAAAACTATACTTGCTACTTTTCATGGATAATCAACTAATGTGGTCTGCTGTATTCCCGTTATCTGCATTTCAATTTAAATCTTTATTTCATAAAGTTTGTCATTATACTACAAAGTTCTGATGCATGACGTCATCCATTAAATTCATAGAATACCTTTACACAAAAACGCATCTCTTTAGGATCTGAATCACTTGAACATGCTGTAATATTAGTATCATCACTATCCTTACAATAAACTCCATATACACGTAATAATCTATAAAATTCTATTCCTGTTCATCATAGTAAGTCTTCCAAATTTCATGTTACTATCATACCTCCAGAATAATATGAATATGTTCATGAAAATGAAATTTTACTTTCTTCTCTTAAGATACCATTGTTTTCGTTAAAAAAGACATCCATATTGTCATAAAAATCTGTATTTCATGTTAAAGATTTCACATAAATATATGAATCATTACTTGTTCATGTTGTTCATTCCTTAATAACATATATTCATCAGCTTAGTAGTACTGAACCTGTTCCTCCATCCAATCGATGTTTATCTTTTTCTCCAGAATATTTTCTTCGATTTGTATCTCTAAGATTATATACCATTTCTACTCCCTCTCTAGCAAAATTTGTAGCTCTAACTAACACTTTTGTATTATTCATAAACAAAAAAGCTCTATTTATTCAAAGAATAATTCATACAACCATAATTGCAAATATTGTACAAACAATAATTGTTTCAGCCAACGTAAATGCTTTCTTTTTTATTTTTAACCTATACATAACCAATCAAAAAAGCTAATAAAATTTGATTATTATTCTGGTTTTTTATCAAATTAGGAAACAATATTTCCAATTATTCTAAATAAGACTTCCGTGATACTTAAAACTAATATTGCATATTATTCAACAAAAATTATAGTACAAAATGGAAATAATAAATCAATATTTTATTTCTGTAGAAATACTATGGATTGGATTTGATATATAATTGTTGCATGATATGTTGCCATAACATTTTGGGCTGTCCTAATGTGAATCGACAAAATGGCAAAAGTAATTATTTGAAATTATTTAGCCTGAATTACATGTTATGCATTTTGAAACCTGATAAATCAATGGGTTTATTTATTAAATATTTCCCCAGATTCTAATTTCATATGAATATCTTATGCAAAATACGCTACTTTTTTGTCATCATGACAATTAACTTTTGTTCTATTATTATTTGCATTACTAATTCGAATAATTTACGCCTGTGGAAGAATTCAAGTTTCCTTCAGCACTCACACATCTACCGAAAAATTATATTTCATAATATTAGTCCCTATTACTGTATTAAGTTTTATTATCGGGCCATATATAGCATTAAAAGCTGACTGAATCATAGCCCTCTGAGAGATAGAAAGTATAATTTCGAGGACATTCTGATTTTTATCCAGCTTTATAAGACATATTCCTTTCCGAATGTTTGCAAATTGAATCGCATTCATTATAATTTCTAGTCGTATAAATTTCAAAATATCACTATCTGCCAAGGCTACCAAACTCCCAGAATAGATATAAACACAAAATTCTGCCAAAAAATTTGCGAAATTTAAAAAAATAAATATAATTAGCATAGGATTTTTACTCCTAATGCTATATTTCATGAAAGTAATGTTTCCACAACATATAAAAAAATGATTCTTTTCTGGAGTTGCATTTTCAATTATGTGATTTTCAATCAGTTTTATCCAATTGATTATACTAGCTATAGGAATAGTTTTTGCATTATGAGTATTTTCTACATTTAACAATTCTAATGCTAAATGAGTTGGACTCACTTTTGCTACTATTATTTTTATTATTTTTGTATTTATTGCATTTTTTAAGCAATCAGAACTAAATATCCTCGCATTTATCGCAAAAAAAATTAAAGACAATTTTCTAGATGTTACAAAAAAATTCCAAATGAATTACACTAAAATAGATCCCACTGAAATCATTATATCAAAATCCAAACAAGAGAAATGAAAACAAAAAATTGAAATAAAAGAATGACTAGATATGTCGAAAGTTTCTGATATTGAAAAATGATGAATATTCTGATGATAATCTAAAATCTATTTTATAGTTCATCAAAAAATAATAATAAATTTTAAGTATTAATTCCCCTTGACTACTTACAATAAATTTCTACTATGAAATTAGTTTTACTTTTTCATGAATAAAAATATGCCAAAATCTACTTTTGACAAAAGTATAGAAAAAGTTTCTGCAGAATTTGATAAGGTAAAAGACGATGTAAAAGATACTGCAGAAGATATTTGAAATTGGTGGACAAGATCAACCACTGAAGGAAAAATTACGATGATTGTAGGTATCTTTTTGTTAATTTGGGCATTGATTGCTCTAAAAGACTTTCTACGATGAATCGTTTTACTAGCCCTTTGACTTTTATCTGTTTCTGGATTTTTCGACCGTCCACTAAAAGACTTAATTCGTTATTGTAAAAAAGAATTTTGAATCAAGAAACAATCAGAATCATCTACTACAAAATCTACTAAAAGAAAATAATTAAGTCCATATCCACAAATAACGAATCTACTTTAATCAAAGTGTTGAAATTTTAAAATTACAAAAAAAGACTGATTGCTCAGTCTTTTTTACATGATTTAAAATTTACATTACAATTCTCATATCGTGAACAAATATATCAATACTTTATTATAAATTGCTTTCTTTGACTCTGAAAGTCATTCTTTACTAATAGCACTCCTAAACAAAGTAATCAATTTTGTTTTATAATTACTCTTTCAATACTTCGCATAAATAGCATCTATTATTTCAATAAAATCTTTAGCTTTACTCCAATCTGAATTAGTCATCTCATAATCTGGCACATAAGGAGTATATGACTCACTTGGAGTTCAATCTAACTGCAAAAATGCATTTCTATCCACTACTACAAATGCATCTGTAATTAATTGTCTAGATCATTGAGATAGTACCTTTCATGAGTATACCATAGCTGAACTAGCTCATGCATCTAAGAATAATGCATTATAACATCAAAAATTCTTTTTTAGATATGAAGCCATATCCCATACTCATATAGTTCAAATATATCACATATAAATAGTTTTTCAATCCTGAGTAGAACAAATAAAATTTCTATTTCATTTTCATGTCAATTTGCTGTCTATATACGCAGAAGCTCAAGCTGTCACATCATCTCACTCTATCAACAATACTGGAAAATTTGAAATTCAAAAATATAAATCCCATATACGATCAGAATTTATATTACTTACCAATCACACATCACCATCACTTATTTTATTTTGGACAAACAACGGACTTCAATCTCTAGTAAACCCAAAGATTCATCTTATACTTGTGTCTGGCCAAAACATACTATAACTTGCTCAATTACCTTGAAATATTCTTTCATAATAACTAAATGTTGTAGCACAATTTGAGTAATCCTTTGGACAAAAAAATGCTCAATTAACCGATGAAGTTCATCATACTTTTTTAGTAAGAGATTGAATAGTTTCTCATCATTCCTTAGCTACAGACGCTACTACAAAATGCTCTCAATCGAGCACTACTTTTATCACTCTAATTGGATGTCACCCACGATTTTCAATTAGAATTTCTTGATAAGCTGAAGTATAATTTAAAAACATCAAAAACGAAAACAATAATGCAAATAATAAGTATACAAGCACCGAAAAACTAATTTTCACCGAAAATATTTTCATTATACACGAATAGAATATAAATTATATTTTATAGTAGGATTTTATCATAACAAATTCAAGAGAAAATAATCCACAAAAATTTGCATTTTTAAGTATTTGTGATTATAATTATTACATGGATTAATGTTTTAAATCTCTCCATAAAATAATAAATGAAAATATTAAAAGACAAAAAGAACAAAGAAAAGAAATTAATCTGATTAAAATTTAGATATTACCTAGATTTTATAATTTTAGTCTGCTGTACTATTATAGCTTTTAATATTCATCCATCAAACATTACAAACAATAAAAATACTTTATCAGATAAACCCATTATGACTTATATTTTTCATGATTATGAATGAAATGAATATATAATGAATGATAAAACTCATGGAGCTCCTAGTTCTCGAGATTACCTTTTTAATGAAGAAATCCCCAATGATTTAAAATGAGATGGAAAAGAATATGTAGATTCCGTATCCATCGGTGATTTAATGAACAATGAAAATTCTAATGATATTAAACAAACATGAACAGTTAATGACAACAATTCAGTTTGAGTAAAAGATAACCAAATTTCTATGGACGATATTATGACTGACCTATGAATAGTTTCCACTGAATCAGGAAACTCTGACTTAAACATGAATGAAATATCTGATATTAATATAATAGAAGATTATGATTCTATAACTATTAATATATGATATACTGAAAAAACTCCCACTGAAAGTGATTACTATACCACTGAAGAAAAAAATTGATCCGGTAAAGATTCATCTTTAATTATCAAAAAATTTGATAACAACAAAGACGAAAATAACGAAACATGAAATAAAAGTGAAGAATGAAATTCTATAAAAACAAGCAACTCAGAAGATAATAATTTACCAATCGCCAAGACGTTCACATTTATTAATGAAGGACGAATACTACCAACATTAGCTTCAATAAATGATTTATATTCCAATAATTCTTCAAAATCCATTATGTACACAAATAATTATTGAGATAATATAATAACAAACGAGACATTTAATGAATCTTGAATTACAATTATAGATGATTACGCCTCATGTATGACTCCTTGGTGATACAAAATTTCTCATTGAGATAGCGTTTTAGCTTACAAACAAATGGAAAACTCTCCAGACATCTGTCACATTGAAAGAAGATTCTGTCGAAAATGAAAACTTTCATGAACATACACACAGCAATGATGTTCTATTAATAAAAATTATACATATGAGCAACGATGAGATGTAAAGACAAGCAATAACCCACAAGAAGTATTCAAATGAAACATAAAACAAAATTCTGATTGATCTGTAACAGTAAAAGATAACGAAATATGATGATCCTTTGTATTTGACAGACCAAACAATACATATTCTGATTTTAGTAACAGTGATAATATAAGGACAGAAGAACCAGAAATAGAACAAACTACAAGACCCCATTGGGATTGTACATCTCCACGATGAGAAAAAGTTAAACATTGAGATTTTATACAAGCATTCAAACACGCTAATTGATTTAGCGATTCTCCTTGTGAAGCACAAATCCGTCTATGTACAATGTGAAAATTAATGTGAACATATACAGAACCTACATGTAAAACACGAGATACTTCATTTATAGACCGAATAAACGGTTCCCCTACTCGAGATACATATTCAAAAGAAAAAATTGAACGAGTAAAAAAACAAATAAAAAACGAGAAAATCTATTATGAAGATTCTCGTAAAGATGCATCAAGATCCACTAATAGTGAAGCTTTAGATAGAATTCTATATATCTTAGACCAAAATTAATTTTGAAAATATTGTCCGTATAACTTAATCAAATCTGGTAATTCTGTAATTTCATCATCTTCTGCTCTCTTATTCCGATGTTTTTTTCCACATTTTGAGCAAACAAATAAAATTTTATAATCTGAATTTTTTAATTGATATTCTACTGGATACATTATTCATTTACATGTAGCAGATCTATCTCAAGGCACATCTCCATCAACATGCAAAGAAGCAAAACAGTGTGGACAATGATTCCTACAAGTTTTAGATGCTAAAGGAATATCTTTTCAGCAATTGACACATATAAATGATTCGTTTATTTTTTTCATGATTGAACATTTTACTCAAAAAAAGAACCAAGTAGCCGTAATCGAATAGATCTCTCCCCCCGAGTCGTTAAAGTGGGTAGCTCGCATCTTTCTAGGAAAGATGATACCGGCTCCCTGG
>CAMJSB010000010.1 GCA_946408385.1 uncultured bacterium | reverse complement strand
TTAAAGCTGGATCTTCAATCAGATCTGTTCTAGAATTGGCTGGATATTCAAATATTCTTTCAAAGATGATTGGATCTAACAATAAGTTGAATAATGCATTGGCTACTATATTAGCTTTGGCTTCTTATAAACATGCTGATTATTTTTCTTCATTACGTGTAGTAAAAGCTATTGAAGGAAAAGATGGAGCAGAAGTTAAGGAAGAAAAAACAGCTAAAAAAGCTGCACCAAAGGCTGAAAAAGTTGAAAAAGCTGAAGAGAAAAAAGTAGCAAAGAAAGCTGCTCCAAAAGATGAAAAGTCAGAAGTAGAAGAAGAAAAAACTGCTAAAAAGCCAGCTGCAAAAAAAGCTACAAAAAAAGAGGAAAAATAGTTTAGATATTTTTATTCCTGTTAATTGATATTGGTCATGAAATTGCATCAATTAGAAAAAAGTAAGTGATTTAAAGATAAGGCACGCAGACTTGGAAGATGAAATGCTTCCAAGGGTAACTATTCTGGTAAATGACTCAAAGGTCAAAAGGCTAGAAGTGGAAAATCTGTAAGACCATTCTTTGAGTGAGGACAGACTCCTGTTGTTATGAGAATGCCTAAAGCTAAAGGTTTCAAGAGAGCTGATAAATGGATTGATAAATATGTAGTTATCAATGTTGCTACTCTTGAACAAGATCCTGCTATTATTACAGAGGTAAATAAAGCTGTTCTTAAAGAAGCTGGGTATGTTAAAAGTATTTCAGATTTAGTAAAAATCCTAGGAAATGGAGAACTTAAAAAATCTCTTAACTTCACTGGAATTGAGAAATTCACTAAATCTGCAGTAGAAAAAATAGAAAAAGCAGGAGGAAAGATTTCATAGTCTTTCCTTGTTTTTATGTTATCACTTATTATTCTGATGAAAAAGTTTATGAGAAAAGTGAATGAGATTGTTACCAACAAGGTTATTATGAAGAAAGTGTATTTTACGTTGGGAATTCTTGCTATATATAGATTGTTGGTGTTTATACCAGTTCCATTTGTGGATATTTCTTCTTTAATGACTCAGACTATTGATTCTGGAGCTGCTGGTTGATTTGGTTATTTGGTTATGTTGATGTGATGAGCATTGGAGAACTTTGCTATCATAGCAATATGAGTATCGCCTTATATTACAGCATCAATCATACTTCAGCTTTTAACTTCTGTAGTTCCATCTTTAGAGGAATTGACAGAGCAGTGAGAAGTTGGTCAGAATAAAATTAATCAATATACTAGATTATTGACTGTGCCTATGGCATTCTTGCAGTGAATCTGAATGACATATTTAATGAATTCGATGCTTGGTTGAGAGGCTGTATCTACAGATATTGTTACTGTGTTGTTGGTTGCATTTGTTCTTACTGTTGGTGGTGTGTGACTTATGTGGCTTTGAGAATTAATTACTGAAAAGTGAGTATCAAACTGAATATCATTGTTAATCTTTGCTTCAATAGTTTCAGGAATATTCCAAAAATGATATAATAGTTTAGCTGCTTGAACAAATTGGATATATGTGTTATTATTTATGTTGGCTATAGTATTAGTACTTATTGTACTTTCAATATTTATTCTAAAATCAACAAAGGAGATTCCAGTAATTTATACTAGAAGTGGAAAGGTACAACAATCAAGTATTCTTCCTATTCCTATGAATCCGGTTTGAATGGTGCCTATCATCTTCGCTATGGCATTTGTTTCATTCCCATATTTGTGTTTCCAATTGTTGCATAACTTTATGCCAATGAATGCAAAAGTAGCTGCAATATCTAATTGGATAGAGTTGCATTTGAATATATATTCAGCTCAACCAGGATGGTTGGCAATACTATGTTATGTAATATTGATTGTTGCATTTACGTTCTTGTATGCTATGATTACATTCTCACCTGATAGAATTTCAGATAATATACAGAAGAGATGAGGATATATTCCGTGAATTAGACCATGAAAAGCGACAGCTAAATATATTAATGGAATACTGATGCATTTATGTTTGTGGTGATGACTTTGACTAGCTTTGATAGCATGTTATACATATATATTTAACTGGGTTCCTTTCCTTCAAAATATAGCAACAGCATTAGGATGACTTCCAACTGTAGTTACATGATCAGGAGTAATTATCATTGTTTGAGTTGTTCAAGAATTGATTAATAAATTTCAAACAGATATGGTCATGAAAAGATATGAGAAATATTAATACTTGTATATTGAGTTTTGATTATAAAAAATCCCTCTTTATTGAGGGATTTTTATTCGCTTTATTTTTTATTTTGATTCGTTTTTTTTGTTAAAGCTAATTCTTTGGATAATTCTTTTTTAGTGTTTTCTTTAAGTTTTAATAATTTTTTCTCTTCTAATCTTTCAATTATAGCATCTGCTCATTCTTTTTTATATCGTTTTGTATAATGTTTGGTCGTTTGAATTATAGGAACTAGGGATTTCGTTTCAGGTGTAAGTGAACAGATTCATTCACAGAGTCACAGGTACAAGTTTATATTTTTTGCATCTTTTTTAATATCTTCTTTTAGTTTTTTATCTTCTAGATTTTTTGGTTTATCTAATATTCATAATTGAACGAAGAATCTGCATGGAATTTCTTCTAAAGTAGCATATTTTCGTGTGTGATTATCTCATTTCGATAATGAATTTTTTGTGATATTATATACTTTTTCTCACATTCTGTATGGCATAAATGTGTATTTTAGATAGCTTCAGAGACTTATTGAATGTCTTTTATATATTTTTAGTTTTTGTTCTTCGTTCATTGTATTCCAACTTTCCTTGAGTCGTTTAATTCATTTATTTTCTTCTAATTCATCTATTAGACTATTCATTCATTCTTTTTTTTCGTCATCTTTCATTTTATCAAAAAATTTGGTTGAAGTTTCTCATATTTTTTGAACTGTTTCTAGTTTGGACATCTTGTTTAGATTTTGGTGTAAATTAAATGATGTTCATATTATAATCAGAAAATTTTAATTATCAAAAAATTAGGCACTTTTTTTGGAATATTGTTTGGATTGAATATAAAAATTAAAATAAACCTAGTTGCTGGGGCTTTTCGAAATCTTTTTTCATTTCAGTTAGAGGTTTTAATAATCAGTTTAATCAGTTTTGATTACAAATAATATCGATATATTTAGTTCAATCGAAGTTAAACTTGAAATTATCTAGTTTTGTATTAGATAAGTCTACATTAGCGAGTTGAATCATTTTTTTGGAGAAAAATGCATCATCTTTCTGTCTAGACAAAATAGAAGATTCAGATTTTTCTAGTTCATCTAAATGTTCATAAATATTTTCAATACTTCAATAATGCTGAACTAAACTTTGGGCTTTCTTTTCTCAGATTCATGTTACTCATTTGATATTGTCTGCGCTATCTCCAAGTAAAGATAGATAATCTACAATATACTGCGGTTCAAATCAAAATTCAGAGAGAAAATCTTTCTTCTGATACGGTAAATCTTTGACTGGATCGACGATAAAAACTCAATCCGTAAGTAATTGTTTCAGATCCTTATCTGCAGAATAAACGTACATTTCCAAATCTGAATTTTTATATTCTTTTACAAGAGAAGCGATTACGTCATCAGCTTCAAATCATGGAGCAATTTGTGAAGTAATTCATAAATCTGAAATTATATTCTGAATGATTGGGATTTGAGATTTGAAATCATCATCCATTTTTTTTCTAGTAGCTTTGTAATCAGGAGCTAATTCATGACGAAAAGTTTTCTGCTGTGCATCTCGTGCAATTGCTATGAAATCCGGCTTCTTATTGAGACGTTTAAGAAGCATACGCAAAAATCAATAGACGGCGTTCATATTCTGTCAGTCAGAATTTTTCATCTCTGGAAATGCATAATATGCACGGTATAAAAAGGCAAATCAATCGAATAGAAAGAAGTTTTTCATTGTGTGTTGTGTGTGGTTAAATTTTTTGTGTTATATTGTCATTCAGCGGCGAGGGAATTGAGCTGAAGAATCCATGGGCTTTAAACCTTTCCTAAATTCTTTCCTGACAGAGAGGATTTATAAGACTTTTTGTTTTTCCTAAATTCTTCGCTACTCTCAGAATGACAAAATCCCTCTCGGCTAAAGCCTCGAAATCACGACTAGGCGATTATTTCATCGAGTTGTTTGTGAAGTTCTTCAAGATTTCCATCGTTATTGATTACATAGTCAGCCATTTCGATACAGGCGTTAATATTTTGCTTACTTGGATCGGAATTTTCACTTTCGAGGCGTTCCTGTTCTTGGAATTTCTCAAAAGTAACGAAATCTGATGCACTTTTTCTAGCGATAGCTCTTTCAAATCTGAGTTTTTGGTCTGCATTTACAGCTAAGAGAATGAAATCAGAATTTTTTTTGAGACTTTCTACTTCTCCAATTGCACGAACTGATTCGATGATGGCATCTTTACCATTTTGCTGAGCTTGAAGGAAAAGCTGGTCAGTAATATAAGATGGTCAATAATTTGCACGTAAATCATTAGCAACTTCACGCATACTATCTCTATCTAGAGGGAGTCATCTTTTCTCGATTTCCTGAGTTAAAAATCAACGTACAGAATAATGAGCAAATCATTTTTTTCCCACGAGATAATTCACGATTTCTCATTTTCATGCCGCTTGAGGACCAGTAATTCAGATGATTTTCATAATTCTTGTGGTAAATGGTAAAATGCTTTGATGAAAGTATTATCATTCTGGTAAGAAAAACAATGCTTTTTCGTATTTTAAAGAAATTTTTTTGTTTATTTATTGTGCTTTTATATTTGTATTATATTGATAAAAAGTCAAATCGAAATTGGCGAAAACATATCAGATTTTTGCAAAATTTTCATTTTAGGAATATAATATAGGGGAATTGTTTTAGATATTATGTTGTTTAATTATGAAAAAAATGAGGAAAATCTTATCCGTATTAGCTTTGATTGTTTTGGTATGATCAGACTTTTTAACTTCTTTTTCTTATGCATTGGATGATATGCTTGAAGATGTAGTTGTAGTTCAAACGGAAAATGAAGAAGAAGCAGAAAATGTAGAAAATGTAGAAAATGTAGAAGAAAACATAGATGAAGAAGATGGTGAAGATGCGTATGAAGATGAGAGTATAGAAGAAGAGGAATTAGAAACTGAAAATTCAGCATGAGATATTGTAGAAGAATGAACATGAGAAGTTTCTGAAATTGGTAGTTGAGAAGTAGAAGAGTTAACAGAAGAAACTGTAGAATGAATTACATGAGATGTAGAAGAATTAACATGAGAAATAGTTGAGAGTATAGGAACATGAGAAGATGCTGTAATTGAAGAAATAAAATATAATGAAGATCCAATAATCTGAGAGAAAACGTATAATGATGTAACAGTAAAAGTAGAAGCTTTATCGTGAATTTTCCCAGAATGAACAGAATTAAAAATAGAACCAATAAAATGGTGGAATTTATCAAGTTTGAAAGATAAGTTGGTAGAAGAAAAAGAAGAAATAAAGGAAGATACAACAATAGTAGCTTTTGATATAACATTTAAATATGAATGAGAAGAAGTTCAACCTAAAGATTGAGAAAAAGTAAAAGTAACATTTGATTATTCAAGAAATGAAGACTTGGTAAAAGCGGATAAAAATGAAAATCAAGAGGTAAAAGTATATCATATAGAAAATAAAGATGAAGAATGAAATGAAGTAGCACAATGAGAAGAAAAAGTAGTAGATGTAACAAATAAAGAAGAAAGTGCAGAGGAGTGAATCGCAGTAGCAGATGCTGATAGTTTCTCTGTATATGTAGTGACATATGGGAATGAAGATCCAGAATTTTCTGCCACACTTGTATGAGCTGATGATGATAGAAATAATAATTTTCATTATAAAACTATAACTATCTCAGATGGTGAACATACTTATACACTAATGGATCGTAATCTATGAGCAAGAGTAGCATGGAATACGTGAGCATATGAATTTAATACAATATCAGATTATGATTCAGCAGATGATTACTATGGATATTACTATCAACGGTGAAATAATTATTGATTTACAGCGAAGACTACTCAAGTTAAAAACCCAAATGTGTCACATGTGTTATCAAATGCTATTCCTTCAAATTATGTGGATAGTAGCTGGCGTATATTTAACTTAGATGGATATAATCTTCGATGAGATACAACTGATACAGAATCAGCTAGACAATGACCGTGTCCTAGAGGATGGCATGTGCCATCTATAGATGAATGGACAGCAATACGTGATGCATGGTGTGTTTCTGCAGATAAGGGAGAAATGTGTCAAAATTATTGACAAGATTTTGCAAAAGCATTACAGATGCCAACTGCTGGTTACTATTATTACAAGTACGGGAAATTTACTAATACCACTAGTGGTAGCAATGGATACTATTGGTCTTCTACTTCGAACGATAATTTAAAAGCTAATTTCTTTTTTTTAAGATCGAGTGGAACTAATCCTAATATTAGTCCATATGAACGTCTCTATGGATTCCCCGTGCGCTGTCTTATGAATAATACAGATGCAGTGACATTGTATCTAAATCCTAATGGTGGAAGGGTAGAAAATGCTATAATAGATGCAGATGCACAGTGAAAAGTGATTCTACCAACTGCAACTAGAAATGAATATGTATTTAAGTGATGGTTCACATCAGCATGAGAAAGTGAAAAAATCTGAGATGCTGGAGATGAAATTACTATAAATGAAGATACAGACCTTTATGCACATTGGGCTGAGATTATTCCTAACCCTATTGTAAAATTCAATAATGGAGCTGATGTTACTGAAATTGAGGTGGAAAATGGATGAACTCTTACTAGTGAGCAAATTCAGCAAGTTTCAAATCTAACACACACAAAAGCTACATTCGATGGATGGTATACAGATCCAGAATTTAATCAGACTTTTGATTTAAATACTCCAATAACTGCAGATACATCATTGTATGCTAAATGGACATGTAATGGGTGATATATTCAACTTCAGTGAAATGGATGACCGGATATGAACTGTTTTGAATATGGGACAATGTCATATGAGGATAATGATGGAAATGAACATATCATAATGGATAGAAATCTGTGAGCTACAATGACATGATATTGAGTTAATGCAGAGATGTGATCATATGGATATTATTATCAGTGGTGAAACAACTATGGATTTGGTCCGTTATCATCAGTTATTACATCAAATACACAAGTAGATTGTACGAATATTAATCCATCAACTTACAGTAGCAGTACATTTGTAATATGATCTAATGATTTTGACTGGTGCAGCTCAAAAAATGATAATCTCTGGTGATGAAGTGAGGATGGTTCGGGTAATAATCGATGACTCGATACTATTTCTACTACAGCCGCAGATAGACAGTGACCATGTCCAGATTGATGGCATGTACCAAGTATTTGAGAACGAGAGACTTTATTGATATATGGGGCATCATTAAATAGCGGAACTCGAAAAACAGGAATACGATTTTATAACTATGAAATGAGCTTTTCAAATTTTATTAAATTTACAAATGACTTCAAATTGCCTATTGCTGGTCAGCGTGCCCACGAAGGAGCCCAATTAATCAATTATGGTGGTGGTGGTTCAGTCAACTTGTGGTCATCTTCGCCTGATGTAGATTATGTTTGGGCTCGTCACTTCAATATGAATATCCCTACTTTTGAGGCTAGTACAAATGCGAGAAACCTTCGTGCTTACGGTTTTCCCGTTCGTTGTTTCATGAATGAACTAAAAAATACGTTAACACTTAATGCTGGTGGATGAACAGTAGATTTATGAGACTGAGCACAATCTATAGCCACTACTTGAATTGTAAAAGGTGAAAGTTTTACAGTTCCTACAGCTACTCGGACTGACCATAGTTTTGATGGATGGTTTGTAGATGCTAATGAAAATGGAAAATACGATGATGGTGAA
This sequence comes from uncultured bacterium, assembly GCA_946408385.1. Taxonomy (GTDB): domain Bacteria; phylum Patescibacteriota; class Gracilibacteria; order Absconditabacterales; family Absconditicoccaceae; genus UBA3291. The sequence goes on along the minus strand of CAMJSB010000010.1, from coordinate 14,595 downwards.
GTAATGATGTGAGATGCTGGATGATATATTATTGATTCTATGGATGATAATCTCACTTTGACAGCGAAATGGAAAGTAACAATAACTTATGATGGTAATTGATGAACTTCAGATAAAGAGTTAGATTTTGGACAACCTGGAGATGAAATTACTCTATCATGAGCTACTCAACAGTGAAAAGTGTTTGGATGATGGAATAATGGAACCGGTTATGTATGAACTCAGTGAGATAAATATACACTTACTCGTACAGAAACATTATTAGCTCAATATTATGATTATGTAGTAACTTTTGTATACTGAAACTGAGAAAGATCAGCAGATCCTATATTTCTAAACAATGGAGATGATGATATTACATTACCATCAGTATCAAGTGTACCTGGATATATTTTTGATGGATGGTATGATGCACCAAAGTGATGAAATAAAATCTGAGATGTTGGAGATTCGTTATCAGTAAATGAAAGTAGAACTTTGTATGCACAATGACATTATAATTCAGTAGAATTGACTGATGATAATACGACTACAACAGTATGATCAGGTGATGTAGTTGATGAAGTTATATGATTTCCAATCACAATGACTGTTATAGAAAATGATATATTAGAGTCGCCAGAGTGAGAGGAATTATCAGAGTTAGAATGAAAGGAATTAGCATGAGATATAACTATAGATTTTGGATGAGTAGATGCTAAATTTTCTCATCTAGTAAAAGTAAAAATTCCAGTAAAATGATCTAGTAAAGCATATGTTAAAGTAAAACATGTTTCATCAGAGAGTTATAACTATGATTGACTTACAAGAAATATAGAGGCAAGTTGTAATGATGGAAATATAGAGAATTCAGATGATATGTATACCTGAGCATATATAGATGTAGAAGATTGATATGTAAGTATCTATACATGTGAAGCATCAAATTTTGCAGCGTTTGGATTGCCAAAAGTAACATTCGAACCAAATAACGGAGATAATCCTATTATAGTTGAGGTAGAAAGTGGTGCGATGGTTAGTAGTGAAGATATACCTACTCTAACTAAATCTGGATATAATTTCTCTGGATGGTATTTGACATGAGCAGAGTCAGCTTTTGATTTTTCTGGAACTGCTATTACAGGAGATATTACACTTTATGCTAAGTGGCAAGAAGATGAAGGTGTTACGTATACTGTTAGTTTTGACGCAAATAGATGAACATTTGCTGATACACCAGCTTCACAAAATGTATTATGATGAGGACATGCAACAGATCCCGCAACACTTTCTGGATATAAAGAACCAGAATTACCATGATATGATTTTGATGGATGGTGGACTGAACCTAGAGGTGGATCTCAATGGAATTTCGCTAATGATACAGTGACAGGTAATATTACACTTTATGCACATTGGACATATAATTATGATGTTGGAGACTTGGATGTATATATGATAGATTCAAATGGTAGCTTGATTAAATATGTAATGATGGATAGAAATATGTGAGCTACGAGTGTTTATAATAAAAATTTTGATAGTCAAAATCCTAATTCTTTTGGATTTGTATATCAGTGGTGAAATAACTATGGATTTCCTAGATGTAATGGTAATGCAACTTGTAATTATTCTCCTATTACTGATACTCCAGTATCAGTAGATATTGTAGAAAATTATATACCATCAAAATTTGCAAGTTCTATATGGATTTGAAAAAATTGAGGTAATGGTTCCAGTAAATCTTGGCATTCCAATAGTGGTAATGTACTAAAGTATTTGTGGTGAAACGGAAATACTACAGATATGCAATGACCTTGTCCTGATGGATATCATGTGCCATTGGCAAGCGAAACAAATAATGAAGGTTGATTGTTTAGGGTATGGGGTAATATATATGATAAAACTATTAATACAATTACAGGTGGTAAATGATTATGATTTACCTTCCTTTCATATGATCAGGAATTATTTAGTTCTCAATTTTTGTTCCCTCATGCATGAAATCATAAAAAAGGAAATACAAAAGAAGAGGAACAAAATATGTGTTGAGATTATTGGACAGCAACACCATCAGGTACGGAAAATGCAATAAATATGTGGTTTTGTAAAGATGGAGACAATAGTTATTATGATGCGAATGGAAATTTTCTTTTCACAAACAATTCACAACGTAATAATTGATCTACATTGCGTTGTTTTAAGAATTCAACAAGTAGTGCAAATTTGAATATAGTAGATTGATGAAAAAAAGGATTAATAACAGTGGAGAAAGTAGGTGGAGTGGCTACGATAAATGCGATTAAAGTACCTGAAAATACAGATGCAAGTTGAACAGATTTAATATTTGATGGATGGTATACTTCTCCAACTTTTGAATCTAATACTATGAAAACTTGAGGAGATACATTATCCGATTCAGTGACTGCATTATATGCAAAATGGAATTGTCCTGATGGATCACCTTATAATAGCAATAATCAGTGTGCTTTGTGAATATTAGTAAGGTTTATGGATGGAGAAACTGAATACACAAGAAGTATTGTTTTATCATGAGAAGAAGTAAGTGCACCAGCAACAAATCCAGAAAAAAGTGGATACAATTTCTTATGATGGTTTGAATCTTGAGCAAATTCGCCTTTTGTATTTACAGGGACACCTATTACATGAGATTTGGATTTGTATGCACATTGGGATATCAATAATTATGATGTAAATGTAAGTGTAGCGACATGAGATGAAGATAAAGGTTATCTATCTGGAATGTGAAGTACATGAATTAGTCTAACATGATTGTATGATTATGGAACAGAACTAGTATTTATAGCGATACCTGAGCTTGGGTATGTCTTTGATTATTGGATGAATGGGGATCAAGTATTGTCATGAACCGATTTATGAGATTGAAAAAATCAATTAACCGTTACTGTTGATCAGGTTTTAGATATTATTGCATTCTTTAAAGAGACACCAACACCATATACAGTAGAACATTATCAGCAGAACTTATCACAGACCTGATATGATTTTGTGTGGTCTGGAATTATGTACTGAATAGCAAATGAACAAACAAATGCAACAGGTACAAACTATACATGATTCACGTTAAGTTGAAACTTGGCTGATTATCAAACGTGAATAAATGCTGATTGATCTACAGTTGTTAGATTATATTATAATAGAGTTTCAGTTGTTTCATATTTAGTGAGTTTTAATGCAGATAGATGAACATTTGTAAGTTGATCAATTTCACAGAGTGTAGCGAGTTGAACTTTGGTTACCCCTCTTACTGAGGAACAAAAGCCAGTATTCCCATGATATAGAGTAGATGGATGGTATAAGACTAATCCAAGACTTGATAGTAATGCAGAGGAATGGATTTTTGATCAAGATGTGGTTACAGGAGACATTACACTTTATGCACATTGGACAAATAATTATGATGTTAGAGATTTGGATATATACTTTGTAGTAGACGATAGTACAGGATCTTATTATACAACTCTGGATCGTGATGTATGAGCATCTCAATTATGAGTTGCATGATATCAATATCAATGGTGAAATAATCATTGATTTAAAGCATGTACAACATCTAAATGTAATAGCTTCCCAGGATGAGAAACAACAAGTACTAATCAAGTAGATGTATCTGATTATGATCCAATAAGTAATCCTTATAGTAGTAATATCTATATAATTCAAGCAGGTAACTCAAATAAGGAAAGTAACTGGGCTATAGGTAATGTTAATCGTAGAGATAATTTGTGGTGATGAGTTTCAGGTACAAATGCTGCAATGCAATGACCATGTCCAGAGTGATACCATATACCAACTAGTGGTGATTGGGAAGATATTTATGCTTCGTGGTCTGATATCAATTTTTGAAGAGATGGATGTAAAAATTGATCATTAAAAACTTGTGCTACTAAACTTGTGGAAGATTTATTATTAACTCCTCATGGTAGACGTGATCATGAAGCAAAAGTTGATTTTTTGACTGCAGCGAGCTATTGGTCCTCTTCTCCAAATAATGGTGCTAGTAAAGCTTATGGTGTATATATTAATAGTAATGAAAGTACAGATAGTAAAGCAGTACAAGTTCCTAATCTTGATGGACGTATACGTGCCAGAGCTGTTCGTTGTGTAAAAAATGAATATAATACCCCATTAATTATAAAAATTAACTGATGAACATGAGCATCACTATCTGTTTATAGTTGAAGTTTACATTATTTAACTAATCCAACAAAAGAATGATATGAATTTAGTGGATGGTATAGTAATCTTACTGGAAATGTAAAAATTGAAGATGGTAGTACTTTACCTCAAGGAACTATTACATTATACGCAAAATGGATTAGTAATAATGAGGCTGAATATATTTTTAATGCAAGTTGATGAATTTTTAATTCTACATCAACTGAAGAATTAGTTCATGTTTATACATTAAATGATGAAATTAATTCTGGAGATATAGAAACTCCTATAAGAACAGGATATAATTCCTTATGATGGTACGATGAATCAGGGGAACCTGTTAGTTTTCCAATTGTAGTTACATGAAATCTTAATTTATATGCACATTGGGAGGAATCTTGACAGACAGAAGCTACAATTACTGTAAATCATCATTGGATGAATATAGGTGGATCATGATATACTATACATGAGACAGAATATATTTCTTGAGATATAGGAGATGAATTCACGGCAACAGAGAAAGAATATACATGATTTACTGCAGATCCAAATAATGAAAAAACAATTATAATATCAGGAGATAATAATATTATAGATTTGTATTATTATAGACATTGGTGATATTTTTACTTTTTAATGGATCAATTTTCGGTTGAAAATATAACAATATCTGGTTGTGATAATGGTACATGTTGGTATGGAGAAGATGTGCAATTAACAGTACAGGAGGCAACTTGATATACATTTAATTCTTGGGGAATCCCTACATCAATAACATTGCCTGAATGATTGGATAGAACTCAAAAAACATTATCATTTACTATGCCAGAAATTAGTGATATGCAAATAAGGTGGAGCATATCTTTAACGGCTATTCCTTATACAATAACTTATCATTTGGATGGATGAGAAGAAGTAGAACATAATCAAACAGGTTACACAGCTTGAGATTTTCTTATTTATGTGACAGACCCTGTAAAAACAGGATATGACTTTTTATGATGGACATGAGGTGTTATAGATTGACCTCAATTATCATCGCTAACTACGTGATTGGTAATTGTTGTTAGAGATATGTATGTAGAAGTCTGAGATAGGGAATATTATGCTAATTGGAGTATTAAAAATTATGAAGTAGATGCGAGTGTATCTACATGAGATGAAGGTTATTTATCAGGAATGTGAACTACATGAATTAGTTTAACATGATTGTATGATTATGCGACAGAACTAGTATTTATAGCAATACCTGAACTTGGATATGTCTTTGATTATTGGAAGAATTGAGATACAGTATTATCTGGAACTGATTTATGAGATGGAACAAATCAATTGACTGTCGTAGTAGATCAAATTTTGGATATTATAGCATTCTTTAGACTAGCTGATGATACACCATATACAGTAGAACATTATCAGGCAAATGTAGGACTGACTTGATATGATTTTGTATGGTCATGAACTATGTACTGAACAACGAATACACAAACAAATGCGACAGGTACAGATTATGAATGATTTAGCTTACATGATGGAGATATATCAGCATATCAAACATGAATAAAAGCTGATTGATCTACAGTTGTTAGATTATATTATGATAGAAATAGGTACATAGTTACATGGAATACTTGGAATGGTTTTGAAGTAACAAAAACGGATGTAGCATACGGACAACATCCACATTTTTATCTTACTCCACCTGAAAGGGATATATTAGACCAGGAAGATGAAGATTATGATTTTACATTTACTGGATGGACAAGAAGTTGAGTTAGCGGAATAGTAGATTTAGAAACAGAAATAGTTACGGGAGATATAACATATACTGCAGAATATGACAGAACTCTTAAATATTATACAGTAAAATATTATCCAGGGGAATGAACATGAATTATGCCAGATCAGACTAATCTCCAACTTCATACATCATGAAATTTGATTAAAAATACTTTTACAAGGACGGGTTATATATTCAGTGGACGGTATTCTTCCATGGGTCTACGATATGAAGATGAACAAGAAATAAATATGGGTAGAGCTGATGGTTTTGAATATGATTTGAGTGGAAATTTCTTTTTGAGTTTAGAAGCCCAGTGGAAACCTAGTACAGATACAAAAGTCACAGTAAATTATTATCTTAAAAATTTAGATGTAGAAAATAACGTATTAACAGGAGGATCAAGAGAATATCTTACATGAGTAGAATTTACATGAACTACTGACGATATAGTTGATATTCTTACAAAATATGGAACATGAATTGAGGGTTATGAATATTCTAAATCAATAGTTTATGGACCAGATTTCCCTGGTTGAGTAGAAACGTGAACAACAACGATATTAGCAGATGGAGATAGAGTAATAGAGATGTATTATGTTCCAAAGGAATATAACTTTACTCTGAATACAGTGCAATATTCAAGTACAGCGTGAAGTAGTGAAAGTACATGATATTATTATTGAGCTAAAGTTACATTGGGTGGAGATAGTAGTGATGATTGTTTCATGTGGAGTGGATGGACTACAACATGAATTACATTATCAGATAATACATTACAACAGACATGGTTCACAATGCCAGCAAATAATGTTACTGTGGCATCATCAGTAAGAGAAAAGACATATGATGTTACATTTAATGGATGAGACGGAGTACAAGGAAGTATGGAAAGCTTATCCGGAGTTGTGTGTACAGAGAATATTACACTAAATAATAATTTCAGTAAAACTTGATATACATTTACAGGATGGTCTACAATTTCATGATGAACTAGATCTTATACGAGTGGACAGGTGGTTAGTGGACTATCAAAAAATGATTGAGAAAACGTAAACTTATATGCAATTTGGGATATAAATCAATTTGATGTAAATGTAAGAGTCGCAACGTGAGATGAAGGTAAGGGTTATTTATCTGGAATGTGAAGTGTATGAGTTAGTTTAACATGACTATATGATTTCTGAGAAACTTTAGTTGTTATTGCAGTGCCAGAACTTGGATACTTGTTTGATTATTGGGAAGTAAATGAAAGCACAGAATTGCCAGAAGGTGTTACAGCTTCATGAAATCAACTGACAGTTGTTGTTGATCAGATTTTGGATGTAGTTGCACATTTTAAGGAAAATGTAGGAACTGTAACCGTAAATTATTATGAAATGAATACATGAGGAACGTATCCATGAGTAGCTAATACAGCCACATTTACATGATTGGTGTGATATACTGGACATGCAACTATAAATATTCCATACGGATTCCATCTGGATACAATCCAAACAACAAGTACTTGAATTGTAATATCTAATAATGATTCAGAAAATGTAATAGATGTCTATTATGCTAGAAATCAGCATCAGCTTAATACATTATATACATGAGATTTTCAATATAATCATAATTTAGTAGATTTTAATCCTGTACTTAAACAATACTATTATTACGGTGAGCATATATACACTAATGTAATTGCACACACATGATATTCGGTAGATAATTTAACATGTTCTGGATGAGATAATATCAACATACATGGAACTGAAATAGAATTTGATATGTGAGACAAAGATGCAACTATAATTATAGATGGAAATAATAACCGATATAGAATTGATTACTATTTAGATTGATGAATTGAAAACCCAGCTGAACCAAATGTGACAGGATATACTATTATTGATTGATCTATCCAGATTCATGATCCGATAAAAACTGGATATAACTTTTTATGATGGACTGGATGAATGAGTGGAGATTGGATTTCTACTCCTAGATCATGATTAATAATTGATGTAACAAATGGATTATGAGATAGAGAATATTATGCAAATTGGGAGCCAAAGTCATATATAGTAGATGTAACAATTGAACCTGAAAATTGATGAACTGTGTGATGAACATGAGAATATAAATATGAAGATTTAATTAGTTTAATAGCTACTCCAAATGTAGATTCATGATACCAATTTACATGATGGTATACGTATGAATGATATAATAAAATTTCAGATGATTATCAGATTTGATTACAAGCGGATGATAGTTGATGAACTGGATTGATTGCAAAGTTTGAACTTAGGAATTATTTGGTCCACATATCTTCAACTCCATATAAGTGATCGTCACGACCTCAGTGAGATAACTATTATCAACATTGATCATTAATTACTGTAACAGCAGAACCTTATGAATGATATAATGTTAAAAACTGGATGGTTAACGGACGAGAGCGAAAAACATGAGACAATGAAATATATACAGGGTTGACTTTGGATATAACTATTACCGATCCTACAAATATTGATATAGATTTTGAGCCAAAACCATATAATATTACATACATGAGTGGAGATACTATTTTAACGTGATTATCTCCTAATACATACGATATAGAAACTCCAATTTGTGATGTAAATTATTACAATGAATACGGAACTTGTATGTATTATTTACCAACTTTAACAAGAGATGGTTATGATTTTACTGGATGGTATAATAATCCACGAATATCTAGTTATGACAGAATTAAAGTATTATCATGAATGTGAGATAGGATAATATATGCATGATTTATTCCTACCACTTATAAAGTATATTATCATTTATGAAGTTGAGAAACTCTTCCAGAGCGATACATTGATGATTTTGATGAATATACAATAGAATCATGACGAATATATCTTCCAGAACCAGAAAAGCAGGGATATGATTTCTTGTGATGGAAAGATGATAATAATCAGATTATTACTGGATTTGGATGATGAATGACGTGAAATTTGGATTTATATCCAATATGGACAGGTAAGGTGATGGATATAGAAGTTCGTTACTATGAAATGGACATAAATTGAAATTATAATTATTATACGCATTATGATTACACAGGAATAACAAATTTAATCTTTAATGTGCCAGACTATACAACAACAGGATTTATTTTAGATTGAACTATGCATCCTAGCTGAAATCCATCAATAGTGGTTTCATGAAATAATGATGCAAATATAATTGATGTATACTATGAGAGAGAAGAATATGAAATAACGACATGAGTGTCAGAACATGGAAGTGTAAGTGGAGAAACAGGAAGTCAAAGATATGGAAAAGTAATAACATTTACAGCACATCCAGAGATAGGATATATTTTGGATAAATGGTTTAAGAATGGAGAAGAGATAGAATGAGGAACATGAAGTGAGTTGACACTGACGGTAGAAGAATGAATGGAAATTTCGGGACATTTTATGGCAAGTACATGAACAGAGTACAAAGTAGAATATTATTACCAAAATGTAGAGGACGGAAGTTACCCATTAAGTGCAACAAGTGGAGAAATTAGAAAATGAACAACAGATACAATAGCAGAAGTAATAACAGGAGATAAGAATCCAACGATGAGTGGATATAGTTTTGATAGTGAAAATGAAAAGAACGTGTTGAGTTGAAATATAAATGGAAGTGGAGATTTAGTATTGAAAATATATTTTAAGAAACAGTTCATAGTAAAATATCTAACATGAAGTAAATGATTGTTTGATATAGAAATATATGAATGATTAGATTATAATTGAGATACTCCAGAATTTGGAGGAAATACATGAGATCGTATGCCGTGATACATATTCAATGGATGGTTGCCAGAAATAAAAACAAAGGTAACATGAGATGTACAATATGTAGCACAATGGATAGCAAATACTGGAACGGAATATAGAGTAGAATACTATAAACAAAATCTTTGATGAACGGGATATGAAGTATGGACATGAATACAATATGGAACAAGTGATACACAGTGAATAGCTGAAGAAAAATATTACACATGATTTACATACAATAGTTGAAATCAGAATAATATCACAAGTGGAGTGATAGCATGAGATGGAAGTTTAGTTTTAAAATTGTTCTATGATAGGAATAAATATACAATAACATGGAAAGATGGAAATAATGAAACACTAAAAACAGAACAAATTTTCTATGGAGCAATACCTGTATATTCATGAGCCATTCCAACAAAGACAGCAACAGCTCAATACACATATACATTCAATGATACTTGGTCTCCAAATATCGAACCTGTTACAACATGAGCTATTTATAGCGCTCAATTTGATATTACCGTAAATAAGTATCTAATTACATTTAAAGATTGAGATGGAAATGTAATTCAGTCTTGAATGGTTTCTTATGGAGACACTCCTATTTATACTTGAGCAACTCCAACAAAAACTGCAACAGCTCAGTATTCATATACATTTAATAATACTCGAAGTCCATCTATTGAATTTGTAACAACAGGAGTTTCTTATATTGCCCAATTCGATTTAAGTGTAAATAGTTATCCAGTAAATATTGTATCAAGTAATACAAATATGTGAACAATTAGTACATGAAAAATAAATGTAGAATATGGATCTAATATAGTAGAAAGCTGAAATAAAATAACTATCTGATGAGTAGAAATTGTAGCCACACCTAATCTTGCTGATGTACAATATACATATGAATTTGACAACCGAACAAATACATGTGGTCTTGAATTAGTTTGAACTTGTACAATACAGGCTAATTTCAAAAAAACTCTAAATAAATATACTATTACATGGAAAGATGATAATGGAAATGTAATAGATACAACTATGGTAGAATATGGAATTATTCCAACGCACGCAAAACCAACAAAAGCTGAGACAGAAGATTATAGATATGTCTTTGCATGATGGAATCCAGAAGTGGTAGCAGTAGTTTGAGATGCAGAATATACAGCTACATTTACAGCAGAGAAAAAGGAACAGTCTTCAAATTGAGGTGGTATGAGCGGATGATGATGAAGAAGATGATGAAATATTGATAATTCTCAATATTGACCAGTTGAAGAAAAACCAGATTTGTTTACTTGAGGTAATGACGTTAATTCATGAAATGTAGATGAAGAAACTTTATCTCTATACGAATGGGCTCGTCAAAATAATATCACAACGATGAATACTTTAGAAGAAGCTAATCCTGATTGACTTCTTACTAGATGACATATGGCAAAAATGGTAGTAAATTTTGCGCAAAATGTACTATGAAGAACTATTCCAACGATATATCCAGATAAATGTAATTGGAAAGATAAAGAATCTGATCGAGAATCTTCAGAAATTAAAGAATATGCAAAGAAAGCTTGTGCTTTATGATTGATGTGAATTTATGTAGAAGAATTTATGCCAAATAAAATATTGGATAGAGCTGAATTTTGAACTGTTATATCGAGATTGCTATGGTGAAATAAATATAATGTTACAGATACATATCATAGGTCATATTACGAAGATCATTTACGATTATTGAAGAAAAATGGAATTTTGACACAAATAAATGAAGCTGAAGATAGGTGGGAGATAAGAAAATGGGTATGGTTGGTATTTAGAAGAATAGAAGAAAAATTAAAAAATAAAGGGGAATAAAAATCCCCTTTTTTCAATATTAGAATGTTTAGTTGAAATTTTTTTAGTTGAAAATAATTAAAATATAAATACTCTACAGAGTATAAATTATTTTAATAACAATCAATATACTATTTACATATGTACAGTTACCGTAATTTTCAAAAATCATTCAAGAAAAAACGTAGTTTTTGAGAACAGATTTCGTTCTATTTTCATAAAATTCCATTTCTGTGAAATTTAAATTTTTCGAAGGAAATGCAACTTGCCTCATTGTTTTGAGCAATGTTTTTAGTAATTGTAATCAGACTTTTTTATTTACAGATAATCCAGCATAATAGTTATAATACTGAATTGATAAAGCAATCTACATCTTTGGCTTCAATTAAAGCTGAGAGGTGAGATATTTATGCATTGGATAAATCTGGGCAACCAGTAAAATTAACGGAAAATATTAATTTATATGATGTTGCTATAGATCCTAGAGAAATTTGATACGGTACTTGAAATGTTCTGATGAAGAGCCGTCTTATTGAGATAATTTCTCCAGTTGTTTATAAACATCTTTGTATAATTCATTGAATGGATGATATACAATGAGATAAAGAGCAGTGTATAAAAAATATTGAATCTTTTGCAAATGTAGAATTATTGCCAAAACAACCAGAAATATTTTATTATGGAAAGGAGTATGATGCGGAATGAAATGAACATCCTGTTATTTCAGAGGAGTATTCCACATTTAATTTTGAAGAATTTAATCAGAAAAAACAAGAGGTTATAGAGCAGTTTTCTAAGGAGGAAGCTATGAATATAATAGTAAATAGATTAAATGAAAAGATTAAAAAAGGGAAAAGAGAGAAAAATTATGTTTGATATTATCCAAATGAGGCTTTTTTAGAGGATTTAGATAAACAGAATTTTAATTTTGTTTCGTTAGAAGCTAATTTTTATTTATATATAGTTCCTTGAAAATCTAATAGTTATAAGGATAAAGTACATTTTCAAAATTTTATGAGTAAGCGGTGAGAGAAAATAGATAATACTAAGTTGGCTTCATTGTTTATAGAGCAGGAATATAAGTATATTAAATTGTTTTCATCAGTAAATCCCCAAATTGCACAAGATATAAAACAATTGAAAGTTGATTATGCGGATGAAAAATATTCTTTAGAGGGTAATGGAAGTCCTTATAATAAGTATTCTATTTTACACTGAATAATTTTAGAGCCAAATGCCACTAGATATTATCCTTATTGAGAATTTATGTCAAATGTGCTCTGATATGTTGATAAAAATTGAGAAGCTTTTTATGGAATAGAAAAATATTTCAATAATATATTGGAATGAATTGATTGAGAGATTACTTGACGTTCAAGTCGAAATATGTGATGAAGTGATTTTGAAGTAATAAATACGAAGGATTGAGATGATGTAGTTTTGACTATTGATATATGAATTCAAAAAGAAATAGAATCGATTGCAAAAAGATATTTAGAGAGTTTCCGTGCGGATTCGCTTGCTGTAATGGTATTTGATCCTAAAAAATGACAAGTGAAAGCATCGGTTTCTTTGCCGACTTATAATCCAAACAATTATAATGATGCGTATACCATGATACCTTTGAGTCCAGAATACGCATATTTAATAGATAATGAGACTTATAATGAGGTACCTGTATATATATATTCATGATGAAAATATATAAAAACGAATTCTGAAGAAAGAAAGGATCCAACGTTAAAAAAGTATATATCCAAAAATGTTTATTGAGCATCAGTTTTTGTGGATAAAAATATATCTGTTGCATTTGAACCATGAAGTATTTTTAAAGCGTTTACTACAGCAATTTGATTAGATAGTGATGAGATTAGACTTGATGATTATTATCAGGATGATGGTAGTGTAAAAATAGATGTTTATACGATTCAAGATGCCGACAAAACTGCTTGTATTTGATATCATAGTTTTTTGGAAGCACTAATAAATTCGTGTAATGTGTGAATGATTAGAATTGTTGAATCTTTAGGTAAGGAAATATTCTATAATTATTTAGTAAAATTTTGATTTGGAGATGCTACTGGAATAGAATTGGCTGAGGAAAAGAATGGATCTATACCAAAATCATCTGCAACATCTATGGCATGATTCTTTAATAATTCATTTTGACAGTGAGTAACTGTAACTCAAATACAGCTTGCTGCTGCGTATTCTACACTTGTTAATTGATGAAAATATATAGCTCCTACTATAGTTTCTCAAATTAGAGAAAAGACAGTGAATAATGATGAAATAACAGTTAAAGAAAAGGTTACTCATTCTAGTAAACAGGTTATCAGGCCAGAAGTTAGTGAAGAAATGAGAAATGCTTTATTTAAAGTTGCTTCTACGAATAATCAGTATAAAAATGCTAGAGTTGAGTGATATCGTCTGTGAGCTAAATCGTGAACGTCTCAAGTAGCTTATAAGTGAAAATATAGAAGGTGAGTATGATGGACTCAAGCTACGTTTGCGTGAATTGTTTCAATAGATGATCCGGAATATATAGTTTTAATTTGGGTATCACGTCCTAGAAGCAACCAGTGGTGAGTATATACAGCTTGAAAAATTTTCTGAGAAATCGCAGAATTCTTAATTTGATATTCTATGATGGAATAAATTTATAATGTTAAATGGATAATAAATGTCATCTCTATTTCTGACAGAATATGTTAAATCAAATATGTTTATTCAAGATTTACGTGAAGAATTAGCTGATCGTGATGTAAATTTTGATTTAATCGTAAGTGATTTGAATTACAGTGATTGTCCTATTTTAAACATCAATCCAGATAATAAACCTGAAAATGTTTCACTTTTGGATGCTTGGAAGGATGCTATTTCTGTATCAAAACACCCATTAATAATTATGAATGAGCTAAATCTCAGCTTTTTAGAACCTATTTTTGATATATTGAATAAAAAAGATTACGTAACGAT
>CAMJSB010000009.1 GCA_946408385.1 uncultured bacterium | reverse complement strand
GAAAATAACAATCAGATTTCATCAGATTCATTTTTTAATAATTGTTTTACATGTTCCTGTCTACCATCTTCATCACAATGCGGCACAAATAATCAATCAGCGAAACAAAGGCAATCCATTCTAATTAATGGCTGATCTTTTCAATATTTGATTTGTAATGAATCACTAGAGCATTCCTTAAACCGACAATTAGCTCATGCTGATAGTCCGCACATTACTTTCCCATTTTCCCAGGCTTCTTTCAGAATTTTATCAAATCAGTTTTCCTTCCATACTTTCATAACATCTGCCGTACTTCATCCTCATTCGTAAATAATATCAGCCCATTCGACTAATTCTTTTACTTTTTCTGTGTCTGATAATGAATCACTTTTTAAATCTTTACATATACATCAGAATTTTTCTCAATAGATTTTTTCCATAGTTCTAAAATATCATTCTTGATATGCTATATTCACTCAATGTCATAGAAATAGAAAATTCGGATGTTCTTTCCTCGTCAACTTCACTATTTCTGTATCAATTCACTCAGTTTCGTATGGCATTTTTGTTCAATCCGGTTTAATCATTCAGTTTTCTCATCATCAGATTGCTACAATTTTCCTTGTTCACATATTGATAATGGTTAAATTATAAAATTATTTATTCTTTTCCTGCCAATCTGGTCTTAATATTTCCATAAGAATTAAATCATACCATTCTCCATTACAATATTCGCAATGATGTTTCTTTCAAACTTCTTGAAATCAGACTTTTTTATAGCATCATATTCCTTTTTTATTGAAAGTCTTAACCCATAACGATATATTATACAAATTTAGTGTATTAAATGCGAATAACAGTAATGCATTAACTGCATCAGTTCCGTATCATTTATTGTGCTCATCAATTTCTCATATCATTATTCAGAGCTCAGCGGTCTGATTTATATGTTTTATATGATATAATCATGTCACTCAGATAAATTTATCATCACTTTTTCTTACAACTGCAAATTCATATTCTCAGTTTTTTGATATTCCTTCTAAATATGATTTCCCAGATTGAAGGGATACCATTCTTGGAGTTCAGTGAGTTCAATCTGTAATTCTGGAATCATTACTTCGTTTAACAAAAGTTTCGCTATCTTCTAAATCTATTGGTGAAAGATAAACTTTACCTCGTGAAATCTTTGGAAAATATTTCATTTTATAAATATATAAAAGATAAATTATATGTTCTTTTCCTGCCAATCTGGTTTCAACATTTCCATTATAACCAAATCATGCCATTCACCGTTACAATACTGACAATGATGTCTAGTTCAGATTTCTTGGAATCAAACTTTTTTATAGCATGCAATCGCTTTTTTATTGAATGATTTTACTTGTAAGAAAACATTATATAAATTTAATGTATCATATGAAAATGACAACATAGCATTAATTGCATCTGCTCCATATCATTTACTATGCTCATCAAAGTCTCCAATTGAAATTCAAAGTTCTGCTGACTGATTTATATGATCAATATGAAATAATCATACAGTTCAAAGGAGTTTATCTCCATCTTTTCTGATTATTGCTAAATTATATTCTCAGCTTTTTGCCACATTTTCTAACCATTCTTTCTCACTTGAGATTGATATAATTCTTGGTCATGTGGTTATTCAGTCCGTAATTCTTTTATCGTTCATCCATTTTGTAAAAAGTTCATAGTCATCCGTATGAATTGGCGAAAGGTAAACTTTACCTCGTGATATTTTTGGAAAGTATTTCATTTATATTGTTGGATAAGAAATAAAATCTTATATATAATATGTATATTAGAAATAAAAAATATTTTTTCTAGGGAAATCCAAAGCTGAGAACAAACCACTTTATTATTGTTAAATTTTGTAAGTTTATCAATAGTAAAGGCATGATACTTTATGAATTAAAAGCAAAAAGCTACGGGACTTTTGTTTTTTCCCATAGCTTGTATATTTTATAATTCCTATTCTGTCCTATTTATTATTCAAGGATTTTCTTGCTATGGGAAATACTGATTCAAATTGAATCGACATCAGTCACAATAATATTTCCACAGCAATTAAACAAATTCATTAAGATATAATTCTCAAAATAAAATATATCTATATTGTGGTATACGATAGATTTTTTGGTTTGTGACAATTTCAATACAAAATAACATAAAAAATCTGACTCATTTAGAATCAGATTTCTTATTACATAATATTATTTATCTTATTTAACTGAGATTGTGGTTCCTCAAATCTTCGCATTACCAAGATTGAGTGCTACATACGTATTTCACATCTTAACTGGAGTAATTGTAATTTTAGCTTCTCCATCCTGTACCAACATTACAGATACAGGATTAAGTGAAATGTTTGTATTACTTGCTATTGCTGTAAATGGAATATTTAATGCTCCATTATATTTGGCTCATGAAACTTTGTTTGTTACACGGATAGTAATTTGAGTAGATCTTTCTATCATTATTGAATCATCAAATCATTTTTCAATTTCAATATTCCATTTATTTACAAATTCTTTTCATTTCACATCAAGTCCATCAAAATTTAATTCAATCAGATTTTTCTTTTCGTTTTGTGCTAATGGCTTTTGTTCGATTGGTTTAACTTCTGGCAATTCTATTTTTGCAGTTTCTCACGTTGTTTGTTTAACTGTCGTTCATGTAGAATCTTTAACTTCTCATGATAAAACTATTTCTCCTGTTGCTACTCCATGATTTTCATCTTCATTTTTCACTTCTGGTTTAACTTCAGGTTTTGTTTCTGTTTTCTCTACCACTTGATTTGGATATGGTGCATCTACAGATTCAAGTAATGCAATTGGATCTTTTGTATTTTGGAACAACTGGATTCTGCAGTAACCATTTGCGATAATCTCTGAATGTCATTTATCAAGTTCTGGGCATCATGCAAACGCATATGCTGGTCTTCATCCACTATTTTTATCTATTTCAAAATGAACATGATATCATCCTAGAGCTCAGAAAGTATTTCATGTATTTCAAACTTCTCAGATTTGTTGTCATTTTGTTACAGTATCTCATGCTTTTACTGAAATACTATTCATATGTGCATATGTAGCGAAAAGAATTTCTCCGTTGAACTTGAATTTTATCTTTACTACATTTCCATATGCAGAATTATATCAAGCTGAGTAAACCTCTCCGTCAGCAATTGCATAAAGTGGAGTTCATTTGGCTGATGCTATGTCTACTCCATAGTGAGCTCAAGCTGCTTGATTCCATTCTTCTTGATATGATCATCACCAAAGAGTTGTATAAATATCTGTGTAAACTTTTTCATTTACATATGTAGTATAATCTGCATTATTGATAATTGGCAATTTAATTTTACAAGAATCTGGCATAGAATTTCGTTCCAATGTCCTACATTCTAGTGTAGAAACTTGGAATAATGGATAAACAAGACTGGTATTGTTTTTTAGATTATCTCATGATCATCGCATAGTTGCCCATCCGACAAAAATGAATACTAAAACTGCTTCTCATACGTACATCCATCGACGAGAACATGTATTTACTGCATTATATAGCTTTTCCACTCTTCTTCATCTATGATTATGAGAAATTATTCTCCTTCACAGAGCCATATTAAATTTTTGATATGCCTTTTCATAACCAGATCGTTTTGCCATTTTTTATTTTGGTTTAAATAAATACTATATCATATTATATTCTAAAAATAAAAAAATGTCAAATTTTTGGAGACTTTTTTTATTTGAAAAATAGTGTCTAAAAAATAAACTAATTGTCGGTATTTTTATTTTATTTTTTTCTATTATGAAAAAGTATTTATCACTGATTGGTATCTCTCTACTAATTTTAATTATAGGTTGGCTATGATATCAAGCACTTTTTGCATATTTAGCGGAGCATACATATTATTTTTGAATGCTATCTTCTAGTCAGAATTGGTGGATTTTTGTATCTGCTATATTATGTGCTTGTACATTTCCTGTTTTGTATTTGTTTTTAAGTTCAAAAATAAAAATAAGAAATTTGATTATGTGGTTTATCGTTTGAGCTTGAATTTTTGGACTCATACATAGCAATATAAAATGAGATCCTGTAGGATTCTGAAATATAATTACCATGTTCAATACCATACTGCTTGTGTGTCTATGAATATATCTAATTCTTGGATTCTCTGCCCTATGAAGTTGGATTCAAAGAAAATGGATAAAATTCAAACAATTTCGTCGACAAGAGATATTTTTGAGTTTTTGAATATGATTTTCAAGTTTTATAATTATTGTTCAAGTTTTATTGTGAATTTGACTATTGTATTGAATTGTAAGTTGGCTCCTTTTTTTATGACTATGATTTATGATTCGATATGAAAGAAATGAGCTCTGAAAACGATCAGAAATAATTTGAGATATCTTGTGGAGTTATAAAGAGTGAATTACTTCATGAGGTTGGGATTTAAATTCAAAAAATTTTTGGAAATCAAAGAAAATCTGACTTTTATTTATATCTTTACCTATAATACTTTCTATCGCATATTTATATATGTGAATTCAAAATTCATTTGTTCCTTATTCAACTGCACGAGATGCAAATCACGAGTATATGTATATTCCAAAAATCTTAGCAGAGAATCATTGAATTTATCGATGAAATAGTGTTGCAAATTCTATGCCTTGATTCTGGCATCAATTTTTGACTTTTATCTTCTCTTTAACTGGATGTACACATTGACGATTTGGATTATCCCCTGATAATATCGCTATATCTATGAATAATATGAGTGCATTCCTAGTACTTATATTTTGAATTGCAATTGTTTTTCAGGCGTTTTTACTACTTTCCAAAAAGAAAGGGAAAGATGAAGATTTTGAATTAAAAAAATGAAAGGATTCAATTGCTGACGTTGAGTTAGAAAACAAAAATTGAATTACTATATGACGATATTTTTTGTTATTACGATTAACTGGCTGAATGTGAGCATTCCTTGTAATCGTAGACAATAAGACAGACTTATGAGTGATGGCCTTATCACTATTAGCTTTATTAGCTGGTTTCATTTTTCTTCAAAATAGAAAAGAATTGAAAGATAAAAAAGATTTATTTAAATATATTTTAATTGCGTGACTATTCTTCTGATTTGCAGCATTAGCTAAAATTACTGCGTTCGTAGATTTAGTACTATTTTGATTATTACTTGTTTGATTACGATTTTCTTCGATTACAAGTCTCTGATTGTGAATAATAGCAATGTGACTTGTTAGGAAATTTAATGTACTAACATCTTCCGTAATTCTAACCGATTCAAATGCCACATGGTTCATAATAATTTGATGAATTATCGCTGTCATATGACTTATTATTCATCTATTAAAACGTTCAAACAGAAAGGACTTTTTAACAAATCTAAGAGATTTAATCTTATTAGGAATCTGATTTTTAATTCCATTACTTATTCTTAAATTACCTCGAACGACTATTAGTCAGCTAAAAACTGATAGCTATTCTGTTTCTAGCTCTATAAAATCTGTTTTCTTAAGTATAGACACCGACACACAAAAAGAAGATACAAACAACTTCTTGGCTCAAAATAATTCCGATGAAGAAAGTAGTCTTACAGGTGGAGTATCAGACACTGAATCAATAAGTTCTGTAAATGAACAAGATGAAATAGACAACTCTATTTTAGTTTCAAGAAACGATAAATCTTTCCAGCAATGTTCATCCGCTGGAAATATTTATTCAGAAAATGAATTAAATGAAAACTTACAAGAATTAATTGGTTGATGATGAGGTGAAGATTTATGAAGGTATATATGATATTGATGGAAAGAATTCAAAAAAAGTAATTTGTTTAGTGTAGATGAAGATACTTCCAAAAAGGCACGATTCAAATTTTTCAAATCTCTGCGGCCAAAAACTGATAAATGCGAGTGAGCTACAAACTCAAAAAATGTAATATGTGAGGATAATTTAACTTATGGCATATTAAAAGTTTTACGAAAAAGCAGTGAAACTTGTTATGGACCAAATCATGATGCTAAAGTATTATGTAATAATTCTGGAGCAATAAATGATTTCAGGATAGATGATTTACGCTGAATATATGAGAATTGAATAAAGGACAAACAATGAGAAGCCTGACTACTATTAAAAGAAGCAATTGATGCTTATGATGAAGCAAGATCAGAATGAAAACTTTGATTATGAGTATCTAATGTAGATGTATTTCATGATGAAATAGTAAAATTAAGACAATACTACCAATCTAATAGTATTTATTCTACAAAAACTTCTATTTATATACCTTATAAATATTTAGTACCATTAAATATTTCATATAACTGGTCATTACAAAATTTAAGTAGTTATTATACAGATATTGGATTCTTCTGGATAATTATATATGCGTTCCTAATCATTGCACTTCCTTATGCAATTATCAAAAAAGATAAAATTCTGACTTCTATTACATTAACAACCTTAATATGATGGTGAATTCGATGGATTATTTGATCTTCTATCCTTCGGTATGGAACTGCTTTAATTTCTTGGACTATGGTTAGTATTGCTATATTTTGGGATAGAATTTTACAAAAAGATAAAGATTGAAATCCTAAAATTGTACCTCGAATTTTGATAGGTTTAGTATGAATAATATTCTGATTCCAGATCATATTTAATTTCATAAGAATTTCTTCTCAGGGAGCTAACTCTGTATTTGTATGGTATAAATGAAATGTTGCTAAAGAATATACAATCAATGAATCACTTCAACAAAATCAAAATCCAAAAATTAAGTATTGATATACACGAAAAAATATTTTTGACTTACAGTTCCCTCAATACAATCCAATCATAAACGCATTAGCTGACCGTGAGGATGAAGACTGAGTGATTGTTGCATGAACATATATTCAGTATTTCTTATGAAATCAGTGGAATGTTAAATGAGATTGAATGTTAAATGATTTCCGAAAAAATGCTTCTGATTGAGATTTATGTAAAACTTATCGAAGGCTTAAGAATGGAGATACTCGTTATCTAATTATTGATCCAAATATATGAACTGTATCTATGTGAGAATGAAATGAAACTTTATTCTACAGATTCTTCGCAAAATTAAGTGCTGATGGCTCTAAAATTGAAAAAGATGGGACTATCACGACATTGATCAGATTGGCTCAGAATTGATACTTAAAATTACTTAGCACAAATAATCTATGAGCGAAGTATGCATTTACTGTAGATGATAACACGATAAGAACTTATTTCTGAGAAAGTTTAACTGATGAAGAATTGATTCTAGCAAGGTGAAGAATGGCTGTCCTACAATATTTTGGTAATGCTGACTCTATTTTGTCATCTATTGCTAATATATTTATTTCAAGAGTTATGAGTGACTCTAAAACATGAGTTGAAGATATTGCAAATATTTATTGATTTGAAATAGATAGCGATGCCGTAGCTAACGCCGCTATCGCATATATTAATTGACAGAACAGTGAATGATTAATAAAAAAATTATCTCAAAATGAAAGAATTGTCCTAATAAATTATGTAAATATTTATGCATGATATAGTCGTTGATGAGAGTGAGAAGTTTCGTCTATGATTCAAAATCTATTGTTAAATAGTGTTACATGATGAAGCCAAGTAATTGCACTAGAATTGAATTAATCCTAATTAAATAATTTAAAGAAAACAGCTCCTAAATGGGGCTGTTTTTTATATGTTATTTTCTTTTCAATAAAATTGAGTCAATCAACCATACAGATAATTCTTTATCGAAATGATTTTCTAAACGGAGAAATTAAAATTTTCATGTATCTTACACTATTTTAAAAATATTGATGCAAAACTAAATCCCAAAAACATTATGAATATATATAATTATATTCATAAGAATGTTTTTTATTCAATTCGTCCCTATAATTAATTTGTAATTAAAGGTCTAACTACATACTTATAATTTTCATTTCACTTATCAGTTATAATCATAGGTTTTTGATCTGTAACTAGATTGAATTGAATTTCATCAGATTCTATCATTTTAATAAAATCCGTTATATATCTTCAGTTTACGGCAAATGTTATAGGATCTCAAGAAATAATTGCATTAATCTTAGTCTTTCATGCTCATTTATCTGTTTTTCATGACGAAATAATTATTGAGCTATCTCACTGCGTTTCTATTTGGATAAAATTATTTAAGTCTCTAGTAAGGATTCAGATTTTTCTAATAGCTTTTTCACATAATGTTTTATCTACTAAAATTGTATGATTGAATTGAGTTGGCATGATTTCCTCTCTTTCATAGTCAGGAAAATTTCACTGAATCAATAATGAAGTGGCTGAAATCTTGATATCTCAAATAGAAAATTCAAATCAAATTAAATTCTCCGAATATTTCATTTGCATATCTGGTGACTCCCCTTTTACTGCATACTGAGCAATAGCCGAAATATCATTTATAGCTGTTTTCGGAATGAGGAGGGAAAAATCTGACTCTATATTTGCTGGAATCTTGAATTCAGCAATTCTGAATGAATCAGTTCATACGAAAACAAGTTTTTTGGTATCTCATTCTGTTTTAGTTTTGATCAAAACTCAGGTCAAAAACACTGAGAAATTCTTTTCTGTAATAGTATATTCAACCATATTTACTCAATTAATAAACGTTTGTGTTTCCAATTTTACATTAGTCGTATTCATCAATTCAGGCAAAGCTACATACTCACTCGCTGAAATTCAATTAATAGTAAAATCATCATCTACAGATGTAATTTGCATTACATTATTTTGCATATTCACAGAAATTTCTATAGTTTTTTCTTCTATGGTTTTGAGCAAGTCCAAGAACATTTTTGCATTCACTGTAATAGCTCACTCCAACTTTATATCACATGGAATCTCTATTTCTACATATTTTTCCATATCTGTAGCTCTAATATTCAAAGTATCAATACTCGCTTTCATATAAATGTTTTGCAAAATTGGCAATGTAGAATTTTTGGAAACAAACCTAGAAGCAATGTCACATACTTCTACGAGTTTTTCACGATCGATAGCGATTTTCATGTGATATTTTTTGAAAAAAATAAAGAAAAAACTGGGCAATAATTCTCTTTTTTTTATTTTTATTTTTTTTAATGTAATTTTCAAATAAAAATCAAAAAAATCAACAAATACTTAATTAGTAACATATTTACCACAAAAAAATTATTATATATCAGTTATTTTTTAATCTTCCTTATCTAAATCATTATCTTCTGAAATATCCAAATCCAGAAAAAATTTGTTATAATACGCTATTATTTTACTAAACTGTCTTTTTATTGCTGATTTGTTCGCAAGTTCAGTCGGTTTAAGATCTAATTTAATGCTCATAGGACGAGAATATCAGCTTTTTCTAAGTTTCTTAAAGAATGTTTTTAAGTCTAATGTTCAATCTCATAATGCTAAATGACTTTTCCCATTCTTAGATTTGTCAGAAAGATAAATTACTGAAATATAAGGAGCATAGTCATCAATTTTACGTGTAAATTCATTTTCAAATAAATCCATCTCGATATTACTAATATCTAATCAAATATAACAGTCATACTTTTTGACTATATCTATAATATTACTGAAACGATATTCAGGGATGGGTAATGCAAACAATTTACTATCCTTAGGATTATTAAGCGTAAAATGAATATCTGGATTATTTTCTTTATAATTTTTTAAATTATCGGATATGAAATCATATGATTTAAAATCTGTAATCTTTGGAGCATTAATACAAATTGTATCACAATTAGTAGCTTGGCATATATCTAATGCTTTGTCTAATTCTTTTTGATTCAACTTTGCAGAAGTCTGAACGACATATACAGGCATATCATACTGCAAAGAAAGTTTCTGAACATATTCTTCATCCCATGCATCAAATCATTTCCACATAGCTAGATCTATACCATCAAACCCTGTACTTTTTGCTATAGAAAAAACTAAATCTAGTCCATAATTTGGCAATGTATCAGTGCTTAATAGTAAAGCATTTTCTTTTTTTTGCATTTATATATTTTACAGAAAAAGTAAAACTCTTCTCTACTTAATTTTATTCACTTTGAAAATAAATGCAAATTTTTATTTAGATTTTTATTATTTCAACTTTCTTCAATATTTTTTGCATTTTTTCATACTTATAAATATAATTAATAATGTTTTATAAAGCAATATCTAGATGAAAATTTTTAAATTCTTATTATTTAGCGTATTAATACCATGTTTTCTTTTTTCTTTCTGAAATTTTTCTTATGCTAACGACTATGAGCATAAGAATTTAGACATTACAGCCAATATAAATTTAGACTGATCAATTGATGTATATGAAAAATTTACGACTAATTTTTTTATAGAAAAGCACGGAATTATGAGGTTCATTCCCTTAAACTATACCGTTGAATGAAAAGATTTTCATATTGATATATCCAATATTAGTGTACATGATAAAAATTTTTCTACAAGCAGGAATAATTGAAATGTTGAAATAAAAATATGAGATGCAAATAAAACTGTGATTTGAGAACAAATTTATCCTATTTCTTATTCTGCATATTGATTAATTAGAAATTTTTCAGGTTTGGGATATAGTGAACTTTATTGGAATTTAGTATGATATGATACTAATACAAGTATAAACACAACTAAAGCGAATATATACTTACCAAAACCATATACATGATTTACAGATGATGATTTTTTAATCACTACTGATTGAACGACAAAAACAATAAAGGACTTTGATTGATCCATTAATTGGCGTGGATGAAACAAAATAACGATTAAGTATGATAAAAAACTACCTGAAAAACAGTGAATAACTATTTCTATAAAATTTCCCAATAATTATTTTGAATTTGATCATAAAAAACAAGCTGATTTAATCTGACATGTTTGATTAGAAAATGGATTTCTATCTAAAGTTTCAAAGCTTATAAAATCGGACAATTTCATAATTATTATTTGTATTGTCTGAACTATCTTATTGTATTTAATTAAAATTTTTAATAAATTACCAAGGATTAAAAAATCTGAAATCGAAAATGAAATAAATGATGAATCTCCTATTGTTATTAGATATACCCCACCCGATGGAATAAACTGTGCCGAAGCCTGAATGCTTTATAACTGTTTACTAGAACCCACCGATATAACCAGTTTATTATATAAATGGGCAATTGAATGATTTATTGATATATCTTTAGAAGAACAATGAACTTTCAATAAAAGTACGTGATTTATTATGACTAAACTAAAAGATATCAATATACATTACCATCAATATGAAGTAGATTTATTTAATTCTATATTCCCATCGGCAATTTGATCAAAAAAGTATGTATCGACAACTTCAAGTTTTGATGTTACTCGGTGTTTAAAATTATTAAGAGAATATGGAAAATCAAAATGATGGATTTATGTGAGCACATTTGAAAGACATAAAAGTGTAATCTGATTTATTGTTGCTATGATTGTGTTCTTTTTGATATTTTCATTATGAAGGATTGCTAAGATGGATTCAAATCCGCGCATTATAATCTCTTTTATACCGGCAATTATGATTGCTATTATTGTAATATTTGGTAATTGAACAAATACTCCTAAACAGAAAAAAATTATGCTAACAGAGGAATGAAAAAAGATCACAAAAGATATCATCTGATATGCTAAATTTATTCAAGCATGTGATGAAAATAAGCTTAGATTGTTCTTAGAAAAAGACCCCACATTTTTCGATAAAACATTGCCATATGCTGTCGCTTTTTGATTCGAAACATCTTTTATAAAAAAAATTACACCAATTCTGCATGAACTAGATATCGAACCCGTCCGACTTAACTGAAATATAAACGAAATAGATTCTATATCTAGAATTGTACAAGATTTCGTTATGGAACAAGAAAGATTTAAAGAAATGGAAAAACGTTATAATGATAGATATTCTACATATGATAGTAGTAGCTGATTTGATAGCTGATCTTCATTTAGTTGATGATGATTCTCCAGTGGATGAGGTTGATGATGATGAGGTACAAGTAGTTGGTAATATATTTATTTTTTATAATGAAAACATGAGAACTCTTGACCGGAACAAAAAAGAAAAAAATAGATGACGACTCCTTATTTGTCTGATTATCTTAGTATTTTTTTTAGTTTGAAAAGCGATAATAACTTCATGATATTTAATACATACGATTGTAATTATAATTTTGTTTATAGTCGTAAATTTAATTTATAAAAAAATAGAAAAAAACAGAAGAGATGATCCGGCTTTTTTATGATTTAAATATAAAAAGAAATATCCAATCATTATTCAATATGCACCTCCTAAATGAATAAATCCAGCAGAAGCTTGACTGTTGTATAATTTAAAAGTAGATATAACCGATTTAACTAGCCTGATTTATCAATGGAAATTTGAGTGACTAATCGATATAATAACGTTTATAAGTGAAAATTCTGGCAAAGAATATGTAAAATTGATAAAGAAACAGGATATTTCCGTGATGCGTCCTCTATTTGAAACTGAAATTTTTGATACAATATTTGCATCATCCGATGTTAAAATTGTTGAAGAGTCCTTTCAATTGAGATATGCATTAATGCTAGAAGATTTAGAACAACATTGAATTAAAAAATGATGGATAACAAAATCATCATTTTGAAAAAATCTGGATGTGTTCTACAAATTCTTGACTATATTATTGTGCTGATTCTTATATTTTATTATTTATTGAGATATTCTAAAATTCAATTCATATGGCCGAATTTTCTTTATGGTTTTACTATTATCATGTATTTTAATATGATGATACATATATGGATGATGAAATCTAAGATTTACCGATAAATGAGCAAGTTTAGCAGCACATCTTATTGGTTATAGAAATTTTATAAAAAGCTGTGATGAAAACAAAATAAAACTTTTACTAAAAGATGATCCTCTATTTATTGATAGAACACTCCCCTATGCGACAGCATTTTGATTAGAAACTGAGTTTTTAAACAAAATCTCTCCATTAAAAAGCGATTGGAATGCAAAATATGTAAGATGAAAAAAGGCATCATCACGAATATCAGTTTTGCGTTCATTATTTTGAAATTCAAACGATCTATAATTACTACTTTAATCAAAAATTAAATGTGAAAGAGCGATGATCAGATCATTTTAAATTTTCAATTCTAATTTCTGAAATATTCAAATCTGGAGAAATAAATAATTGATCAATGTGTGAACGAAAAATTCATTGCTGAAGCAAACTCCACGTGTAACTTGGTGATTGAAAACCTAGCGCATTTAGCATATTTCGATCTTTTGTTAACTCTTTATAATAATATGATCGAGGAGACAGATTAAAATCTCATATAATTATTGTTGGAGTGCTTAAATTTTGCTCTTTTGCAAAATCAGATTTCAGTTTGGATATTTGTTTATTTCTCATTTCAAAATTTTTAATAGAAACTGGTGCAGCCGTATGAATTACATATAAATCTACTCAATCTTGGCATTCATTACAAAATAATTTGGTATAACTATAATTCCATGCTCAAGGCTCTACTACATGTGTTTCCGTGATATTTTCTAATGGTATCTTGCTAAAGACCACATCTCATGCAAGCATATCGGACCATGAATTTCTATTCATATATGGATAATTTTCTTTAAAGAAACTTTTCATTTCATCTTCATGTTCGTCTGAAAATTCTACCATAATTACAATATCAGGATTTTCTTCTATTATTTTTTGTTTTAATGATTCATAATCCGTATTTTTGTATAAAATATTTGCATAAAAGACTTTAATCCCCGCCACATCATTATTTAAACGAATGGCATCATCGTTTTGATTATAAAATCAGAAAAATTCTGAACTATACAATGTTCAAATTCAAATTGTTAAGGCTGTTATGAGAATTATAAAAAATATTCTGATTCATTTGTGTTTTCTCCTTCTCTTACTTTCGTGAATAATTAGGTATATTTCGATAATAAGTGCGACAATACAAAATCAAATTATGTATGGAACGAAACTAATAGCTAACTCTGCTATAAAACTTTCACGAAAAAAATATAGAAATGATATTGAAAGTATTATTATTCATAGTAGGACAATCATTTATTTTTTACTAATGGATATAAACCTCTATTCTTTTTAAATTTTTTGTTACTCATTGCAACAAAGATTAGAAATAAAAATATCTTGACTTTTTATTAAAGAACTATATACTCTATATTAGATAACAACTCTATATCAAACCAACAAAAATTATTAAAAATGAAAAAAAAATTAAAGAAATTGCGTATGCATATTGCAGCATTCCCCGATAGGGAAAGCTTAGCAAAGAGAATCCTGAGACAAGAAGCAGGATGGGATGGAAAGCTCCCCATCCCTATAACATGGCGTGGAGGTGCACTCCCACAGGATTTATCTAATGTACAGATAATCCACACAAGTGGGGATGACAAATGCTGCTGGGTACCAGATGTAGTATCTGCCCTAATCCTATTCCTTAAGGGGCATGATATCATCACCAACACTGATGTTCTAAAAAAACGAATAACCTTCAAAAGCTAACTAACTACTGAAACAAAAAAATGCGGACGTGTCTTCACGGTCGCATTTTCTTTTTATGACTAATAACTATTATGATTTGTTATTTTTTTTCAGCAAATGTCTTTGCCGCGTCTCCGAATCATTTGACTGCTTCAAGTAACTCCATAGGAATCATCCAAATTGTTGTATTAGATTGATCACTTGAAAGATCGTTGATCGATTGTAATGTTCTCAAATGTAAAGCTCCTGGAGTCTTTGAAAGCATTGTAGCCGCTTCTACTAAATTTTGTGCTGATGCTAATTCTCACTCAGAAGTTATAATCTTAGCTCTCTTTTCTCTTTCAGCTTCTGCCTGCTTTCCGATAGTTCTCTGAAGTTCTACAGGGATAATAATATCTTTCAATTCTACAGAAAGAACGTCCACTCCCCAACTGTCAGATTTTTCATCAACGATAGCTTTAATTTTTTGACTAGCTTCTTCTCTCTTCGCAAGTAATTCATCAAGTTCAAACTGCCCAACGATATTTCTCATTGTAGTTTGAGCGAACTGAGTCATTGCATAATCAAGATATTTAACATTAATTACTGCTTTATTTACTTCCTGTTCTTTCACTTTGTAATAAAGTACAGCATTGATAGAACAAGAGATATTATCTTTTGTCATAGCTTCCTGACTAGGAACATCTACAGCTTTTTCTCTGATATCTACTGTCTGTGTAGTCTGGATAAAAGGGATAATAACTTTGAGTCCAGGGGTCAAAATTCATGAATACCTTCACAGTGTGAATAAAACTTTTCTCTCATATTGCTGTACAACTCTAAGTCCTGCAATAATAATTACGATAACTACAAAGGCTAAAAATCCGATTGCTCACATGTGTATATTTGGTAATAAAATAAAAGGACTTTTCTTCGATTTGTTTTATAAAAATAATTATAAATTTTGCAAGAGATTCAATAGTGTAAAATATTATACATTAAACGTTCACTTTTGTTATATTTTTATAATTTCACACTAACCGAATAAATTCCTGGCATATCTTGAATAACGTATCATTGCATTTCTAAATCAGTCAATTTTCACATAGCTTCCCCAAAATCTGTAGAAATTTCATTCAATCGCTGAGAAAAATCCTGATTACAATGTTGCGATACAATTTTGAGTAAATATCTTTCTTCATCAGTTAAATTTGAAATACTTGTAGAAATCTGAATTTCAGAATCGCAATTTTCCTGCTGTATTCCAAATAATTTTAAAATCGGACTAAAATCACTGAGTAAACTCGCTTTTCAAGATGTGACTAAATGATTGGATCAGATTCAGTTTTCTGAAAAGATTGGATTTGGTACTACGAAAATGGACTTATGAAAATGATATGCAAAGTCTGCTGTAATTAAACTTCATGATCATTCGCGAGCTTCTGGCAAAAATAATGCATCAGATAGTCATGCTATCAATCTATTTCTCTGTGGAAAACTCCGTGTAGTAGGTTTAAAATCTAGTTTGAATTCTGATAAAATAAGTCATCCATTTTGGATGATTTGCTCCATAAAACTACGAGCTGAACTATTCCAGTAATAGCGAAGTCATCATCCAAGAATCGCAATAGTTGGTAAATGATAACCAATAGAAAGCTGATGACAAAGATGGTCCACTCCCCTAGCCATTCACGATACAGTCACGATATTTGAGTTTCAGATTTGGGTGAAAAGTGCTTGCATGACTTGGTTTGCGTACTCGGACATATCACGTGGTCAGACGATTCAGAGAATTTGATGGTTTAGAATTTCTAGGTTTCACATTGCATATAGAATTGCTGGTGGATTTTTGATAGGTGTGAATTGGTGTGGAAAATTTGGGTCATCGTCCAGTAGTCATATAATATTATGTTGATTCATCCATGTTTCTAATTTCTCGGCAGAGGGCTGATTATCTGGATTTTCAAAAAACTGGGAAAAATCATCAGCTTTACGAAGCTCCGATGAAGTTAGATTTTCATCAAGCGAATACACCAAAATTTTCTGTATTTTAATATTCATTTTCTATTACGTCATAATAAATTATGACAATAGAATAAGAATATATTTTTGGATTACAAGATTAAAATCAAAGAAATTTTTGACAAGTAAAAAATTGAAACTCAACCATCTCTACAAAAAACATATTTAATTATAAATTTTTAACTATTTACTACATAATGTAGCATCACTCATCATTCTCCAAACCTCAAACAACTTAATCATTTTATTATAATTTGACATACCATTGTATGATTCCTGAATATCCGTAAACAATCATTGTAATTCTAGCCACGATGCTATAGTTGAATATTCATAGCTTCATTCATCTCACTCTCATTCATTCGGATTTATTATTTTATTTTTAACAGTTTCCAATGCTAAATCTGGATTTATCTTTTTATCAGTTGCACTTCAAAAACACAATTTTCATAACATTGAACTAGCTTCATCTAACTCATCATCTGTTATGTTTCTTCCATATGCATTGAATGTAATTTCTCATTTATATTCTTCTTCTTTATTGTTTAAGAAACTTGAATCAGAATACTTTTCAAATCCAAAATTCGTGATAGCTATCACTGGTGGTAAATCTCTTAAAAATTCCAATAATCATTTTGTTCTATCTTTTTGGTTCTCTAATCAAATCTTGTATGCTAAATAAGGTAAATTTCTATATTTTTCCCTAAAATTGTATAAACATTCCTGATTTAATGCTACATCCTTAGTACATGATGCACTATTTTTGATTGCTTGCTCTATCACATCTTCATCTATCAATTGAAACGTACCGTCAGGTAAATCTCCATTTACCCAGTGATATAATTCGTATCATATCACTTTACCTGAATATAGAGGAAGTGCTTCTGGTGCCATATCGGAAATGTTATCAGCAAATTCCCAGCTAGAACTAGATGAAAATTCATCAAAATATTTTTCCATAAGCTGTTGAATTACTTCTTGCTTCTTATCCTTAATCGCTTCTAATAAATTAAAAGAAAATTCATTCAATAGTGCAATATTATTTTGTGTTGATGTCATTGAAAGTTTGTTTACTAACAACAAGAAAGAACGTTTATTTGGAGAAGAAAATGAAACTGTAATCGGAATATAAAAATAATTTGAATTTCATTCTAAAACAGTTTTTTCTCATATTGTAATTGTATCTACTGTATTATAATCCGCATCATTTCATACATATTTTACAAAATCACTCCAATATTGTATCAAATATAAGTCTTGAAATTTATCTGATTCTAAATATTTCTGTCATAAAACTGACATATTAAAATTTTTAGTATATGGATCCTTCCATATATTTAATGATGGTAAATATATGTTTTGCAATAATATTTCATAATAATCTTTCTTTGAATTTTTTTCTGCTTCTTCCTTAGCTAATGCTTCATCAATCAAACTATTGATTGAAATAACTGAACTTACAGCACTTCATGTGTATCATAGTTTGTCAGAATATCATCAATTAATACCGTATCATTCTAGATTTTTTAATTCATCAAAAGCACGAGAATTAATTTCAGAATAATCATCTAATACAATCTTTCAATAATAGATTGCTCAACCAACAACAACCAACGAAGCTATAATAGAAATAATTGAATCTCTACGAGTAAGATGAAATGACTTAGTATGATGCTGATTTTTTTGTTCTCATCATGCATTCTTAAATTTTTGAAAAAATCATTTAATCTTTGATAAGAAAGTTTGTTTCTCATCTTTTAATTGAGTTCATGCTGTAAGAGTTTGACTTTCGTTTGCCATATTTTTAATAAATATAAATATAAAATTTATTTTTTAATTTATTATACATTTTACTCTTCCTCTTTCTCAGGTTCAGTATTCTCAGCATTAGTATCTTCTTCTATAGAATAATCTTCTAATTCTTGATCTTCTAGTGTCGATTCTTCTTCATCAAAACCTTCATTGGCACTTTCAGACATAATTTCATCATTATTTTCATCTACATTTTCATTAATTATTTCATTATTTTCTCCTAAAATTTCTTCACTCATCTCTTCAGGATTTTCATTGAATCCTCTTTCACTAATTAATTTTTTCATAGCATCCAGATCGATATAGTCAAAAATTTCTCTTTCAGTTTTCTTTTGGATAGGGACTGAGAAATCCATTGTTGAATAATTTACTGGTCTAGATATTCATCATTGAGTTAATGTCCTTGTAGTAACATTTATTTCCTTAGTATTTATATCTGCTCAAATAATAAAACTAGACTGTTTCAATAAATTGATAATATTGGTTAAAATAAATATATTTGGATTTCTTTTCCCTTGTGACATAAGAGATTTCTCGTCTTCTTGATTTGTGTAAACTTCAATATTGAATTGAATATTTTTATCTGCAGCATTAAATCAATTGAATGTAATTGAGAATAAAGAAGTATCCTCTTTTTCTAATAGCTGACTGACAGCATTCATTGCATTTTTAAATAATTCAATATTAATAGAATCGTCTTTAGCTATCTTATAATATAAATCCAAATCTCATACAACATCACAATTTGCATTGATTTCAAATGGATTTAAATAACACATATAAACATATGATGATATATCTTTATCTCATCTCGAATTAATATTTTCGAAAAGATTACGAAGATTATCAACATTTGCTCAGCTAACTCTGATCATTTCTGAAATTGTTGAAAGTGCTGTATTCATATACATAAACACTTTTGTAGCTGTAGAAAATTTAATCACTTCAAGTGCATTCAGAGATCTTTGTATTGTACTAATAGCTTGATCTTCGGAAAGCAAAGTTTCTAGTTCTTCTGGCAAAAATCATTGTTTAGCATTATCTTGTTTTAGATTTTCCACTTGTTCAGCCTTATTCTTTGTTTTACTTACTAATTCTGAGACATAATTACTTAATAAATCCTTTTTCTCGATATAATCAATATCTGTTGCATTTATGATTTCGTTTACTCTTTGTGATTCATCAGCTGATCATACAGTAGGTTGAACGTAACTTTGATTAGATCATAGGAGTCCTCTTATCTTTTTATATGTGTCTTTATATTTATTAACAAATTCTTGCTGAGTTTGTTCTAAATTTGGTTTACTTGCTTCGTTTATATATTTGCGAAATAAATAAAAAGCGACAATGGCTAATACTCCTATAAGAATTACTATAGATGAAATGAAAAACCATCTTATGTATGTTGAAAAATTATCTCCATCTTTTAGTACATTTTTTTTAGTTTGTGAATTATCTCACAGATCTAAGAAAACATTTTCATCAACTACGCTTGATCATTGACTCTCAGGCTCTGTTTGAGATTCTGTATTTAAATCTAAGTTATCTAATGGTTTATTTTCAGTCGCCGTAGGATTTCCCCCCTCTACTACTTCATCTATATCCAAATTTTCGAGAGAATCTTCATCTAAACTAAGCGATGATAAGTCTGAAATATCAACATTTCATTCTAAATTTAAATCTTTTTTTGACATTTTGTTTTTGTATGAATAAAAGTTTCCACAAATAATTATACACATAACTATTCAAAAAGTCAAAAAAAATAGACTTTTTTTATTCTTTAAATTTGACTATTTATAAATTACCTTAAAAAATAGCATACTACCTTGCATATTATATTAAAATTCTTATAAAAAATATTGATGTAATTTATTAAAATTTTAAAATGGATAATAAGGTTTTCAATGTGATTATACTCTGAGCATGACCAGCGTGACTTTTTTGTGCTAGCAAAATTTCTGGTTGAAAATCTATTCTAATTTTAGAAAAATCTGACTCTCCTGCTCAGAAATTATTATTATCTGCAAAATGAAGGTGAAATATTACAAATGTAAGAATAAATCCAGAAAGAGATTATGCAACAGATAATTCAAATTTCATAAAATCAGCTTTTTATAAATTTTGAACGAAAGATTTTTTGGAATTTTTAGATGAAAATTGAATTGAAGTGAAAGAAGAAAATAATGGAAGAATTTTATTAAAATCTGGGAAAGTGAAAGAATTTCAGAAAAAGTTATTACAACTTGTGGAAAATAAATGAATTGAAATAAAATATAATTCTGAATTTTTGGATGTAAATAAATTGGAAGATTGAACTTTTGAGGTAAAAACTTCAAATTGAAACTATTATACAAGAAATTTCATAGTCGCTACATGATGACCAAGCTTTCCTAAATTATGAGCAACTGCGGCTGCTATAGATATTGCAAAGAAATTCAATCTCAAAATAACGGATTTCTATCCTGCTCTAGTTGGATTTGAAACTAAACAAGATTTTTCTTCCCTTTCTGGTTCTTCAGTAAATTGAAAGTTGAATTTGATAAAATGAGATAAAATTATTTATGAAGAATCATGACCAATTCTTTTCACTCACCGATGAATCTCTGGTCCTGCAGTTTTTAATAGTTCTCTATTTGTGAGGGAGGATTTGAAAGCAAGTAAATCAAAATATAAAGTCAGGCTTTTCATTCCTGATAAAGAGATTACAAAAAGATTGCTAAGTTTTTTGTGATTTCGTATAAATAAATTGAAAGAATATATCATTTCATCTGACATAATGAATGTTCGCAGACTAGATGAAGCTAAAGTTTGTGGATGAGGTGTAAAAACTGACAATCTGAAAGATAATTTTGAATGTAAAAATATTTCATGACTTTATTTCATCGGAGAATGCGTGGATGTGACAGGGAAAACCTGATGATATAATTTACAGCGATGCCGAACCAGTGGATCTATTTGTGCGAATGGAATAAATAAAAAAAACAAGTCGGAATTTTAACTTGTTTTTTTGGTAGTAAATTGATATATTACATTCGCTGTGGTCCTGTAGTTCAATGGATAGAATAGGCCCGTCCTAAGGGTTAGATGCTGGTTCGATTCCGGCCAGGACTAAATTCTTCAAACTAGAGTTTTACTTCCAAAGTAAAACTTTTTTGTTTTAAGATGATGTTCACCTAGTCTCTTCAATTATTGAATTTAATTTCTTGGCCAACTGCTTTGGATCTGGAATGTAATGTAATTCTAAAATTTTTCATCACTTAGCGTCCAAATCTCCATCCGTATGAATAGATAAATTTCAATACTGTAATAAGGCTCATGCCAATCATTCTTTTGAATCTTGAATCACTTTAATTGCTGGAGTAGAAATATTCATAGTTTTTGTCTTAAAAAATCATTCTTGATTATAACTAGTAAAAGAATCTTTTGTACATATATCAAAATTCATTTCATATTCCATCAATCTATACATTACCCTATTGAGCAAAAACAAGAATATAAAATCTATAGACAAGATTCATATCGCAACTGCTACATTTCATAATCATGTAGTATGAATTATTATGAATGGGAATGTTGCATTAAATATTAATACTAAGGTATGGAAGAAAAAAGTCACAAAAGTACGTTTCATAAATTTTTCAAATCATTTCTGTTTCTCTTCTGCTTTATAGACTTTATCTATATACTTTTTCTTTGTATTTATCCAATAAACAATATTAGCTATAATTCATACTATGGTATAAATACACCGTGAATATGTTGTATATGCATAAAATACAGCCAAAATCCAAAATATAGCTTTATGTTCGTCAAAGAGGTGCATATAAATTGAGTATAGCATTACTCATTCCAATATCATTGATATGAATACCAAAAATAGTGGAACTATAAGTTTTATTCGATGTCTTTTTATCAAAATTACATTTCACTCTCAATATTTATTTACGGCTTCCACGAATTCTTCAGCATCTATTTTTGTATCAAATGATTTTAAAATTCTCATTTAACTATAAAAATTAATAAATTCTGGTTATAAATACCGAGAGAATAAAAAATTCATCATAAATATCAATTCATTTATTAATAAATATTTTCTATCCAAATGGCCAATTTTTTTACACAATCGTATCCGCATCCCAATTAATTTTGAATCATTTTGCATTCAGATTTAATTTTGTATAAACCACATCCATAAAATTTCTGACTTCTTTTCATTTCAAAATAATATTGTAACGATATTTCCCAAACATCTTGTAAATTAATGGAGGTGTAGAATAAATCTCCAAATCGTTCATTTGATATTTCTGAGCTAGATAGAGTAGCTCTTTATAAAGCTGATCTACTTTATTGAAAACTTTCTCTTCAATTTCGTTTTTGTACAAAATCACACACAAATCACCATATGGGGGATATTTATTCATTTCACGGAAACTATTCTCCTCTTCTCGAAAACGTTTTTCATCCATTCTACAAGCATTACGAATGGAATATTGCATAGGATTAAAAGTCTGAACTATAAAATTTTTACAATCATACTTTGAAAAACATTCATATAACAAATGAAAGTTTTTTTCTCAAACATTGAAATCCGGGATATTCAGTCATAAATCCGCATTGAGAAATATTATCATATCGAGTAAATATTCTTTACTTGGTTGACATAAAAGACTAGTTCAAATCACAATTTGTGGCTGCTGTGTTTTGAGCTGGTCAATCAGCTTTTTCACTTTTGTGGGAGAATTAGCATGATCTGAATCTACTATCAAGGTTTTGGTTTTATATTCATTCTGGACATATTCAGCCACTTGCTGAGTTCATAGTCAATATGTTTTAACAGTATTTTCTCAGCATTTTTCACAAGTCGTAGAAAAATTATACTGCATTTTACAGATATGACATAATCACATCAATTCTCAATTAGCCTGCTGATGAAACGAAATCGGCACAGAACATCTTTCACAATATGGAATATGACCGCATTTTGTGCAAATAATCCCTGGGGCATATCACTTTTTATTCACGATAATTCAGATTTTCTTTCTCTGATATAATTGTTTTTCTATAGCTGATTTTACTAGTTCAGAAAAATGATAGTCTAGTTCTCTAGTCATATCTACAAGGAATATCGATTTATCTTTATGTTTAAATTGTTCGTAATTCATCAGCCAGATTTTATTGTTTGATATAATAAATTAAGTGTAATAAAATTCTGACTTTCTTCAAGAAGGAATATTTAATATTTTTCTATTTCATCATTCAAATACTCCAATTCTACTCAAGCTGAACGAAAAATTTCTTCAGCTTTCTGACCGTGCTGATATCTTTTATCACAAACTACTCTCTTGATACCACATGCTACTATCATATGTGCACAGTGCCTAATCGTACATGGCGTCATAGTCACATAAAGAGTTGCTCACTCTAATGCTATTCCTTTTCTTGCTGCACTAGCAATAGCATTCTGTTCTGCACAATTATTTCTCATGCAATGAGATTCTTCCTCTCATTTGTCATTAATCATTGAAAACATCTGATGTCCTACCCTGTCACAAGTATCTGATCACTCTGGAGCATTCGCAAATCATGATGATATTACTGAATGATCTTTCACTATCACACATCCACATTTTCAGCGATCGCAAGTACATTTTTCTGCAACTACTCTCGCAATATCCATAAAATAATCATCTCGAGAGATTTCCTTTGGTTCTAAATGTCCATGATCTTTGATTGATCAGTTTTCTTCAATATATTTTTGTGATACCATAACAAATAATTCAAACAGATTAAAATCTGATATATCTTTATTATAATTCATTATCTAAAAATTTGCAAATTTTTATGGAGATTTTTATAGATTATATTTTATTTATATAAAATTTTTTCAAAAAAAAGAAGGGTAGCCAATTAAGCCACCCCTTTTAATTAGTTAATTACTCAATGATTCAAAAGAGAAGTGTAATAGCCCCACAAATAATAATTGCGAGGATAAACCCAATGGCTACTGCAGTTATTGACGCACCTTGGTACTCCCTAATCAGATTCTCTTTTTCTTCATCAGTTTTACATTCTCGCAAAAGATTTCTCAGAATTTGTTTATCTTCAAAATCTCTATACATAAAATTGGATTGCGTAAAATCAAACATAAGCAATAGATTTTTAGTTAGTTTTTTGTTTTAGGTATACCTCATATATACTTTTATTTTTTCTTTTGTCAAGAAATCATGCCATTATTGATGACTATTTTTGCTGTAAAACCGACTCTACCAATGTCGCAGACATTTTTGCTGCAATTTTATCATTAAATTTATAGTTCTGAGCTCATATTTCATCTGCACTATCACTCATACAGCGGAGAATCACAAATGGAATTTTATTACACCAGCAAACATGAGCGATTGCTGTTCATTCCATCTCTACACAAGCTGGATTACATATTTCAATGATATGCTGTTTTGTAGCTTTATCAGAAATAAATTGATCTCAACTAGCAATTCTTCACTCAATTAATTTATGTCACTGAAAAAGTTCTGAATTCTGATTTTTTTCAAAGCATTTTTTAATTTTTTCGTTTCGTTCTGTGTTTCAATGGAAGCATGAAGTCTCCATTCTAGGAATTTCAGTAATTTTATATCAAAATCCTGTAACATCAAAATCATGATAAACAGCATCTTTTGAAACTACAAAATCCAAAACATTTAGACCGCTCTCCATGGCTCCAGCGATTCATGTATTAATAATCAATTCTACTCAGAATTCTGAAATCAATCTCTGAGCTGTAAGAGCTGCATTCACTTTTCAGATTCAGCTTCTAACTAAAACTACTTCATATTCTCAGATATTTCAGGTATAGAATGGAGTTTTTTCATGGATATTTTCCATATTTTCGAGAATATCATCAATCTCCTCCTGCATAGCTCATATAATTCAGATTTTTTTCATTTCATACACATTATTAAGTAAATACAATATAAAAGTATGATTATTTTTTCATAGAGAAAATGCAAGAAAAGAAAATTTTCAAAAAATAACAAATAAAAATCTATTTTTTTAAAGTCAAACTTTTCAGTAAAAATCTCTTGATTTTAAAAAAAAGAATCTTAATTTAGAGCCATATAAAAATCTTTATTTAGCTCTTTATTCAGTTCTTTAATGCTTACAGATCAGTGTGTTTCAGTTACAGATTTAAAGAAGAATATGAATGCATATGTTAAGGATCTAAGAAAAGATAAGATAATTTTTGTAAATAATGCGCCTGTTGCAGTGCTGATGGATGTAAAAAAATATGAAAGAATGATGATTGAAAATAAATTTCTAAATATATGAGCTGAAACAAAGCCACCGACCAAAAGGTGCATAAAAAAACATAAATAATCAGACTTTTTTAATTTATACGTATCATTACCATGAAAAAATACATATCTTTGCAAGAAATCGTTGAAATCTACTGCATATCTCGGAAATTAGTAAGAGATGTATTAATGCGTTATTCTGTAGATTGTTACAAACAAGAAGATGTAATTTATATCGATTTTAAATCATTTCATAAAATTTATACAACAAAATACAATCCTACCCTCTTTCCACTAGAAGAAGAAGTTAGGGAACAGAAAAAAACTGTTATTGAGAATAGCCTTAATAGAACATTCTTTAGCATATTTTCCGAACCTATCAATTGTAAACAGAGATTAAGAAATATGGTAATGGCTTACAGTGAATAAAGAGTCACTTCGTATACAAAAAAGCTGACCTAAAAATGGTTGGCTTTTTAATTTTACTATAGAATTAATCACTAAATTGGGTATAATACATTTTGCTAAAAATTTTTAGCACTTTCTTTTATTTCTTATTGTAACGCAAATGAAATCATCAACGCTAAAACGAGTGGCTCTATGTGTTCTATTACTCATCATTGGCGGAATTTGATGATACCTTTTGGCAAATCACCAGTTCCATAAAAGAGCAATAGAAGAAAGATTTCCACATAGACCTTATTATGATTCTATGTTCTTCGATCCAATGGCTGATTTTAAGCATAGAGAAAGACATATGGAAGATATGTTCGACGATTTAGAAAAGGATTTTTACAAAGAAGAAAAAAATCTGGAGAAAAATTTCTGGGATAATTGGTCAGAATCTCTGGATGAATTAACTTGAGATTCAAATTCTCAGTGAGCATTCCACTACTACTCAAACACTAATAAAAATGGAGAAAAATCCTCATACAATGTAAATGGAAAATGGAATGATGGAGAAAGTGGTTGAACTATAACGATGAGTGGAACTAATACTCAGTGAAAAGATTTTTCATATTCATGAACTATACATGATGGAAAATCTCAGTGAACTTTGGTAGATGAAGAGTGAAATAGCAAGGATTTGAATTTGGAAAGCTTGGATTTGAAAGAGATTTATGATGATTCCAATAGTTTATCTGAGTAGTAACTTACATTTTAAAAAAGGCTGACTTCAAATGAAGTCAGTTTTTTTATTTAGTTATAGATTATTTAAATTTTGTCTTCTCAATATTGGTGGCATAATTTATTTGTCAAGTTATAAAAAGACAGAATATCTTGATTTTTTCATGTGGTGTTGTATAAGCTCAGTGTATTTTTCTTTTATTTCATTACTTCATATAATGAAAAACTTTCTTTATACTGCATTATGACTCATGTGAATAGTGTGAGCATTATCGATTTGAGTAGTAAGTGCCGAAGACACAACACAATGGGTAGAATGAGAAGATTTTGAGGCATTAGATGTAAAAGCTTCAGATTGAGAAACAGTATTATTTACAATTATGGATAGGAATCTCGGAGCTACAGAATCATGAACTTGAACAGATTCTTATGGATATTTCTATCAATGGTGAAATAACTATGGATTTTCTTCTGAAGCATGAAGATATCCAGCTAATTCTGGTACAGATTTGATAGATATAACATGAGAATGATATGGACCATGAAAATACTACAGTAGTGATAAATTTATTATGAGAACGTCCAATCCAAGAAGATGGGACACAGATGAGAGTAATGAAACATATACTCAATATTGAAATCTGAATTTATGGTGATGAGAACATGTATACAATTCAGATAC
Organism: uncultured bacterium; assembly: GCA_946408385.1. Lineage (GTDB taxonomy): Bacteria > Patescibacteriota > Gracilibacteria > Absconditabacterales > Absconditicoccaceae > UBA3291. The sequence continues at coordinate 1,964 of CAMJSB010000009.1, read as the reverse complement.
AGATAGACAGTGACCATGCCCATCATGATACCATGTTCCTGATATCTTAGAATGGCATGCAGCTAAAGATCTTTGGTGTAAACAAAAGATGAATAATGTTGGTTGTTTCAACTGAAATATTTTTAGAGATGATTTACTTCTACCTGCTGCAGGTCTACGTGACTCTAGCAGTGCGGGTGTTAATTATCAGAATCATACTAATCCTTATAATTATGGTGGTTACTATTGGTCATCTTCTCCAGCCAACACAAGTAACAGTGCGTCATTTGCATTCCGGTTTGAAGAATCATATTTTGCTCCTATATCACAATGATCTCTAAGTCGTACTTATGGTTACTCTGTTCGTTGTTTCAAGAACTCACAAGATACTAAAACTCTGACTTTTGATGCTGATAATGGAGAAGATAATGTAGTATATAATATAAGATGGTGGGAACCGATTTCAAAAAATTATGAGTATTTACCTGAAAGAGATTGATATAGATTCCTTGGATGGTATGATTGAGATACTAAATTTGATTTTTCTGACTCAAGTTATATAAGTGAAAATAAGGTATTGAAAGCAAAATGGGAAAAATTTCCATGGTATACTTATGATGCAAATGGTGGAGTATTTGCAGACCAATCTTCTCAAAATATAATAAAATATAGTAAAACTGTTGAATCTGCAGAATTGAGTTTTGGTAGTCGTGGATTCAAAACAATAGAGTGAGCAACTAAAATGCATGCAGATGTGATTTTAATAGAATTTATTTCAGCTGATCCTGAAGGAGAGCCTATAATATATGTTTATAATTATGCGAAGAATGATGCAACAATTGGAGATGATTATATCATGAGTGGAACACAAGAAAGTCTTTCTGGTAATATAGAAGTAACTTGAGATACTATATGATTTGTGGTAACTGAGTATGTCCCATTTAACCGTCGTATTTTCAACATTATAGGAGAAAGTGACTATACAACATCTTGAGTAGTTATGCAACCTACTAGAGAGTGATATACTTTTAGTGGATGGTACGTAATAGAGAATAATCAAGAAGTAGATTTCGATCCTGAAGCAGATAATGAGATTGAAGACAAAACAATTTATGCTAGATGGATAGCAAATGAAGGTGGTGGAGAAAATCCTGATGAGAGTTCTGACTGAGATAATAATAAATCTTCATGATCATCATGAGGTGGAGGAAGAAGTTCAACATCAGATTCAAAAACTTCCAATTCAGTAGATGGACAGAAAGATTCTGCGAAAGAAACTGAGAATAAATCTACAGATGGAACTATAGATTCTCAAAATGGAAATTCTGAATCTCAAGTCATTTATCCAGATGAATTTAAAGAAGCTTATCAATTTGCATATAAAAACTGAGTTACAACAATGGATTCAATTGAAAAAGCTGATATGGAATGAACATTAACAAGGATAGCTATGGCCAAAATGTTGTCTCAATATGCTATCAATGTATTAGGTAAAAAACCTGCTAATATTGTAGTACCTGATTTCAAAGACATTACTCCTGAATTGGATGAGGAATATAATTATTGAGTAACACTTGCATATCAATTATGAATTATGTGAATCAATATGCCTAATAATGAGTTTAGACCATTTGATTTAGTTCCTAGATCTGAATTTACTACAGCATTATCCAGAATGATATATTGAATAGCTGACTGAACTGATTTATATTATTCTACTCATATGGCAAAATTAAAGGAAGAATGAGTAATTACTGTTAGTGATCCAGATTTAGTTGAATTGAGATGATATGTGATGATTATGTTGATGAGATCAGCTAAAAACTAATAGATAAACAAATTAAGATAAAAAAGACTGACTTCGTTTGGAGTCAGTTTTTTTTCAAAATTAAAAAAAAAAGAAGTGATAAGTATCACTTCAGTTTCCCGTAAGAAACCAAGTCTATGTAGATGCCTTATGAAGGAATAAGCAGCTATTGACCACT
>CAMJSB010000008.1 GCA_946408385.1 uncultured bacterium | reverse complement strand
CTTCATGATAGTCATAAAATTCAAGTCAATCTTTCAGATTTAGATAAAAACTAAACTATGTTTTTTCTAGTATTTGCAGGCAGTATTCGAATTTTCACTTTATTTTTGAATTTAGGAAATTCTGAGATTTTTCTCATTCCTGCAATCGTTTTATTAGCCATACTAGTGTCATTCTGAGCGAAATGGAATGAAGCGAAGAATCTTAGGTCTAATATACAAGATTCTCAGCTAGCTGAGCAAGCTTCGGCAAAGTTTACACCGCTAAGCGGTGCCTCAAAATGACAAACGATGAAGAAACGATTCAAGTTCTTTCTCAAAAATCTATTACGATGAATAATCGCAAATTCACTTGCAATTGTAGTAATTTCATGACACCTATATCACAAAAATCCTGAATACTTTCAGCAGTTTATTGGAATTAAAAACTATGAATATACTACTCCTGAACGAAGAGTTTTCAATGACTTTGTTCGTATATCTGACACTCAAAAATATCACAGATACTATGTAGAAACTCTAGACTGAAAAACTTATGCATTAAATAGTGAAAAGGATTATCATATCTGAGATATCCTTTATCTATCTGCCAATCAAAAAGATTTAGATTTTTCTAATATTTTTTCTTTGAGTGGAAATGCAATATTCACCAAAGAATTTTGGAATTACGATTTCAACTATGATAAGTGGCTATTCATGAAATGAGTAGATGGCTCAATGTATGAAAAAACAAGTTTCAAAGCTGAATGTGAAATCAAAGATTGAAAGCAAGATTGTAGTAAATCTACAATGAATGGGAAATCTCCACATTTTGAAGAACTAGGCAAAATAGACAAAATTCGTGCTCGAATGCAAAACACAGTAATCTCCATTTTCTGAGAAAATAAATATTCATGACTTTTACTTGGACTCTTTATCGGAGATAAATCCATGATTCCAAGTGATAATTATAATACATTCGTAGATAGTTGACTCGTTCATATTATTGCTGTAAGTGGAGGTAATATCGCTATGGTTTTGATTCTGCTTTCTTTTCTTTTGTCATTCTTGCCGTTCTATGTCAGAAATTGTTTCCTTATAGTATGAATTATTTTCTATGCAATGATATGCGGAAGTGATGCTAGCGTTTTTAGAGCTGCTGTAATGTGAAGTTTGACATTAATCGCATTATTCCGAGGAAGAGAAATTTCAATCCGGAGATCAATGATGTATGCATTTATGGCAATCCTAATTTTCAATCCATTTAGTCTATGATATGATATCGGATTTATACTCAGTTTTGGAGCTATAATTTGAATTGTGTTATTCCAAAAATTTTCACAAAATTTAGTAGAAAAAAGAAAAGAGAAAAAGAAGTGAAACAAAAAAGAAAAATCAGACTTTTTTGATTGTAAATTCTGGAAAGAATACTTAGTTCCAACTATCTGAGCCAGTCTGTGAACTGCACCAATTTTGATATTCTTTATGAATTGAGTAAATCTAGTCGGAATACTTTTGAACGTAATCATAGTTCCAATCATTCCAATCGTAACAATTTATGGATTTATTAGTCTGATTTTATCATTAATTATCAAACGAAGTATCCGAATCCGACCAGAAAAACTACTCATGGATATCATTTACGGATTATCTCAAATTTGAGCAAAATATGCTATATTCCTGCAAAGTGGAGAAATATGGAAGAAATATGTAATGGTTATTTTGTTTGTTTGATTATGAATTTTTGCTTATTGGAAGATTTATGTAAAAAAGTCATCCAGAACGGAAGCGAAGGATCCAGGAAATATGACACCTATGGATTCTTCGGCTAAAGCCTCAGAATGACAGAACAAGGACAAAGAAAAGAAAAATCAGATTTTTGATGAAATTTTAGATGAAACAAAATAGAAAAAAGGACACTGAATTTCAGCATCCTCTCTTGATAAATTTAAAATTTTCCATCCCAAGTTTCATGTTCTTCAATTGGAGTTTCGTATACACCTTCGTACTTAATCATAAGCGGAATCAAAGAGAAGCCTTGACCACTTGCGAATCCCGACACATCCACAGTTTTTATCAAATGATAAAGCTGATGTGTGTACTTATTTGCAAGAATCTTGGAATCATAATTATCCTTAATAATATAATATTTCCCCAATGATTCATCAGCCTTCATGCGTCGATGCAGATATTCAAAATACGATTTTTTAATTTCATCTCCAGATTTGTCTATACCTTCTTTCTCCCAATATTCTCTATTATTTAGGAATGTTGAAGATCTCAGGAATAGGTACTCTTCCCGTTTTGGGTTGGAGGAAATGATGTCCAAGATTTTCTTTTCAAATCCATCAAAATACTGTTTCCAGTGAAAGAACAATTCGACAAGATGAATTGCCCCATGTTTGTCTGGTGGCAATAACGAGATAAACTCTTCAATCGTCTTTTTTACTTTAGTATTATCTATCATTCTAGTAAAAGAAATTAGTGTAGGATGATAGTAAAAATGCAAGAAAAATGCATCTTTTGTATCATCATCCATTGTTGCCAAAATAGGATGGATTTTCTCATTTTTGAAAATCACATCTTTTACTAATTCAAATCTCATAGATAACCTCCTATTTTTATTTGTTTAACATTTTATTTATTAAGTATAATATAAGGATTTTTCTATTTTATTCAACGAAATAGATTTATAGCCCATTTCTTTTTGATTTAAAATAATAAATTAATAAAATAAATAGTTGAAGATTTATTGATTATCCAAATAATGCTTAGACATCATCCCGTACTCGCAAAAGAAACATACGAAAATCTCCCACATCCACTCAGACTTTCATTTGATGGGACATTTTGACATGGTGGACATGTGGAATATTTTTTCACACACCTAGAGCAGGATAATCCAGACGAATGTAAAAACTTGAAAATCGTAGCTTGCGATGTGGACGAAAAAGTAATGGCAAAATGAAAAGAATTTGTAGCTCAACGAAAGAATCAGATTTCTTTTTACCATTCTTCTTATGCAAATATCAAAGAGATTTCTCAGAAAGAATGACTTTTTGATTTTATGCTACTAGATTTATGAGTGAATTTGGAACATTTCAAAGATGGAAGTAGAGGTTTCAGCATAAAATCCGATGCTCCACTTGATATGAGATTTGATACTTCAAAATGACAGCTAGCTTCTCATTTAATCAATAAATGAAGCAAAGAAGAATTAGAAGAAATGCTAATCAAATACGGAGATTTCACTCCCAGAAATGCAGAATATGTAGTCAAATGAATCATAGAAAAAAGAAAAAAAAGTCCGATAGAAACGACAAGTGATTTGACTACCACTCTACATGAACTTTGATTTTGAGATAAAAGAATCGCTGTTATCTTCCAAGCAATCAGAATTCAAACTAATCATGAGTTAGACCAGCTTGAAACTTTTTTGAAAGATTTCTGAGAATGCTTGAATATCGGTGGAAGATGCGCGATTATGACATATCACAGCATTGAAGATAGAATGACAAAAATCGCATTCAAAGAGCTTGAAGAAAGTGGAAATTTCCACCTAGTAAATAAAAAAGTTATTCAACCTAATTATAAAGAAGTAGAAGCTAATAAAGCTGCCAGAAGTGCTAAGTTAAGAATTATTGAAAAAGTTAAATAAAATATACCATCAAATTACATAGTGACACCATAATACTTTATGACAAAAATATTATTAACAATATTATTACAACAACAATAATCCATGGAATTCAATACGCAATAAAATTATCTTTACGTGACGCTTTTTCTAATTTAGTTTCAACAATATTTGACGAACCACATTCAGGGCAAATAACCAAATCTTTTCTTCCTGTTTCTTTAATTAGCGTTGCAACCGCTCATCTAACAACATAATCAGACACCTTAGTCACCCTTTTTCTTCATCAAAGTCATTCATATCCACATTCATAACATTTTATATACGAATTATCAATAGGCGTTCTAAAAATTTCTTCATTAACAACCTTTTCTTTTTTAGATCCTTTCCTTTCTTTTAAATCTGCTTGTTTAGAATTATTTCATTTTCATTCGTCTCACTTTACTTCACATTTCTTAATATCCATTTCCAAAAATTCATGACAGTATTGACACTTCTTTGCTCATTCTTTAATCTCATTAGCACAATAAGGGCATTCTTTAAATCATTTTTTCATGAAAAAAACTTAGAATATAAATATCTCAATGTCTTTTTACTAATAACCATATAATATGCAAGAAAAAATACAATTCTTTACTTCTTTCTCTTAGAATACTTCCAAATCAATACCAACATTATTACTGAACAAATCGTAGTAATTGAATTGAAAAATTCCATCTGCCAAGAACCCAAATACCAACCATAAATTATCCAGCATACTCCTCATATCGCCCATATCCAAAACATCAAAGGAGATAATCATTTCACATCTTTGGTTTTTAATGTCTGAATAATCTGTGGAATTGATGGTATCGCAGCAGATAATCCAGCAATTATCCCAATAATTTCAAATATGTTCATAAGAAATTTACTATATAAAAATTTTCTTTCTTATAAATTTACTACTAAAAAAGGCAACAGAAAATATTTGACTTAATTATCTGTATTCTTACTATATAATATATCTTTTATTTTTTATACAAATTTCCATGCAAAAGAAAAACTCCAAAAATAGGATTTGGATTTATGCAAAATGAATCATAATCCCTGTATTAGTTGGTTCAATCGTTGGACGAATTATGTCATCATTTATCGATTATGAAGTTCTCAAAAGCCCATTTCTAGCACCGCCAAGTATAGCATTCCCTATCGTTTGGACTATACTCTATATTCTAATGTGAATATCTTATGCAAGATTAGAAGATAAAAATTTGCTCGATAAAAATCTGAATATCTTATATTATGTTCAGCTTTGAGTAAATGCATTATGGTCAATATTATTTTTCGTACTAAAATGGAGATTGTTCTCTTTCTTCTGGATTATATTATTGGATATTTTAGTAATCTGGATGGTAGTAAAAATGTACAAAAAAGATAAAACTGCTTGATTACTTCAGATTCCTTATATTTTGTGGATTTTGTTTGCATCTTATTTAACCATTGCTTTCTATTTATTAAATAACTAATATTAAAAATGAATCACGAAGATTTTATGCAAAAAGCTGTAGAACTTTCACTAGAAAATATGAGAGCTGGAAAAGGTGGACCATTCTGAGCCGTTGTCGTAAAAGGTTGAAAAATCGTATGACAATGAGCCAATCATGTTACCTCTGAAAATGACCCAACTGCTCATGCCGAAGTAGTGGCTATCAGAGATGCTTGTAAAAATTTATGAAGTTTTCAGCTTGATGATTGCATAATTTATACAAGTTGTGAGCCATGCCCAATGTGTATGTGAGCAATTTACCGAGCTAGACCAAAGGCTGTATATTATGCAAATGATAGAAAAGATGCAGCATGAATCTGATTTGATGATGATTTCATTTATCAGGAATTGGAGAAAAAAATGGAAGAAAGAAGTCTACCAATTCATCGCTTAGAAAGTGAAAATGCTCTAAAAGTTTTTGAAGAATGGAAAGAAAAAAATGATAAAATTGAGTATTAATTTATCATTCTGAGCGTTGGCGAAGAATCCACTTCATACTATGCCTGTCATCCTGAACGAACGTGAAGGATCTTAGGTGTGACACATAAGATTCTTCATTTCACTTTGTTCCATTCAGAATGACAGCTTAAAAAAATTCTTGCCACAAAATCAAAATTAATTCGTTAATATATTAGATTAAACTTTTATTTCATAATCTAATAATCATGAAAAAAATTATCGCAATTATCGTTATCTGTCTAACAATTTTCGGATCTTGCTACTATGCAAGCAAAAACTTCAATAAAGCTGAACATTCAATTTCAGTTCAATGAAATGGAGAGGTTTATGTGACTCCTGACACTTTGATTCTAAGTTTCCGTGTAGAAGAAACAGCTCCTACAACTGCAGAAGCTCAGAAAAATGCAAATGAAAAAATTGATCAAGTGAAGGCTATCATCAAACAATATGATGTAGAATCTAGCGACATCAAAACTACAAATGCAAATGTTTATGAACAATACGATTGGAGAGAATCTGGTAGAGTTTCTTTAGGATATACAGCTAGTCATACACTAGAAGTTAAAATCAAAAAAGCAAATATTGAAAACGAATGAATTGCTTCAAAAATTATCGCTCAGGTTTCTGAAATCGGTGGAGTATTGCTAAATAATATCAGCTATGATATCTATGATAAAGCTCCATTCTACAAAGAAGCTAGAAAACTTGCTATGGAAAAAGCTTATCAAAAAGCATCTGATTTAGCTGAATATGGAAATGTAAAACTCTGAGATCCAATATCAATTATCGAAGATAGAAGTTATGATTATGCTGTAAGTACTGCTAATTATGCAATGGCTAAAATGGCTGATGATACTATTGAAGAAGAAGCTGATATGTGATGATGAGCTATTGAATTATGAGAGATGAAACTTATATTAGATGTGTCTGTGGTATATGCTATAAAATAAAAAATCTGATTTATAATATTGTTGTCATAACTTAATGGAAAGTCGTGGTTTAATTAAGAAATTAGTTCTTTTCCGTGAATGAAAATTTCATCAAGTATATCAAAGTTGGCTAAATAAATATAGAGTAAAAAAAGAATTTGTTACTTTGGTAGAAATTTGAATATTGCTTTTTGCTGTATTGTTTTGTATATTGGTGTTTTTGATTTACATCAATAAATCCTCAACACAGTGATGGTTTCTTAGAGATGCTAGGAATAAATACAACAATACAACGTTCAATCATGAAATCATCAAAACAGATATTCTCGATTTAAAAAAAATTAATCGAGATAAGTTAAAAGAAAATAATAGTAAAACATCAATGTGAGTAAATGTAGAAACTATAAATATCGATCAATAAAAGAATTGAATATTTATATAATAAATAATTGCATCTATAATGCTTTCACCAATAACATTAAAATTTTTAGAAGCAGTAAAAATAAATAACAATACTGAACGAATGCACAAAAATCGTGATCTTTATCTTCAAGAAAGAAAGAGATTTACGGAGATGGTAGAGCATTTAATTATAGATATGCAAAAAATAGATCCAAATCTGAATTGAATTGTTGCTAAGGATTGTATTTATAGGTTTAATAAAGATTTACGTTTTTCTCCAGATAAATCCCATCCGTATAAATTACACTTTGGGGCATTTTTGTGTAGCGGATGAAGAAAATCATCATTGCCATGATATTATATTCATGTGCAGCCAGGAAATAATTCTATGATATGATGAGGTTCTTGGTGTCCTAGTAGAGATGAGGTAAATCGTATCAGATTACATATCTGGAAACATCGAGATGAGCGAAAAGACATTATAGAAAATCAGCTCTTTAAAAGATATTATTGAGAAATAGAGTGGAAAGATAATGTGGATGCGGAAAGGAGGCTCAAATCTAGAATTGGAAAAGAGTTGCTAGAAAAAGCAGGAGAGAGGTTGGCTAGAAAAGTAGTAAATAATCCTGAAATGATAGAAGTTTTGCGTTATGTGGCTTGGACAGTTTCACATAGGTTGATGGATGATGAGATTTTGAGTGAAAAGTGATATAATGAAGTTATTTCATGATTTAAGAAAATGAAAAATTTTAATGATTTTCTTTTGAGAGGATTCTAAAAAATTGTGCTAAAAAATATGTTTTTTATTTTCTCTTGCATTGATATTAATTTTGTTTATTCTAGTATTTGGTAAGAAAGGAAACGTTTTTAATTTCTTATAAAATTTTGCCATGTTGTTTGATTTCCCTGCGTTTATTGAAGAACTTAGAGAAAAAGAAGATAAAAAGGAAATTGTAGAAAAGTATGAAAAAGCTTTTTGAAAAATAAAGTGAGATATTAAAGATCAAATTTGGTATACTGATTATCTATCACAGTTTCCTATACAGTCTTATATTACTCCAGAAGACTTGGAAGATGATTTTGATTGGGATATATTACAAAAATTAGTAATTGGCTCTTTTTCTAGTGATTATGAATTGAAGCAAGATGATAATGGTTGGGAGTTGTATATTGCAGTGAAAAGTGGAGATCAATCAATTGTTAAGACAGTTTCAGAATTGTGGTCATTCCAAATTCTTAGGTTATATGAAATATATATTGAGGAACAAATGAATCTTCAAATATTAATGAATGAAGAAGATGAATGAGAAAAGGAAGCTTTGATATCAGAAAGACAAGTTAGGTTGAAAAAATGGAATGCAGTACTTGATACTTTGAATAGATGACAAGAGGCTGAGGCAGCCAAGAAAGATCAAGAAGCAGCTTTAGGAGATTTGATGTGAAAATTGTAATTACTATATGATAAAAATCGGTTCATTTGAATCGATTTTTTTAAAAAATCTTTTTTATTCTTTTTTAAGATAGAGAGAATCGCTTAAAAATAGTAAATATGTAAGTAAAAAATATCCAACGAAAATTAATATAATGTATATAAATAAGAGAGATAGATTATATTTTATTGATAAATTGTATCATCGATGAATGGAGACTCAAATTAGTATAGCTAGTATAATTATTCAGATTTTTTTTCGTATGTTTAAATCTTTTAGGTGGCGTTGTTGATAAAATCTATATAAAATTAAGGCAATTAAAACTGTCGCGATGAAATGTAATAATGATGCAAAGATTCATCTTCAGAAAATTAATCACCAAATTCAATTTTGATTTGAGGAAAAGATTTCTCTTCATAAGTAAAAAAGATTTTCAATGATACTAAATCCTAATGCTATAAATATTGAAAAAAATAATAGATCTGATGAGTAAAAATCAGTTTTACTTACTTCATTTTCAGTTGCTCAGATCTTTAGGAATTCTTCTGAATATGCTAAGATAAAATAATATAATATAGTTGCAGAAATTCATATTTTCAAGCCAAAAAAACCAACAATGGCAAATAATAACATTCGAATCAAAAATAGAAATCGAATTTGTTTTTTCTTTCGAGTTTTGCTCAATAATATAAGGAATAAAAATATTAGCCCACAATATGGTAAGAATAGACATAGTCGTCCAAAAGAAATTTGTTCATTATAAATCTTTACATTGGGAAAAATAGCATTGATTATAAAATTAAAGGCTAATAAAGATCAGACTAGTAAAAAACTGGTTCAAAATAATTTTCGTGATATTTTCTTTTCTTGTTTGGCAAAAATATGTTGAATCAACCAAATCCAGAAATATCATAATAAGATGGATATAAATATTGCTAAAGCAATTTTCATATTTTACTTTAAAATAAATTGTTAATATAATTTGTATCCTATATTTTTGTATAAAATTTTCAAGTAAGGAAAACATGCTTGAATTTAATAAGGAAATCTTTACAATCATGATTGTGATGGTATGGCGAGCTTAGCTCAGTTGGTTAGAGCATCTGATTGTGGTCCAGAGGGTCATGGGTTCGAATCCCATAGCTCGCCCCATGATAATGAAAGTATGTAAATATCCTAAATTTAAATAAAATAATTTATAAGATTGTTACAATCTTATTTTTTGTTCCTGTTTGTTATGTATTATTATAATTACAAAATAAAACTTATTAAACAAAAGGAGATTATATGAGGAGAATTAGAAAATCAAGGTTGCTTAAATGGTTAATTTCAAAGCTTCCCTACGGTAATGAGGATGAAATTATTAGTGCTATTATAGTACCGGGAATGCTGTTTTCATTTATGGCAATTGGATTTATGTGGTATGAATTTCATGATTCTAGATGGATTTTAGTAGAAGTATTGTTATTTGTGCTTTTTGTACTTTGTATATTTGCTATTGCATGGTGGACATTAGCACAGGTTGAACTTCTAAAAGTGAGTAGACAAGAGTTGATGCTTTGTTATAAACTTACTAAGAATTCAGAAGAGAGGGAGAAAATCAAAAGAAAACTTGCAGATTTATGTGTGTCTGTAGACTGAAATTTAGGCTCGGAGGTTTGTGGATCTCTGAGCTTTTTTTGTTGAAATGTTTATAAAATTATAGAATAAAAAAAGTCCGATTTTTTTTGACTTTTTTTGTATATCTGATTATAATTAATTGTGGATTTTAGATTAAATTACTCAATATGACAAAAAAAGAGTATATCCTATCCGTATTAGAAATATTTCCTGATTGGGAAATGTGATGGTGAATCAAGGCTATGGTTCAAAATGACCAACTTGATGATCATACTATGAACTTGCTTGTTATCGCTTTTAAAAGGGCGATGGATAATCTTAGTGATATTATAGATAAACATAAGATGGTAGAAACTATACAGGCAGTAGAGAATTTTGACAAACAAAAAAAAGAGCAAGCTAAAAAAGATGCTGAAAGCTTGGAAGAACTAGATTCTAAGCTTAATGATTTTTAATTCCTTAACCTCAATAAAAAAATGACAAAAAACATAGATAATAAAGAGGTGCAAGGAATTCAAGCGCCACAAATTAATCCACTTAAATGACTCGAAGCAGATCTTTGAGCATTAATAGCTGATGAATCAAGTGGATTGTCGGATTTGGCATCTTTTGCTAAAAATCTTACCCACAAAAATGAAGAAAAAAAATTAACAAAACATAATCTTCATATTATTAAACAAGATTTACAAGATGGATGATTAGTAGATTTTGAATGATGAGAAAGAAATGGAATTCATTTCTGATTTGAAGTGATTTGAAATGATATAGAACCAACTCTTACTCCAAATGGAGACTGTATTATTCCAATTAACTTTCGATACGATTCACAGAGAAGAACAAAGTTATTAGTTATTCATATTAAAGACGAAAATTGAGAGAATGTGTATAGTATCCCAAATTGAGATAATAAATATGAAATTCAAATCTGAAAAGAATTGTGGACATATTCACTCAGTCAAGATGAAAAAGGTTTTCATTTGTTAATTAATAATTAATTTTATTTATTAAATATATCAAAATGTCCGGACTAGAAGCACCAAAAATACAAGAAGCAGCTCAACAAGAAGCGCCAAAAATACAAGAAGCACCAAAAACACAAGAAGCAGCTCAACAAGAAGTTAAAGATGTTCTTGAATCAGAGGAAACAAAAGTAGTTTTGGATAAAATGAAAAAAATTGAAGATTATTTAAATAATATACAAGGCGAAGAATTAAAAAGTTATAAATGAATAATTCTTGAATATAAATCAATAAAAGATGATATTCAAAAGAAAATGGAAGAAGATCCTAATTTTCAAGAAGCAATGAAGCAGGTATGAGAGCATTTAGATAAGAATGACCAACCTCTTGATGCTATTGGGGAACCTGATGCCTGAAAAATGGCATGAGAAGTTTTGGGCAACAATGAAACACAAAAGCAATTGTCTAAGATAGGATATGTAGTAAGTTCTGGATATGATATGTTGAATCCAAATCAGCAAGAAGCTTTAAATAAATGATTGGCAGACTTCAAAGATTGAATTGAAAATGTTGCTTTAATTCTTGGAATAGACCAAAGAAACAATTATACATAAAATTGAAAATAAAAAAGCTGACTAAATGTCAGCTCTTTTTTTTATGTAAATATATCCACCAAATATTGCTAATGTTGCTAAAGAAATTCATATTAAACTGAAACTTGGTCCAGTTTTTGGGACGGCAGTTATTACTGTTCTAGTGATGGTTGGATTGTCTTTTTGTGTGGATTGATTATCAGTAGCAGCAGAGTGTTCTGACAGTAAAGTATGTTCAGTTTCGTTTCATTCAATTGAATATGAAGAATCTAATGTATTAGGAGCGGCGAATGAGAAAGAAATAAATAGACTTAAAATCACCGAAAGAAGTGTAAATAATTTCCTCATGAAAGAGTGAATAAATAAAAGCATAACGATGACCTTATAAATTTACAAATATAAAAATCAAATCCAAACTTTATTTTTATGTTTGATAAAGATGCAGGTATTATAAATAATATTGACATTGTATATAAAATCTATATATTATAATAGTTAATCTGTTTTATATTTCATATAGACATGAGAATTTGAAATAAAGTGTTGACGTCTATTGTTTCTGTATCTATGTTTGGAGGGGGTGCTAAATGTTCTGAGGATACAAAAGCTGAAGATCCTAGTTGAAATAGTGATGTAATTGAAATTGTGGAAAAAGAAAGTGTGAATGTAGAAGATTTTCCTAGTTTATGTGAACTTGAAAAGGGTATAAACAAGCAAATTTCTGTGTGTTTAGTTACGGATGCTGAAAATTCGTTTACACATAGAAATGTATTGGAAAAAATTTCAGATTCTCAAAATACAGTATTAGAATTTCCGATATCTCAATTGTTTCAAAAATATTGAAATCGCAATCATCCATTGTCGGTTTCAGGGGTAAAAAAGGATTTTTGAGCATTGCTTTGAAAAGGTTGAATTGAGAGATCTAAAGTTTCTCAGAAATTAAAACCTCGTAAAGAAAAAATTACAAGCGATACAAAATATGAAGTAGGAGATACCCTTAGATTCCAACTTATAGATCCGTTATTAAATAATGATTTTTCTTGGTATTTATCTGATCAGTTGGAGGAAGATGGCTTTAAATGATTTTCGGATCCGAATAAGTCAGATCTAGCTAAAATGGTTGCAGGTAAAAATAAGACACAGAAAGCTCAAAATAAGTCTGATTTTATCTATGATATTGTGGTGAAAAAAGTTCCTTCATGAAAATCAGCATTAGCTCTTTATAGAAATTGAGAATTGTTTATGGCTACGTATGTTTCTGTCGGACTTAATAATAGAAGAACTCTGACGTGACAATTTAAAGTATTGAATAAGGATCCTTATAAACGTTCTCATAAATATAATAATGCAGCAATGCCAGAGGCTTTGAATTTTTGTTGAGGATTTTATATACATCAGTGAAATGTTTCTTGATATCCACTTTCACATTGATGTGTTAGAGTACCATGAGTTTATGCAAATATATTATATTCATTGGTAAGAGATGTAAAAAACACTGATATTTTCATATCTAAAAATTTATATAAATCTCAAAAGTAAATAATTATATATTTAATTGCAATAAAAGAGAATTTATTTTCATTAAATTTTAGCTATTTTTGTTTGCAATTTATTATTATAATAATATAAGCGAATTAGTGAGAATTATATTGTTTTTTATATGATTTATTTATCCAATGAAAAAAACTTTATTGTCTTTGGCTGGTATTGTGGCTTTGTCCGCTACATTGTGATGAGTGGCTAATGCTCAGCTAGTTATTTCTGATTTATTTTCTGAAGGACAACCAATAGAAGATGGTGTTTATACAAAATTACTAAGTGATTATGACACTTCTCGATGATATTTTGATGCTTCAGTAACTTGTGATGTTAACAATGGGATTACTATTACTTCTTCTGTAGTTGAGGATTCTATAAAAGATGAGGCAAATATTTATAATTTGTTTATTAGTCCATATCGTATGGATCAAATAAAAGATTGAGATTCTTCTGTAGATATCTCAAAAATTATGATGAAAAAAGTGGAAATTACTAAACCAGGTGATGATATAAAATTTGAAATTTCTGCTGATGATGTAGATCCTAATGTTGAGTATTATGGATTTATCTCTCCTGTAAATATGTATGATGAAATTGGAGCTCCATCAAAGGAAATTTGTTTTAAGTTAGCTAGTAATATGTGTCTTCAGGATACAGCATGTGATACGTTATCTGCTGCTGCATGAGATGAAGAAGAGATAGAGAGACATGGTGCAGCATCTGATTGTGTATGAATGGATTTGGCTGGTGTTACACATTCAGTAAATGGTGATGTTCTTACTCTTAAATGGAATACTGTGGATGGTGATAGTGTAGAAATTGCAGTTCTTGATCCAAAAGAGGAGGTATATAAGAGTTTATGAACTGTAAAAATGAGTGATGAAAAATTTGATTACAAAATGCAATGGGATTGAGAGCAAAATTTCAAGCTTACAAATGGATGTAAAGGTGTAAAATATAAGGCTGATGCTAAAAGATGAGAGCCTCAACCAGAAATTCCAGCTACTCCAGCTACAGGTCCTGCTGAAAATGTATTGTACGTAGCAATTGCAGCTATCGTATTATACGGAGCATATGTAGTATTCTTCAGAAAATCTGATAATAAATAGTAAACTTTAGTTATTAATATAAAAGCTGATCTTATGGTCAGCTTTTTTTGTTCAGTTTTAGTCTGAATTTTTTTGTCATTCTGGGGAGGAATGCAATGATGACGAAGAATCTTTTGTGTTTTGTTGTCATTCATAGGGAGCTTGCCCCGCTAAGCGGGGTAAACGACCGAAGAATCCATTAACTTTATGTTTTCCTGGATTCTTCGCTACGCTCAGAATGACATATTAAAACGCAGAAAAGAAATTTATGATCTGATTTTTTAATTCTTGATAATCTTTACAAACTAGAACCTGCTGTTTCCATTCTTTAGATCATGGAATTCATTTAACATATTGAAATAGAAATTTTCTGAATTCTACTATTGTATGTGGTTGAAGGTCAGATTTTTTTTGATTTTCTTTTGCTCTGTTTTCAATCCAATCGAGAGGAATCTCTAAATCTTGAATAGTAATCTCTCATGATTTACAAGCTACTTTTTCATCAAATCGCTGATCACAGGCGATACTATAATTCAAATGTTTCAATATAGTTTCAAGTTTCTCTTTACTAGTCGGTTTGTGAGGAGTAAATATTCGTGGATTTCAAATTGTAGCCTGACCAATCATGATTCAGTCTAGATTAAACTGAGAAAGTTTATTCTCAGCATCATCGTAAGAAGTGATTCATCCATTTCATATAATTTTACATACAGAATTTCAGTTAGTTTTGATATCTTTTTTAATCTCTGAGATAAAAATTCGATCAGTCATTCAAGTGTAGAGTTGTTTCAATGTTCTTCAATGAATTGAAATTTTACCACAGTACTTACTGGATTTTCTGATGAAAATTTTCTGAGATTCTTTATCTGAGTCATTTAGTCATGCTCTAGTTTTAAGCGAGAATGGAAGTGAGCCTTGAATTTCAGATAATTCCTGAATTATTTTCAGAGTTTTTTCTTTATCTTTGAGCATATCACTTCATCATCATACTTTCATCACTGTATTGCTTGGACATCCAGTATTGAGTTCGATTCAACTAAATAAATCTGAATATTCTTTCTGAATCTTTTCAACTGCTTTAATCAGAGTTTCTTCTTTTCATCAATAGATTTGTAGAATGGGTTTCTGTCAGTCGGTCGTTAATGCATGTTTGATTACCTGGTGTGGATTTATCAAAAAACCATCCACATTCATGAATTCTGTTCGCAATCCCAACGTGTCTTCTTTGTTTCAATATTTCTCAAAAATCTGGTTGGTAATCAACCTTGTAGCGCAATTTGTAATTCAATCCATGGGTGCAAAACACAGGTACATTCGTTATTGAGTTATTTAAAGTTAATGTTATCGTCATTATTGTATATGTCATTCAGAGGGAGAGAATCGACCGAAGAATCCAGAAAGCTTATTTATTTATCCTGGATTCTTCACTTCGTTCAGAATGACGATAAACACTGGATCCTTCACATTCGTTTAGGATAACAGACTATCATCAGAGTTTTACTTTTAGAGCTTTCAAAGCTCTAGAGCATCTCTGTCTTACTAAATCTTGGGAAATTCACAATATTCCAGATATTTCTCCATAACTCTTATCTTCGATATATTTCAAAGAAATAATTTCTTTGCTTATTTCGTCCAAATTGTACATAGCTTGTTGAATCTGTTCGTAAGTATATTCATTATCGAGAATTTGAGTAAAATCTTCTTCATCTTCGAGAGAGTCTTCAAAAGTAATTTCATCATCCAAATCTATTTCACTGAATGCAGTTTCTCATTTCTTTTTCCAGAAATCTTTGAGAGTATTTTTGAAGACTGACCAAACCCGACCAGAAAAATTCTGATCTAAATCAAAAGTTGGGAATCCATTCCAGCATTTAATATAAAAATCTGCGATAATATCCTGCATATCATCTTCATCGATAAAATAGTTGGATCTCAAATAACGGAAAAAAATATCGACAGTTTCCATATAGAATTTATTGAAAGCTTCTTCATCCTGCTGGACTAAAAGCTGTTTAAATGCAAGAATAAAGTCTATTACCATATATTCATTTTAATAATCCAAAAGTACGAGACTAACAGGGAAATTTAACTTATACTTTGATTCAAATATTTTTTGCATCTTAATACTAAACGAATTTATTTTTATTTTGTGAAAATTTTCACTTGCGTTTTGTTTAATATGTTCTTTGTAATATGACTGTATGATCCTGTCAATCATCGAATTTTTCAGGGTTAAATCCAGCGATACAAGTCAGAATTTCTTCAGGATTTCAATTTTCATCACTTTTAAGTGGCATTAATGGAGAATTGAAAGCATCAGCCTTTACAGCATCATTTCACTGTTCTACTTTACACAAACATACTCCACACACTCCAGCTCCACAGCTTACAGGAATATCTATTCCATGCATAGCAGCCAATTCTGCAATATTTTTTCCATTTTCAGCAGTAAATTGTCATATTTCATTTCATTGAGGATCTTTGATAATTACGTTAATTGCCATTTTTAACTATTATAAAGGCTAAAATTTGTATTTTATTCTATCTTTTTAATTATATAATAATTCATTTTAAAATCAAACAAAAATCTAAATGATAAAAAAGCTGACTCAATTTAATAAGTCAGCTTTCTTTCTCCTTTGTACAAATTATATATTTCTCATTGTATATTTGTACCAATCATCAAATGCATCCTGGAAATCGCTGTAGTCACTGAAGTTTCTGTATCTTTTGTTGTTAATTACGTCTCCCATGTCATTGTAGAAGTTATCTGATATTTTTATCCAATAATTATCTTTTTTCAAAGAAGGGTATCTTCTTTTCATCTCTCACATCATATCATCCCATTCTTTGTATACGTTCTTTAGTTTAGTTAATTGGCTTTTGGAAAAACCGCTTATGCTACTTTCATTACTATCATCATCTACATCTCAAACATTAAACTGGATGTATGATTCATTTCCATCAGTATCTTCTACATATATTCTGTAATATCCATTTTTCTTAAATTTAATTAAGTTCTTTAGAGTTATTTCACCATCGTCAGAAGATTTCATTTTATAATATCCATCATCCCATTCATCAGAATAATCTGAAAAGTAAGTAGATGAAATATTAGAAATGCTAGACCAGCTGCTAGAAGAAGAACTTCTATATTTAGCAGATAATGTTAATTTTCCAGTGTATTTTCTATCAGTTTCAATAGTAAGATTTACGTATTGGTTAGTAGAAGGAGATTCTTTATTAGTAGAAAGCTCAATTTCATCATTACTGCTTGAAGAAGATGAAGAACTAGAAGTATCTACATTAAATTCGATATAAGATTCATTACCATCTGTATCTTCTACATATATTCTGTAGTAACCACTTTTTCTAAACTTAACTAAATCTTTCAAAGTAATTTCTCCATTATCAGAAGATCTCATTTTGTAGTAACCATCAGCCCATTCATCAGAGTAATCAGAGAAGTAAGTAGAAGAAGTTCTAGAAGTTTTAGAGATAGTAGTCCAACTAGAAGATGAAGAACTTCTATACTTAGTATAGAATGATAAATTACCAACATAGTCATCATCAGTCTCAATAGTTAAGTTTACATATTGATTAGTAGAAGGAGATTTTCTGTTAGTAGAAAGTTCAATATTACCATTATAACTAGAAGATGAAGAGCTAGATGTGTCTACATTAACTTGTACATAAGATTCATTACCATCAGTATCTTCTATGTAAATTCTATAGTAACCACTCTTTTTGAATTGTATAAAATTTTTCAAAGTAGTTTCACCTTTGTCAGAAGATGTCATTTTGTAATAACCATTATTCCATTCATTAGAATAATCAGAGACATAAGTACTAGAAGTTCTAGATATGCTAGACCAAGAAGATGAACTACTAGATTTGTATTGGAATTTAGAGAAATTAATTCTACCAGTGTAATCATCATCAGTTTCGATGGTTAATTTAACCCATTCATAAGTATCAGGATTAGAAGGAGATGCTGAAACTTTTAGATCTTCATTAGAACTGTTAGAGCTTGAGCTTACTCAAACGTTAAATTGGATATAAGACTCGTTTCCATCAGTGTCTTTAACATAAATTCTATAATATCCATTTTTCTTGAATTTAAGTAAATTGCTTAATGTAATTTCACCTTTGTCAGAAGAAGTCATCTTGTAATATCCATCATCCCATTCATCAGAATAATTCGTGAAGTAAGTAGATGAAGTATTAGAAATGCTAGACCAGCTGCTGGAAGACGAACTTCTATATTTAGCAGATAGAGTTAATTTACCAGTATATTTTTTATCAGTTTTAATAGTTAGATTAACATATTGGCTAGTAGAAGGAGAAGTTCTATTAGTAGAAAGCTTAACTTCATCGCTGTTGTTTGATGATGAAGAACTAGAAGAGCTTGATGTATTGCTACTAGAAGCCCAAGATCCATTGTTAAAATTAATTACAGTAGGAATTCTTTTTGAATAAAAATTGTCATTCTTTGTTACGTATGTGGCAGATACTATAACATCTTGAGATCATGCTCATGCGTAAGAAAAAGTTCCTTTACATCAGTTAAGGGAATACATAGTAGAATTAGGTAGGATGACATAACATCTTACAGTGGAATTTTTTTCGAGATTATTCTTATCAACAGATATCTCGAAATTTTTGGATCAATTTTTATTGATTCCGAGGCAAATGTTGTCTCAATTGTAGAACTTTACATTGAGACAATCTGATGATGCAGCAGATGCTGTTCATACAGATAATGCTAAACCAAAAATTCAGGCAAGCATCATTCATAAAAGTTTTTTCATGGTTATAAGGAGAAAGAATAAAAAATTGTCTTAACAAGATTTTGTATAATGATTTAAAAGCAAAAGTCAAATCATTTTTTAAAAATGTCAATACTACTTTAATATGTAGTTGTGACCTATGTTTTTTTGATTGTTTTATGTTGTGATGTACAATAAAAATGTGAATATGCGTTGATTTGTTAATATTTCAAGAAAAATGTTAAAAAAAAGATAAAAACTTTATGTGATAAAATAACAGTTTTTAACTGTTAAAATTTAATCATTCTTTGAAAGGGCGCATTCTATAAACACAAAAAATGTTAAAAACTTCAAATCTGTGCAAACTAAAAGATATCACTATCCAAAAATTTTTATAGATTTTTCTCTTGTAATTGATACTAAATACAATATATAGTGGTCAAAATAAAAAACAAATCACTATATATTGTGTTTTACATAAATTATCAGACACTAGAAAAAATGACAATTTATAAGATTAGAAAAAGAAACGGTTCCATTGTAACTTTCGAAAAAGAAAAGATTACAGCTGCAATACAGGCAGCATTTGAAGCTGTTCAGAACCCAGAAGTTGAGCATATTCCTGCTCTTGTTGACTTAGTTATATCAAATGTAGAATCCAAAATCTGAAATGAAATTCCAGATATCGAAACTATTCAGGACGAAGTAGAAAATGTACTTATGTTACAGCAATTCGAGGATGTAGCTAAAGCATATATTACATACCGTCAGAAAAGAGCTGAAAGTCGTGATGTAAAGAATATCGTAGTTGAGGTAGACAAAACCATGGACGAATACTTATGACATCTCGATTGGAGAATTAATGAAAATGCAAATGTATGATATTCAATCTGATGATTAATTCTCAAAAATTCAGAAAAAATCGTAGCTAATTATTGGCTCTCAAAAATATATCCTGCAGAAGTAGGAAATGCTCATAGAAATGGAGATTATCATATTCATGATTTAGGAATGTTTACTCCATACTGTGCATGATGGAGTTTGAGACAGATGCTTGAGGAATGATTCAATGGAGTTTCAGGGAAATTAGCTTCTAAACCTCCTAGACATCTTCAGTCAGCTGTAAATCAGATGGTAAACTTCATCTGAACTTTGCAGAATGAATGGGCTGGAGCTCAGGCTTTTAGTTCATTTGATACTTACTTGGCACCATTTGTACATAAATATGAAGTGTCAGTTGAGAAGGAATTAGAAGATACAAAGTCATCATTACAGTGAGAAGAAAGACAAAAATACATTGATGAAAGAACATATAAATATGTAAAGCAGAATCTTCAAAACTTTGTATTTAATATGAATGTTCCATCAAGATGGGGAAGTCAGACTCCATTTAGTAATATCACACTAGATTGGACTTGTCCAGAAGATTTGAAAGAAAAAGCATTAATGCTATGAGGAATAGAATGCTGATATTATCCAAAGAAATTCGGAGAACTTCAAAAAGAAATGGATCTTATCAATAAAATTCTGATTGAAATTTATACAGAATGAGATGCAAACTGAGCAGTATTTACATTCCCTATCCCAACATACAATATTACAGAAGATTTTGACTGGGATGGACCAAATGTAGATGCATTATTCGAAATGACCGCTAAATATTGAATCCCATATTTCCAGAATTTCGTAGGATCTCAATTCAAAGTGCAGAAAGATGAAAAATGAAATATAGTTAAAGTACCAAATCCAAATGCTTATAAACCATGAGCAGTTAGATCAATGTGTTGTAGATTACAGCTTGATCTTACGGTTTTAGAGAAACGTGGATGAGGATTGTTTGGTTCTGCAGAGATGACTGGTTCAATATGAGTAGTTACTATCAATCTCCCAAGAATCTGATACAACTACAAATGAGATAAAGAATGATTCAAAAATCAGGTTTTGTATCTTATGAATCTGGCTAAAACATCTCTGGAAATAAAGAGAAAAGAGATGACTAAGTGGTTAAATTCATGACTATATCCATTCACAAAGAGATATTTACCATCATTTAGAAATCATTTCTCTACAATCGGAGTAAACGGAATGAATGAAGCTATTCAAAACTTCACAAACTGAAAAGAAGATATTACAACACCATGGGGAATGGAATTTGCTGAAGAAATACTAGAATTTATCAGAGAAAAGCTAAAGGAATATCAAGAAGAAACATGAAATCTTTACAATCTAGAAGCTACTCCATGAGAGGGAACAACTTATAGATTTGCCAAAGAAGACAAAAAACAGATTCCAAATATAATTCAGGCTGGTACTGATGATGCTCCTTATTACACAAATTCATCTCAAATCCCAGTTGGTTATACTAATGATCCATTTGAAGCATTGGAGTTGCAAAATGATTTACAATGTCTATATACATGATGAACAGTTCTACATTTATATATGTGAGAGAGGATCTCAGATGCTAGAGCTTGTAGGAATCTAATCAGAAAAGTGATAGAAAATTATCAGCTTCCGTATATTACAGTATCTCCCGTATTCTCCATATGTCCTAAACATGGATATATAGCCTGAGAACATGATTACTGTCCGAAATGTGATGAGGAAATCTGATACACATGAGAAGAATACAATATGGAAGTGAGAAAGAAGTATACAGATGATCCAGATAAACTTGAACATCTTCGTAGAATGCAGATGGAAAACTGAAAGGAAGTAGAAAAAGATTAATATGCGACTAAATTCTAAAATATATTCTTTTATTTCATTATTCTATTAAAAAAATGGCAGCAACATTTGTAAACAAAGAAGGAAAAGAAATCTCTAGAACTCCTTGTGAAGTTTATACAAGAGTTATGGGTTATATTAGACCAGTTTCAAATTACAATCAAGGTAAAAAATCAGAATTTTATGGAAGAAAATATTTTGAAGAAAATCTAGTAGATAATTCAGAGTTCCTTAGAAAATTTGGTAATACATCTTGCCCTTGTGGAATGTAATTAAATATTTCAGATATATAAAAAGCTGACCGTGTGGTTGGCTTTTTTTGATTGAAAAATTTAAAATAAAAAGTTTGAAATTTGGGATATTATTGATATTATGGACTTGAAAATTTTTATCTATTATTATTATTATTATTATTATTATTATGTACAAACACTTATTTAGAACTGCATTATGACTCGTGGGAATAATGGGAACATTGGCGATATGAGTGGCGAATGCTAGTGATACTAGCTGTTGGGAGTGAAAATGAACAGTTCCAACTACAACGTATGCAAGTGGAATTGTGTACTGATGTGACTGAAGCATACCTATCATTACAATTTATTGAAAAAACTGAAATAATGAGGATGTATGAATCACCATTAAAGCTATGAATGAATGAGCTACAGCAATATCATTTTCATGAAACGATACAAATTCATTCTGAAATACATATCAACGAGGGAATAATTATCCATTTCCTTCAACAGCAGATACAACTACACTAATTATTTCATGAGCTACAGCTATTTCTGCTGAGTGATACGCTCCATGAACATACAGTAATGAAACTTGGATAAAACAAGGAAAACGAGATAGCTCAGATAATAGAAATTTATGGTGAGGTTCTTGAGACGAAAAAAACTTAAACTGATTTTGGTGATATGATACAGAAAATTTTGTGGTAATTAATACTTGAGATAGAAAGGCAATGTGTCCGGATGGGTATCATATTCCAACTATCTGAGAATGGAACGCTTTATTATATTTATGGTGAAGGAACTCATGAATATCAAGTTCTTATCTATTAAATAGTTTGTCTGCTATTTCAGTAGATAAAGCTTGAATAAAATTTTCGGAGGATATGCAGATACCATTTGTAGCTTGCCGTGGTTATGAAAGTAATGTCTATTCATACGATGCTCTTACTTGTGCTTATGGTAACTATTGGTCATCTAGTCCATACAATCATGCTGAATACGCTTATAGATTCTACCTATATCCTGATAATTTGTACGCGAATGGTGATTTCTATCGTGGGTACGGGTACGCCGTGCGTTGTTTCAAAAATGAGTATGTAAAACCTCCAGTCAATAAAGATATTAAACTAGAGGCTACATCTACAGCAGCTGATCAGACATTAAAAATCAACAAATACTTCGCTAATGCCTATACAGTAGATTGGTGAGACTGAACAACATGAAATCTGACAGCGGATACACAGCACACATACTCCACAGCATGAACATACGAGATTAGATTATCACTTACATGATGAGCAGATAGGTGGACTTTCAAAGATGGAAGTAAGCCATTAGTGCCAACGAATGGAACAACGATGACATGAGTAAAAATAACGTACATGCCATCATTAGCAGTCTGATTTGGTGCTGATGCAACAGCTCCTGGAGATAATTATTTCAAGTATTTCAACATGAATTGAGCACTAACAAGTTTACCAGAATGATCATTCGATACAAGTAATATCACAACGGCAGTAACTTCTTTCTTCGCTTCTTTTAACAGTAATTGACAACTAACAAGTTTACCGACATGATCATTTGATATATCTAATATATCATGATCAGTAGGAAGTTTTTTCTTCTCTCATTTCAACTATAATTGACAACTAACAAGTTTACCGACATGATCATTTGATATATCTAATATATCATGATCAGTAGGAAGTTTTTTCTTCTCTCATTTCAACTATAATTGACAACTAACAAGTTTACCGACATGATCATTTGATACGAGTAAAATCACAGCGGCAGGAACTAGTTTCTTCCAAAATTTCAACTATAGATGACAACTAACAAGTTTACCGACATGATCATTTGATACGAGTAAAATCACAACGGCAGGAAGTTTTTTCTTCGATTATTTCAACGAAAATTGAAAAATAACTACATTACCAGATTCATTCAAATTAACTTCTGCAGCATACAACAAAACAAGTGGATATCAAAATGCCTTCGATTCTTCAGGTTATACATTCAATAAAAAAGTATCTGACTTGGTATCATGAATCACAGTACCATCATCTGATAGAAATACCTTCTCAGATAATCAGCCATGAAGATGTGGAGTACACGCAAATTGGCTAGTAAGCACAGCAAATGCATGTAATGTGAAATATGATGCAAATGGATGAGTATGAACTATTACGTGATGATATATGTCTAATGCTACATGAGTAGCACCATGATCATGAATTGATTCACCTACTAGAGAATGATTTATTCTTTCTGGATGGTTGGATGCATCATGAAATATTGTGGATGAAATAGTATTTCCAGATATGGATGGTCAGACACTTTATGCAGATTGGACGCCAAATGAGTATACAATAGTATTTATAGACTGAAGTTGAACAGAAACGGAAGTGATTTATACATGATTATATGAAACAACAGTAACGACAGACTATCCAGAATGGACAAAAGAATGATACACAATACATTGGGACAAGGGAATCCCTGCTACAATGCCATTAAGTTGAGAAACAATAACAGCGAGTTGGATATCGAACGAATATACGATAACATTTGTAGACTGAAGCTGAACAGAAACAGATGTAATTTATACATGAGCCTATGAATCAGTGGTAGAAACACAGTATCCAGAATGGACGAAAGAATGATATACAATACATTGGGATAAGGGAATTCCTGCTACAATGCCATTAAGTTGAGAAACAATAACGGCAAGCTGGGAGATAAATCAATACACAATTACAATTGATGTAGATGGAAATATTACAACAATTACATGAGATTATGGTAGTCCAATTATAGCACCAGCTAATCCAACTAAGAATTGATATAAATTTATCGGTTGGGAACCTGAAATCCCTGCTACAATGCCTGCAGAAGATCTAGAAGTTAAAGCTACTTGGGAGAAATTATGAAGCTCTGGATGATGAGGTGGAAGTAGTAAAAGTTCAAGTGATGTCATTTCGGACGATAGTGAGAAATCCACTGAACAAAAAGACGGTGATACGTGAATGGATTCTTCGGCAGAGCCTCAGAATGACAATCAAAATGCACAAGATTCTCAACAAGGTGAGCAAGCTTCGGCTGAAGCCTCAGAATGACAGACATACACACAGGAATTCCAAGAAGCCTATGAATTTGCAAAAGGAAAATGAATTACCACAATGCCAACCATTCAAAAAGCTGATATGAATTGAAAACTTACTAGAATAGCAATGGCTAAAATGTTATCTCAATATGCTATGAACGTTCTCTGACAAAAACCTGATGAAACAATAAATAATAAATTCAACGATGTGACAGATAAACAAAATTCTGACTATGATGATTGAGTAACTCTCGCATATCAGCTATGAATTATGTGACAGAATATGCCAAATAATCGCTTCAGACCAAATGACGAAGTAACTAGATGAGAATTTGTGACAGCTTTATCTAGAATGCTATATAATACATCAGATGGAGAATATAGATCAACGCCAAAGTATTATACACATCATATGGAGAAGATGGAAGGAGAGTGAATAATAACGAATACAGATCCGAATATGAAGGAGCTGCGTGGATATGTGATGATAATGCTTATGAGAAGTGTGAAATAAATGTTTTGTATACAAAAAGCCACAATGAGTGGCTTTTTTTTATGAAAGTAAAAATTGGGTTTAAATTGATACTGATTGGATCTTTCAATCTAAATCCAAATATTCTAATTTCCAAGCTGTAAGTTGCATTGGAATATTTTCATCTTCTTTTCAATACAAATAATCTCATTGAATTGGTAGTCAGTGATTTGATAAATGGTATCTAATCTGATGAGTTCTTCATGTAAGGATTTGTAACTGTATTTTTACTAATCAATTTCAGATTTCTTCAAAATCCAAAATTTTTGTGATTCATATTTTGGGCGTACAATTTGGAACTTTTGCTATTACTGTCTCCTGGGTGTAGAATGGTAATCAGCTTTTTTCTATTTCCTTTAGAAATTCTGCTCACTTTGGGGTAATTTCACAAGCTGCACGATAATATTTTTGGAGAGGAATTGATTCTTTTTCTTGTAAAGTCGAAGTTTCTGATTTTTCTTGGAAAAGAGATTTAAAATGTTGAAGTCATTTCTCTGTTTTTGCCACAATCATTAATCCATCAGTATCTTTATCCAATCTATGAACTAATCATGCTCTAATAAAATTTCCATAACTAGGTAAATCTTTATAATGCTGATACAAAAAAGCTACAACTGATGGCTTTTTTGCGTCTCGAATGCTGTTTGGATGAGAAAGTACTCATTTCGGTTTGTTCAGGATAATATAGTCTTCTTCCTCACGAATAATTGGAATATCTATTTCTTTCGCTTCATCCAAAATTATTGGTGATAAATAACGTTCTAATTCATCAATCTGAACCTTATCTGATGGCTTAAGTTTATATGATTTTTTTACAATTTTCTCGTTCACTTGGATTCATCCTCTTTCAATAATGTGATGAAAAAAATTTCTGGAGTATGAAAACTGTGAACTTAGCCATGAATCTATTCTATCTCATCATTTTCATTCATAAATTATTTCTTGCATTATAATAACTATTATAAATCTAATTTTAATCTAATTTTTCTGATATTTTATACAAGTGGAAAAAATAATAAAAAAGTGCCTAAAAATTTGCATTTATATTTTTTTTCTTTATACTTTAGTTAAGTTTATTTTATTAAACAATAATTATGACACAAACACAAGATGAACAAAAAGAGGTAACTTCTGTACAAGATAATATGACAACTTCTACTACAGAGGATACAAATCAACTTGTAAATGATGGGTTAGCTGATAATACTGTGGCGGAGACTACAAGTGATAATATTCCTGGACCATCACATGATTGACTTTTAGAGGCTGATGAAATTCAGGGAGACACATTAATTGAAAGTGGTAAAGAGTTTATTTCATGAACATTAAATACGGGTGTGGAAAAGGTAAAATGAATTTGACAAGCATGAATAGAGTGAGTAAAATCTGCAGCATCTCAATGAGTAGAATCAGTAAAAGATACTCTTGAAAAATGATGAGATATACTAAAGGAGACATCTCAAAGTGCTATCGAAGGGATTAAAGGTGTTTGACAGGATATTAAGGAATGATTTTGAAATGTAGTAGCTTGAGTAACATCTGGTGAATGAGTTTTAGAATCAGGTAAAGCTGTTGTTCAGTGAACAGTAACGACTACTGCGAATGTTGTGGGAAATGTAGCATCAAATGTAATGGATACGTGAACATCTGTGGTAAATTGAGCAGTTTGAACTGTGTCAAATGTGGCTACATCTGCTTGAAATGTTGTAAAAAATTCTGTTAATGATGTTGCATGAGCAGTTTTGCCATGACAAGTGGCTCAAAAGGTGGAAAATTTTCAAGATAAAGTTTCACAATGAGCACAAGATTTATGAGTAAAAGCAAGGGAAACATTACAAGAAACATGACAAAAAGCAAAATGATTTTTTGCTAATTTACGAGATAATTTTAAGTCTGCTTTTTCAAGTAAAGATGCTCAGAAGGTAATGGATGAAGTAAATGCACCAATAGAAATTGCAGCTCAGCAACCAGCTGCCCCTCAAGTACAGCAACCAGCAGCACCTCAGGTACAGCAACCGGCTGCGCCTCAAGTTCAACAACCAGTTGCACCTCAAGTTCAACAACCAGTGGAAGTTCAACCTTGAGATATTCAACAACCAACTCCAACAAATCCTGCGGTTTAAGAATTTGTTTATATGAAAATTTATATCTAAAGTTCCTCGTTTGGGGAGCTTTTTTATAAAAATTGAAAATTTAAATGAAATTTATATACTTTTTGTTGTAAAAAATGGAAAGTTGGCCGAGTGGTTGATGGCGCACGTCTCGAACACGTGTTCTCGTTTATGCGGGACCAGGGTTCGAATCCCTGACTTTCCGATTTTTTTTGGTTTGATATATTTACATAATTTGTGCATTTGGAGAGATTGATTCGATAGTCTCAGGGATTTCTAATTCGTTATTATTTTCGTTAGGGCATTCTTTTCTTAATTCTCCATCAAATTCATATTGTTTATCTATATATTGTTGTAAGTTGTGTTCAAGTGTGTTCTTTGGCTCTTTTTGTAGTGCCGCATATGTTTCTTGTAAATCTTTAACAACTTCTGGATCTACACAAGGCTTTTCTTCGGATAGTGTAATTAGAGCTTGATAATATGATTCTAGGTTGTATTTTTGTTTTAACCATTCTCAATTCTTACCAAATAAATTTTGGAAAAATATCTCAGTTTGTTGGTATATTACTTTGTATCATGAGAAAAAACTAATTTTCTCTGCTGGGTGTGATTGAAGATATCCATAACACATACCCAAAAGAATAAGTCATATAACCAATTTTATTAAATTGTGAATCAGCTTCTTTTTCATAGCTTGTTTTTCCGTTATTGGTTTTTCAGTGTTCATATACTAATAAAAATTTATAAGAAGTAAAAATCTGATTTTGATGAAATTATAATCTAGAATTAATAATATCATTTATTATAGATCCATCTAGCTCACTTTTGTGATTTGCCATTAATTCTTTCATAAGTAGTCATCTTTGAGTTTTGAGATCCGTAATTCAAAGCTTAGCAACAGTTTCATCTATCAAGGCTTCAGTTTGTTCTTTGGATAACATTGTAGGCAAATACGATTGTAAAATTTCTTTTTTCTGAGTTTCTACTGATATTTCATCAGATTTATTTGCCTTTTCCAAAAATAATAAAGTTTCGTTCAAAGATTTTATTTCTTTTTTGATAACTGCAATTATATCATCATCTGTGGGATCTGTACGTAATTCAATTTTTTTATTCTTAATTTGAGCTAATAAGTAGTTCAAAGCCAACTTTTTCACTTCTTCATGATTTTTCATTGCTTGTTTATAATCTTCCGTAATTTTTTCTAACAATGTCATTTTTTATTCATACAAAATAAACTCACTTGAACTTATAGTTTTTTATGAGAAAAACAAGAGAAATCAGAACAAATTGACATATATTGACTTTAAATATAAAATCTATATAATTAATGATGTAGCTGTGAAGCTACATATAATAAAAAAATAAATATATAAACAAGATGGAAGAATTTTTGAAATTTTTGTTAACCTTATTAATGTTTTTTATAGGTTATGTTGTGGGAAGTTTAGTTACTCTATCCTGCAAAACTGAAACTAAAGAAGAACAATGTATTGGGAATGCAGATTCAATATTCTACCAAAAGATGGTAGGAATGAAACGAAATTCTAATTTAGTTTTTAATGGATTCCCAGCTCCTCTCACGGAAGTATTACGAAAAAATCCTGGAGAAACTATCTTTGATACAGGAAAAGATACTTTGTCTTTGGTGTGTCGTGATATAAATCGTATGGATACTGTGAATAGGTATGTATACTATATTATGAAGGACAAAGAGAATAACTTATGGTTCCTATTTAGATATACGTATTCATATGGGGATGTATATAAATTGTATAGGGAGGATGAGAAAAAGCTGAAAATCAAATGACTAAAAGGACCTCGGTTATTTGCCGAGGTCTTTTTTAAAATTGTTTAATGTTTTTTGGTCTTTGATTCGCTTCTTTTTTTGTATACATTGTGCCATCAAATAGGTTCTGTATATTCTTCTGACATGATAATATCTGATACAGTTTTAGCTTGTTTCCCATTTTTTAGTATTAATTCCAGATTTTTCTTGATATTTAATGTATCTTGATTCTTAAAATGTCGGAGAAATATATCTCAATTGTTTACCACTCAATCTTTTGGATTTTCTGTATGTCGCCGTCAAATAGGTATATATCCATGCTTTTTTAAAATATCTAGGTATGCTTTTTCTCTAATTCAATGCATTCATGGAAAACGGAAAAAAGGATGGTTCTTTTTCATTTTGATGAGATAGTTTTCTCACAAAACTTCTTTTACTGTCTTTTCCCATCACAAAAGTTCCCTTTCAAAACGTTCAGGTTCATTTCATGTTTTGAAATATTTGCTATGAGTTTGTGTGTGATTGCAAATTTCGTGTCATTGTTGGGCTGCTTTTCTCCAAAGTGTGGAATGAAGTTTTAAGCATTCTCAAATTACAAAAAATGTCGCTTTAATATTATTTTTTTCAAAAATATTTAGTATATACTCTATACTTTCTTTTCCATATCCATCGTCTATTGTTATTGCGACATTAGGTTGATTCATGTCTCAAATGATTATGGGTTCTTTTATCTGGGATATTAGTTTATTAATACGTTGTTGATTTGGTGATTGAGCTTCTTGTCGTATGTATTCTTGATCTTTATATGATATACTTTCTTGTTTATCTTCTAATTCATCGAGTGATAAAACCTTTGAAATTTCTTGTTTTACTTCATCTGGTTCATATTTTGGAGTATCTGAATCTAGAGGCGTAAGCATAGCTCCAATTAAGATAGTTCATATTGTTTTATTCATTTGAATAAAAAAATTATCAAATAAATATACTATTATTATAATTTATTATAGCAAAAAGTCAATATGAGTTATTAATTGTTAGATAATCATATTACGAATTCTCATTTGATAACGATTTTTCAAGATTTGATAAATTCTTCACAATCAGTTAAATTTCAGGTGAAAAATTGTTCAAAAACTTTACTAATTTCACGGGCTATGAATATTTTTCATTTAAAATTCAGATTTTTTAATTCATCCAAAAGCTTTGGCATTCTGTGGACAGATTCATAGAAAAATGTTGGAATTTCACTTTCAATCATTCTTTTTATTGCTGTTTGTCTTCACTTCTTTTGTGGTAAAAATCATATAAAGGTAAATTGAGTAGTATCAAATCATGCTGCTACGATTGATGGGATTAGTGCATTTGCACCAGGTAAAATGGAAAAAGGAATCTGATTTTCATTACAAAGTTGGATTAAAGATTTTCATGGATCAGATAATCATGGAGTTCATGCTTCAGAAATAACTATGGCATCGTTTTCTTGTAATAATTTCGCATAGAACTCTAATTTTCCTTGAGATGTAAAACTCGTGATTGAGAAAAATTCTTTTCAAATGGTGGAAATGTCATATATCGATAATAATTTTTTTGTTGTTCTTGTATCTTCACAAAATAGGATGTTAATTTCTTTTAAAAGTCTTAAAGCTCTTAAAGTTATATCTTCTTTATTTCAGATTGGAGTAGGCACAAAGTATAACATCACAGAATGATAATATAAAACACAATGAATTATAGTTAATTACATATAATTTTCCAATTAAATTTATATTATATATGTTGTAAAAAATCTGCTAAAAAATTTGACAAAAGTATCGTTGCTGAGTATAATTTACTTGGTTATATTTTACTTGTTAAGTTGAATATGTATGACCTTTAGGCCAAGTGATGATGTGTTAGACGAACTTCAGGGGAATCAGCAGTCCCCATTAGGGCAGGATAATATTTGAAGTCAGGATGATTGACAGCATATTTTTGTAAATTCTGAAAATTTTGATAATGGTTGATCTATAGAAAATACGGAAATAAGTCAGGAAATCGTGGATGTATCATCGGAAGAGGTTAAAGCTCCAGATCTATCAGAACTTTTAAAAAATAGTGAATGAAATTTTGTTGATAAAGAAGGGGATTCTAAAGATTTTTTACAGGAAGATCAGTCTAATACTATTTCATCAGTATGATCTGAAAGTGAAAATGAGTCTGATATGTTAAATAATGTAGAAAACTCTGATTTCAATCAAAAAGTAGAAAATGAAAAAAGAAATGAGCAAACTCAAAATATTGAGTGATCTATCTTATCTCAAGATGATTATGTGGATTCAGATAAAATGTCGGATACTGATAGATCAGCAATAGTTTCATGAGTGCCTGGGGCTGTTAATAGCAATTTGGATTTTTTGGTGGATAATAATTGGCTTGATATAGTGAAAAAATATAAGATATTGAATCGTTTGTTCTTTAAATGGTGAATTTTTATTGTTGTTTCAATAATTTGAATCTTATTTTGAATCATTCTTCAGGTAAAAGCTCATTATACTGAAGTTCAGGTTATTAATGATTCATTAATAGAGAATAAAAATAAATGGATAGAAGAAACGTCTGATAAACTTTTATTACCATTAGTGGAAAGTGGAGTGAAAGTGGATGTACTTATTCCTTATGGTGCAGTTTCACTTAATTCAAAATCTTTTAATTCAAAGAGTAATTTGATTTCATATAACTGAGTGATATTGCCACAGTTAGCTTCTATAAAATATAATTCAGATGATTTTGTTTCGTTGGAGGATGGTAATATAAAAAATTTAACGCGTGATGATATAAAAAATTTAATAAATGTTTTGATAACGAATGATTCTATTTATAGACAAACTACAAATTTACCTAATGTTGTAGATACAAGATGGATTGCTAATAGATTTGAATGATGATTGAGAGATTGATTTAACTTGTCATGTCTTAATAATCGTAAATTTTCAGATTTTGTGTGTGATAAATTTTTGTGAAATTTTTATAAATATGGAAAATATTATGATTTAGCTCAGTATGCTTCTGAGCTTCTTGGTTTAGTGAAAGATTTGAGAAAAGAAGGTAAGGATATTGAACCTATTTGTAATATGGTAAAAGAATATACATTACGTGTTGGTGGTAGATCTGACTCATTGAATTTATTAGTTAATGTAATGGAATATTGTGGGGAGGATGAGAGGATTTATTATAAAAAATTAGTTGATTTTATAGCCTTGGAAAATTCTTTAGGGCCATCAGTTGCGAGTGATGTATTTGATGATCCAGATTTGAATGCATATAAGCTTTTGTCTGCTCAGCAAAATGTTTATAAAATTTTAGATTGAACGGCATTAAATGAAGATTATATCAAGAGTTATTTGGAATATGTACAAACTTTGATAAATAAGGATAATGGTACAAATCGTTATTTACAGCCTATTTATAAAGATTTGTTGTATGTGTTTAATATGGATGAATTGTCTCAAAAACTTATGCAAAAATGAAAACTTTCTTCAGATATAAAGATAAAAATAGATCAAATTAATAACTGAAATAATATGTGATCTGCTTCGTTATTGTCACAGTTGACAATTTCAGATGTAGCTCAAACAGCATCAGACTTTACTGGAATTGTGGCAGAAAAAAAGACATTAGAAGAAATATTTGCTCAATATTATGCGATGACGGATCGTTTGAAAATAAGAAAAGTTGATATTATATCTGATGATGAAATTAGAGTTCAGACTGAAGTATTTACAGATAAAATATTAAGTGTAACCAATGGTGAGACGTTGAAAGTTACGGCTGTATTACATAGGCAAGATAATGTGTTGTATGTGGATAGTATTAAGGTCGCAAATCAGCGTAAGTTCTCAGATATTTTGAATATATATTTATCGGAATGAGATGTAACATTCTATGCAATGTTAAATTATATCGATGAGCAAGTTTGAATGCGATATGAGTTGGCTTCAGAACAGAAGGAAGATCAACCAACATTCTGTGAAAAGCTTATGGAAAGAGAGGATATTACTGTTTATACATGTGATGAATCATCAATTTCTCTTTACAAGTGAGATGTGGAGTATAATTTTGTATTAGTTGAATGAATATTAGATTCTTATAGTATAAGTGATGAGAATTTAGAAAAAGTAGTAAAAGAAAAACTTGATGGAGTATTGTTTATGAGGGATTCAACTCCAAGTTTAATTACGTCTATAGTTGATTTTACTATTGAGTCTGATGATGATTGAAATATTGAAAAGAAATTAGAGATTATCAATCAATTCCGTATTCATTTTAAGATTGTACCGGATGATATACATGATGTAGAATGAAAATCTGATATATTTTTGGTAGATTTTACTTTATGAGATTTTGAATTACAAGGTTGTTATGACACAACTACTCAGGTATTAAGTAAGATTGTTTATAGAAACTGTGAAAGACCTCTTGAAATTAGGAATTTATCATTAGAAATTACATCAGAGAATGAATCTCAGTTGATTGAGATATTAAATAATCCAAGGGTTTTCTTTGCAAATGTGAACCCATTAATTTATGATAGATACAAAAAATCGTGTGGATGAAATGTATCTAAATAGTTATAAATATTTGAGATAGTCATTCTTTTATAGTTTCTCAATTTCAAATCATCAAGGAATATCTTTGATATTATATCATTTTGATTGAATCTGATTTCTTAATTCATCAGCGAGAGTATAATTTTTTTCTTGTTTTGCTTGTAAACGTTGATTAGCTAGCTGAGTGATTTCTTCAGGAATTTCTTCAGTCACTTCAGTTTTTTCATTTTTTCACAGTAAATCTAGTTTCATGACATTTTTATCTAGCCGGACTATGATTCATATAATTTCTGGAGATGGATTTTTGAGTCATGAATTGATAGTTGCAAGCAGTTTTGGAGTATTCAAATCATCAAGTAGACAATCTAGACAATCTGATAAGAATTTGAGTCATTCTTCAGTTTTGAGCTCGTCTGCGATTTCTTTATAATTTTTACCTTTCAAATCAATCCTTTCAGTCTTGCTGATTTTTTTAATCATATTTTTTCTTTGAACTTTGGACTGTTCCAAAACAGTTTCGTTGAAATCTAGAAAGTTTCTGTAATGAGCGGTATAGTAGAGCAGTTTTAAATCTAATCCAGAATATCATTTCTCTTCTAAATCATCGACTGTAACTAATCATCATGCAGATTTTGATAATTTTTTTCATCATAGATTCAGAAATTGGTTGTGCATCCAATATTTTACCCAAGGTTTTTTTCAGAATGTACATTCACTTTGAGCGATTTCATTGGTATGGTGCACTCAAATATGATCTACTCATCATGTGTGAATATCAAACTGTTCTCAAAGATATTTGCTAGACATTGCACTACACTCAATATGCCAACCTGGGAATCAAACTCACCAAGGAGAATCCCATTCCATTTGCCTTTTTTGATCTTTAGGAGAAAATTTCCATAAAGCGAAGTCTGTAGAATTCTTTTTATTGTCATTTTGGATTCTGGCTCATGCAATCCTTTCTTGATTTTCAATTCATGCAAGTTTTCCATAGTCACCAATTTTACTTGTATCCATATAGATTCCATCATCAGGAATTTCATATGTGTATCATTTCTCTTCCAAAGTTTTCACCATTTCAATCTGCTCCTGAATATGGTCAGTAGCTCTAGGCATTACATCAAATTTATCTATTTGAAGCTTGTCTAGATAACTATAAAACTTTTCAATATACATATCTGCCAATTCCCAAACAGTTTTATTTTCTCTTTTTGCTCATTTTTCCATTTTGTCTTCTCATTCATCTCAGTCGTCAGTCAAATGTCCAACATCAGTTAGATTCATAACATGTTTAGTTTCGTATCAAAGTACATTTTTGATTATATTTCTGAGCAAATCAGCGAATGCAAAAGCTCTCATATTTCAGATATGAGGATTCCAGTAAACTGTAGGTCCACATGAATATATTCAAACGAAATCTTTTTTTCATTCATCAATTAGTGGAATAAATTCTTCCTTTTGTCTACTCATTGTATTGTAGATATGTAATTTTTTCTCTTCCATAATTTAAATTTCTCAAAAAATATAAATCTGAACTTAATTTATAAATAGTGATAAAAAATGCAAATGCTTATTTACAAAATCAAAATAATAATTTTAAAAGAATTGGTTAATTACTTTTTGGAAATATCTGCATTCTCTAGGTCAGTCCAAGAATTTATATTAGATAAACCAAAGAAATTGGCATAAGCATCTCTGTAATATTGATTGCTGAATAACTGTTCTAATGTGTAATTTTTTGACTCTTTCTTTTTATCTTGCCATGTTTTAATCATATCTTGCCAATTCTTATTATTGTTTGTTCATGTAATATTTTTATTTGCTTTGGATAGCCAATCTTCAAATTGATTACGCCATCGTCCATTATCTGTTTGTGCATTTAGAGTTAATCATCTTCACTCTTCCTTTGCTAACTTAGCTATTTCGGATTTTACATTGTTTAATTGATCAAGAGAGTTCTTTCACATTGTTAATGCGTTTGAGACTGTTGTTTTTTCGCTACTAGATAGATATTCTATTTTATTTCCAAATCGAGAATTGATAATTTCATTTTCCTTTGAAATTTTTTCTCTTTCTTTTCATGATTGTCGTCTAATCTTTTCTTCAATTATAGAACTCTTACCTCATATACCAAATGTTTGATTGGCGTTAATATAATGAGTAGTTGGTTTTCCTTGTTCATCATATCAGGCGACTGGTATGACAGGAATATTACCCATTAAATTTCAGACTTCTTTTTGTACATTTGTTATATTTTTTGAAATGAAATCTTCTCAATCTCAGAGGCTTATAGCAACTTTGATAATAAAGTAAACAATGATTACTGTAATTATGGATAATAGTAAATCTAGTAAATCTTTTCATGCGGAGCGTAATGTAAAGCTTACAAGTTTGCTATCTATATTGCTTGTATATTTGTTATCTCATGCGTTTTCATTTGGATTAATTTTTGGGTTGCTGCGACTTATTGTTACTCATCCT
Source organism: uncultured bacterium (assembly GCA_946408385.1). Taxonomy (GTDB): domain Bacteria; phylum Patescibacteriota; class Gracilibacteria; order Absconditabacterales; family Absconditicoccaceae; genus UBA3291. The sequence continues at coordinate 20,591 of CAMJSB010000008.1, read as the reverse complement.
ATATCAAGAGGGGTATCATTATAATCTAAGACAACCTTATTCATTAGAGAAACGAATAGAAGAGCAATCCCAAATCATAGAACTATAATTGTAGGTTTAAATACATTTATAAAAAATGTTTTAAAATTAATATGTTTTGCAAATTTGGATAGAAATGATTTGTTATCATTTCATATTTTTTCTCACGATTTGTCTATACATCGTATTAGTATGGCGAGAGGTGACAAAATGATGAACATTCGTAAATATAGTATTCTCATTATTGCTAAAATGCACAAAATAGCCATTTCAATTGAAAAAATTATAGTAGTTCATCATTGCATGATTGTGTTGAATAGGGTAGCTTTTATTCATTGATCATCACTTGTATTTATACTCGTTATGACATTTGTTTTTAAAATAGAAAATCAGATAAAGTATAAAGGTCAGGAAATATTATCTGAATTTGGCATAAAAGAGTCTACTAATCCATCATAATTTTCATTGGATGTTACTTCTAGAGTTTCGGTTTTTAGTAGAGGTTCTCCGCTATTTTTGTCTGGAAATAGGGTAATTTTTTTGCTTTTGTCTACAATTTGATTTTGGGATATATATTCTGATAAAGATTGTCTTATAGATCATGCTGTAGATGAACTTGAAGAGATTACTTGAGATGGAAATGCTCCAGCTGCAGCTAAAGTGATAGATGAAATGTCTATTACAGTAGCTACAAAAAACCAACTAGCCTGAATTCATATTCATGCAACTAGTAGTCGAACAATAATTTTTTTGAAATTTTGTATAATGCTACTACCTTTTTGACCCACTAATCATTTGAATAATACATATATAAAATAGAATCATAATCAAAAGTTGGCTATATTTTTCATTATATTCCAATATTTCCATAGTAAGGAATCCCATCATAGAATTTCACCATATATCCATTTATTGGTTAGAAAAGTTCCAGCAAGATTTGCGAAAAATACCCATATTCGACCTAAAACACTTACTATATAGTTTAAAGAAAAACTTAAAGCATCTCCATCACCATTTGCCGCAAAACTTCAACTAGGAAAACATATTACACATGTAATGATTATTAATATTCATGTTTTAATTCGCTTTTTCTTTGTCATTAATTTCAATAAATTTAAATATAATTTTTTTATGTTGTTGAAGGTGTAGGAGTATTACCGTTTTGAGTAGGATTGCTTGGATTGGATTGCTTTTCGTATTTAGATTTTGTTGAATCGAATTTCCATGTATTATCTCAAATTTTTATTTCTCCGACATTAGTACCAAATTCTTTACGTTTATTTTCATCAGATAAATTATTAATTGCTTCGATTACTTTTTCTTTATCTGCATCAGATTCTAATGTATTAAATGTAGTATTTACAGTATCTGTTCCTAGTGTATCATTCGGAGTAAACATAGCGGTATCTAACCAATTTCAATTAACCGTTGCAGCACCAAGACTGCTTAAATATTGAGTAACTCTGTTTGTTTTAGCATTATTTTGAGCTGTTTCTTTTATTCTGTTTGGATCTAATCGTGCTTCTAAAGCTTTATTGTTTTCACCTTCAAATTGTGTTTTGATGTTGTTGGTAGCTTGGGATAGAATTCATTGGTTACCATTTAAACCGAATGCAGAGTTGGCTCATATCCATTCTGTTCATTTACCTTCTTTTCAAGGGATAGGTACTATTGGAATATTTCATAATGCAGTAGTTGTTAAATCTTTAAGTGACTTTATGATTCCAGATTCTCATATTTTTGATGTTTCTATAGCAGCCCATACGATAAATCGGGTAATGGCAACTCAAAATACAGAGATAATGAGTTTTGCGAGAGGAATTGTTCAGCTTCCAATATTCATTACGATTAATCATCACAAGATGCTACTTGATTCTGAGGCTATTTTTGCAGTATTTAAATTTGATATGATGTGGACTAAAACAGCAGACATACTGATAGCAAAACAAATAATAGCAGGAGAGAAAATAATTGGTATGAGATTGCTTATTTTAAAATATTCTCAGAATTTTCATTTAAATATTTTTTCTCAGATTTCTTTAAAACATGCTCCTAGGACAATAAATGGTGATATGGCTATGGCTATCCAGATTACACCAATTCTAATTAAAAATACGATAGCTACTACAATTAGTGGAATTCAAATTGCTAAGATATATCACAAATTTAAAGCACTATTTAATACTTTGGTATAGATTCATCAATCGGTTGCTGTGATGACTCACGATTTTAGGTTTAATAAATTGGAATACAAAGATGTAAATACTCAAACATAGGAGTTTCAGTTTAAAATGTCTTGTAATTTACTTGTGGATCATGAAATTCCAGTTCGTTCATTGTTTACGTCTAATCATAGTTTTTGATCTGGTGTATATACTCCTGTCCACAAGTTTCATATTGTTCATCATGTACTGTGAGCATCTCATATTTCTAGAATTGTTCATTGTTCAATTAGACTTGTTATTGTAGAGCTTCAACCTGTTATGACAGCGGTTTGTGTGTTTGCTAGAGCGGCTTCGTATTCTCACTGAGCACCGGTTCGACTAGATTGACTATTAAATTTTTCACCTGATGTAAAGTTTTTTAATTCATTATATAAACTACTAAAATAATATACTTGACCATAAATGTGGCATCTATTAGAGTCAGTAGGTATATAATTTCAAGAATTGTTTTTATAATAAATCATTTTAGGGGCTAGAATAACTTCTTCGCTATTTCAGGCTCCACTATATACAAAAGTGCTACATTCTGAGATATAAAACATTCATTCTTTATTTTCTCATGATTGAGTGTTGGTTAAATAAATGTGCATTGAATCTAGATCTGATACATCGACATCAATTACATTTTTTAGTATATATGGATTATATTTAGAATCAAAATCTTTTTCGTTATTAGAGTCTTTTAGTACTGAAATAGGTAATCATCATATTCAATATGCTAGAATAGTAGATATGTCAATTAGTGCAGCCATAATGAATCGACTAGCTTGAATTCATATTCATGCAATTAGGAGTCATCTTATGAGCTTTTTTAGGTCATCTCATTTTTTGTCTCAAATGAGATATTTGAATAATTTAAAGACAAATAGAAATCATAGTGTAAAATTTGCTAAATTTTTTATAATATTTCGCAGATGCCATAATACGGCATCAAATCCGAATATTTCTCAATATACAAATGAATTGTCTGCTAATTTTCAAGCTAATACAATCATTGGATAAATTAAAATATATACAGCTTTGTTGAAAAAAGAGAAGGTATTGTTCCGTTTTTCACTTTGCTGTTTTCCAGTATCATCTTGTGATGTTTTGGTTTCTTGTGCAAAGACGTGGTAGTTATTTCAAATTCATCATAAATTAAAAAAACAAAGTTGACCGATAAATAGTGCTAAACTTCCATAAATTAATTTTTTTTTGTATTTAGATATTCGTTGTTTTATTTGTTTTAAAAGATTTTTCATTAATATATTTATGACGTAAAGTACATAATCAATTATAGTTCAAAACATAAAAAAATGCAAAAAAATAGACTTTATTTTTTATTTTTGATTTGCTTTATTTTTTTTCTGTGATATAATATTTATTTTAATTCTTTTAAGTTTGCATTTATTAGGTAAAAAAGTATATTTTTAGTGAAATCATTTCATAGGAAGGTGATTACAAAAAGGAGTTCTAATATAACTAAAATCGTCATTTCGAACAGATGTGAGAAATCTATCTACGTATATTCGTCATTCAGAGGTTTATTTATAAACCGAAGAATCTATTTGCTTTGTGTCTTTCAGGATCTTTCGCTTCGCTCAAGATGACGAGCATAATGTGTAGTAGATTCTTCAGCTGTTGGATCGGCTTTAAGATGACAACACTCAGAATTCTTTTCTATAATCAGTTTCCAGAAATGAATTTCAGACTTTTATTTTTTATTTTTTGCTTATGCCAACATTTAAAAGAGAGGTTCATGAGAACCGCAAATCGTTTGAGCGAGCTGGTAAAAAATTGACCTTCGAGCAAGGTAAACTAGCTATGCAAGCAGACTCTGGAATTACAGTGAAATTCGAAGATTGGGCTGTATTATTCACCACTGTAATGAATAAGAATCCAGTGCCTACTACAGATTTCTTACCTTTGATGGTAGATATGAGAGAATCTTTTTCTGCAGCTGGAAGAATTGGATGAGCTGCCTATAGAAGGAGAGAATGAAAAGCTTCTGATCAAGCTATCTTGAATGCTAGACTTACAGATCGTGCGATTAGACCAATGTTTCCAAAGGGAATGATTAACGATGTAGTAATGACTTCTACTCCTATGGCAATGGATCCTAGATATCCACTTGGAGTAATTTCAATCATCGGGGCTTCTATTTCAATTATGGCCGCATGACTTCCATTTGATGGACCAGTCGGAGCTGCTCAAATCGCTTACTTGGATGGAAACTTTATCGTAAATCCTACTCGTGAAGAATTAGAAAAAGCTGAGTTAAATTTATTGGTAGCTTGAAAGAGAGATTCTATCAACATGATTGAAGATGAATCTAAAGAAATTCCTTTGGATATTTTGAAAAAAGCTTTTGAAATCTGACAAGAAGAAATTAATAGAGCTTGTGATTTCCAATTAGAATTCTTAAAAGAATTAAATGTTACTCCAAAGGAAGTAATGTTCAATAAACCATCTCACGAACTCGAAGAAGAAGTTAGAAATTTCCTATGAGAAGAAAAATTAGAAGGAATGATGTGAAATACAAAAGTTCCTTTTAATGAACAATTTTCTCAATATGAAAAAGAATGTGTAGAACATTTCAAAGAGCAAATCGAAGACGAAAATGACGAAGAACACACTGAATCAAAAATTAAAATGGCCTTCTTCAATGTGACTAAATATCACATTCGTGGAAGAACTCTTTCTCAGCACAAGAGAGTAGATGACAGACTTCAAAAAGATATTCGTCCTTTATACTGTGAAGTTGGATTATTTGAACGTACTCATGGAACTGGACTTTTCTGGAGATGAGATACTCAAGTTCTTTCGACTGTAACTCTTGGAGGACCTATGGAATACCTTATCTTAGATGATATGGAACACGATGGAGATACTCAAAGATATATTCATCATTACAACTTCCCACCATTCTCAACATGAGAAGCTAAATGAATTCGTGGAACAGGAAGAAGAGAAATCTGACACGGAAGATTGGCAGAAAAAGCTCTTGAAAATATGATTCCTTCTAAAGAAGATTTCCCTTATACAATCAGAGTTGTTTCTGAATGTTTAGGATCTGGAGGTTCTACTTCCATGGGATCTGTTTGTGGTTCTTGTCTATCATTGATGGATGCATGAGTACCTATCAAAAAACCAGTTGCTGGAGTAGCAATGTGATTATTCACTGACCATGACGAAGCTGGAAATATTACTGACCATATGGTATTAACTGATCTTATGGGAACTGAAGACTTTATCGGAGATATGGATTTCAAAGTAGCTGGAACTAGAGATTGAGTAAATGCGATTCAACTCGATACTAAATTAAAGTGAATTCCTCTATCTATCGTTTTTGAGACTATCGATCAAGCTTTCGAAGGATATAACGAAATCATGGATGTAATGCTTGAAACGATCCCTGCTCCTAGAGACCATGTAGGTAAATATGCTCCAAAGATTCACGTGTTCAAAATCGATCCTGAAAAGATTAAAGAAGTCATCGGAAAATGATGAGATGTTATCAATGATATCATTGCTCAATGTGACAATATCAAAATTGATTTTGAAGATGATGGAACATGCTTCCTAACTCATCCAGATCAAGCTATGATAGATAAAGCTAAAGCTCTTATAATGGAAATTGCTACAGACTTAGAGGTTTGACAGGAATTTGAAGCTGAAATTACTAGAGTAGAAGAATATGGAGTTTTCGTTAAATTACCTAAGGGTAAATTAGGACTCTGTCATGTATCAAATATGTGAGAAAAGTTCCCAGAATGAATTACTCATCATTTCAAAGTTGGAGAAAAATTAAAATGTGTAATTTCATCAATCTGAGCTGATGGTAAAATCGCAGTTAAAAGATTGAAATAATTATTAAAATAATAAAAAAGCTAACCATTATGGTCAGCTTTTTTGTTACTTTCCGATATTAATTAAATAGATTTTTAATTCCTTCCTTTGTCTTTTCTTTTCGTGTAGGGATACAGTCTCTGAATCGTTTTAAATCACTTTCAAGGTTCTTTTTATCTAGTTCTCAATTTTTTCCCAGAGCCTTTCATAAAGTATTTGTATCATCATGGAATACACTAATAGTGTTTTCTTCAGGATTATACATCCATGTCGCATTCATTAGAACGTTTGTTGCGTTAATATATTTCTTTCCATCTTTTTCATATGATGTAAAACTAGTTTCTGTCTTCCCCGGTCAAACATCCACCGTTTTTCATTTTCCAGAAAATTTCTTATACCATCAAAAAAATTCTTTAATTTGTTGCTCTGTAATTGGTAAACTTTCCTGTTGTTCTATTTTTTCCATTGTATAGGTTTAAAAAATAAAATTATTAAAGTGCTTATATTATATTTATTTTTTTATTTTTGTCAACTTTTTTATTAAAAAATGTCTATTTCTTTTTTTATGATATAAAAATTAAGGAAATTGCCAGTAAAAGATGGGGTAATTACATTATTATACAATGTGATAATTTGTTTCTGAATTGTAGAATGTATTAACCAGAACCAGAATTTGTATTATCATTACCAGCTAATTCTTTAATGATTTTTTTCTCTTCTAATTCAGCATTTGCTATTCTTTCTCTTCTTTCATTTAAAAATCTGAAAATATAATACATTAGCATTAATTCTGTTCATATATATAGAAATATTATTGAGAATAAGAATTGTCCTGGTAAATTTTCGTGACACAGTAATATTATATTACATATAAATGCGATAAATGTTACTACCATCCAGTATACAAAATCTTTGTCTGAAAAAAGTGTAAGATTTATACGATCTACGAAGAATAATGCAATTTGGCATATAAATCCCCGAACAATTAGGAATGGTAAAACTGATCCTATGCTTGATCCACTTATTAAAAGGACAGAATACAATACGAAGTTTGTGATTAATGCTAAAGAAAATCTAGATACATCTGTTGCATATCAAATTCTTTTGAGCAAAAAAGTATTTATCAAAAATAAGGCAATTCCTAACCAATATCCAAGTCATAGAGATACTTCTGATGATGTAAATATTCACCAAAAAAAGAATAAAAGAAGAAAAATTAGTAATCCGATATTGAAAAATTCGAACATATGACAAAATCGTTTTGGGCTTTTTTCTAGCCATTCGTGAAGTATAATTTTTCGTTTTGGTACATTCAGCTTTTTAAAAATTCTTTCTCATGCTAATATTCTACGAACTGAAATTCTAGCTGTCTGTTCTTTTGGCATCTCCCGTTGTTGAACGATGTATATTCCACAAAAGATTAATGCCAATAAGACAAACGATAATGCAAATATCCATTCTGCAGGATAAAAATGATTAATTATGCTTCATCATATTACAATGGCTCATAATATAACAATTTCGTAGAGCCATTTTTCGTCGGTTGGACAAAAAATTCATATGATAAATTGCATGAATGCATAAACTCAAAGCATTAGACTTGCGATTAAAAGTACTGCATCAAAAAATGCGAATATTCATGAGGAAAATAGTATAGTTCAAAGAATTACAATCACCATCAGCCGTGCTCATATTTCGAAAATTAATTTTCCGTCTTCATAATCAAAAATATGTGATCAAAACATTAATAATATATTGAGAATGAGTAATGACATATATACAGAGATTTCTTTGATTCATACGAAAAATAGTATTCAAGAAAGTCCAATCATTGTGATCAATCGAATTAAGATTAGACTCCATTTTTCTCGTAAAATTTCTAGTTTTATTCATGTGAAGACATTTTTAATTCCGTGTGATAGCATAAAAACAAGTACAGCTAATGGTAATAATGCTAAATACCATAATCCTATGCGATAGAAAAAAGTAGAGAATAATGCAAACATAAAGAATGTCACTAAAAAGGCCATGGTCTAAATTTCTCAACATAAAAAACTTCACTCATTAAAATATATTATAATCTCTGTAAAAATCAAACCAAATTAATTTCTTAAAAATCTTCTACGGTCTTTGAAATATCATATAATTCTTTTAACAAGTCTGGTTTTAAAATTTCATAATATTTTGCTATTTTCTCTCTATTTTGTGATAGATAATCAGCTCTTTTTTGGAGATTATTTAATAATTTACTAGAAGATGCATATGATGCATGAGCTTTTGCATAAACTTCATTTCTGGCGACGCAGGCACGTAATTCAGCTATTTCATTTGAAATAGCTTCAGCTTTTTCATAGTTATAATTCTTTACAGCATCAGAAAATTCTGAATTTTTTCATTTAATAGGTTCTTCACATTTTTTTGCTTCAGATTTGTAGTAGTCTATTTGGGATTGTTCGTAGTTTCCTAAATTTTCTCAATTTGTTATCGAATCATTAAGTAATATAATGTATTGATCTATAATTTTTAATCTTTCTTGTTCTGTTTTTGCTTTATCCAATTGTCATATTAAGTTGAATTTATCCTGATCTGTTAATTCTTGTTGAAAGCTCAGTGAATTGCTTATTTTTCAGTCTATTAGTTCTCAAATATTTGAACGTTGATTTAGTCAAATTTCTAATTGAGTTCAAAGTAGGCTCCGGACGAATCAATTTCATGCAAAGCACAGACTTCATATTAATGACAGTCAAAAAATAATTGATACTATACTTAATTTTACTTTATTCATAACTGAAAAACATGTAAACTATTTTAAATCATAAATTTTTTATAAATTAAGTCAAGTATTTTTATTTAGGGGTGTGTTATTTACAAAAAGTCGAATTTTATGTTTTTATGTGGTTTTCTTTTTCGTGCCTTTTATATTTTCTGAAGTATTATTATATTTTGGTTCTTTTTCAGATTTATTTTTTTATATTGTGTGTAATAGTATATTTATACCTAAAATGAAGCAGAGAATTATTATGGGATATCGTATGATAATGTCTTTATATCAGGAATCTATTTTATTTATTGTGCATAATCGTCAAATAAAAATTAAGAAAAGAAACGAATAGCCTAAAAATATAATAGATTTTGAAAAATTTATAACTAATGACTCTGTTTTGTAATTTGTTTTGGATTTTATAGATAATAAACCTTCCATTTCTTTTAAAAAATCGTTATCTCATGTCTTCATTATACTGATCAAGGCAAACATGATGAATATTGGCAAAAATATAGCATAAAAATCTGTTATATTGTTGTCGGCAATTTTCCCAAATCTTTGCTGAAAGTCAGGTAAAAATGGATACACAAATATGGATATGCAAACGATTGCTATTCGTCGTGTTAAAAATAGTTTTAAAATTTTTGGTTTTTTGGATGGAGATGCTTTCAAGAGGATAATTATTAGGTTAGTAATTATAACGAATAGTATTCGGTATTTATATTCAACTATAGATTCTACAAATCTTGAAAATCGTTCTATGCTAAAATTGTTCCATGCTATGTAAATTGGGTATCATATTAGAAATAGTATTATGGCAGTGCTTATTAATGGTCAGTATGGACTGTTTTCTATGATATCTTTTGTTGTGAGTTTCTTTTCCATAAATGGTTTGTGTAAAATATTAAAATTAATATGATATTTGATTATATAGAAAATTTGTTAACAATCGAATTACTTGCTGTATTTTAATAGACCATCGATTATTGATATAGCAACTTTTTGATCTAGAAAATATGGAGATGTGGCTATGGTTACTATGTTACTTTTTGAGATCAATTCTTTTATTTTTTCGATAGTTTTTAAATGTTTTTCGATACCCATTTCTGGGGCTCGAAAATCCAAATCAACATCTAAGATTATATTATTTTTATCTGTCTGAAAATTTAATAATTTGTATTCTGTATTGATTTGTTCAACTGTATTAATCAATCATAATTCAATTGCAGGAAGAATGAAATTTCATACATTACATTTTTCGTTTCAGAACTCGAAAACCTTTTCTAGTTCGTTTTCATTCCAATTCAATTCTAAATGGTTCTTATTTTTCCAACAGTCTGAATGTTGATCAATGTGGATCAATTCGGCATTTTTGATTTTTTTTGTATATATAATATTATATCGGAAAGTGATTGCATGGTTATGATTATCAAAAATGAAAATAGGAGGAAAGTCTGATTTTTCTACCCGTAAAAAGTTTTTCAATCCATGAAAATATTCTAATTTTCAGTTTTCATTCTTTTCTGCAAATGCAAAATGCTCATAATCTATTTCCAAATTCTCATAATTATTTACTTTTTTAATTGGAGCTACTCGTAAAGGATTTTGACAGTTTGAAATTTGAGAATTTGCACTCTCACTGTTCAAATAAAATCCACGGTATAGTTGTTCAATTGTTTTCATGATTATATTCCTATTTATTTTTAGTGAAAAATCAAATTTAAGAAAAACTCTGTAATTCTACAGAGCTTTTCTTTTGTCAGAATTTTTGTTTTCTGATTATTTTGAGTTTTTGTTAGCTATTATGCGTTTTTCAATTCATTGATAGCTTTAACGAACTCATCAACAGGATAAGCACCAGAGATTACAATATAATTTCCAGTTTCTTTATCGATAATTACATTTCCTGGAGTTCCATTTACTCCAAATAATGAAGAAGCTTGAGACATTCCATTATTAACAGCATCAGTGTATTTTCCTTCGTCAACACAGGCTTTTAGTGCTGCTTCGTCTACACCAAGTCAAGTTGCAATACCGATTAAACTATCCATATTTACAGGATAAGCTTCAAAAGCTTTTTCAAATACTTCATGATAAACGTCTGCTTTTAATTCAGCTATACATTCCATAGCAGAAGATAATTTCAAGGCTTCTTCTCCATGTATGATGAAACTTTTTGAAATTGAATTAACCTCTCCAGAGAATTGTTCAATTACAGAGTTAATTGTTCCTTCAGTAGAATGTCTTTGACAGAAAGGACAGAGTAATTCTGTATATTCAACGATAGTAAATCTTGCATCTTTATCTCCGCGAATTGGGCTAGAAGCTACCATGCTTTCAGCTAAAGATTTTACTTCATCACCTCAAGCTACAATATTATTAGCAACTTCTTCAGTATTAACTTCATCTGAAGTAGCTGTACCTGAAGTAGTTGCATCATCTCAAGCTGAAGAAAAGTAAGATTCTGCTTGGTCTGCTTGTTGTGTAGCATAATCTACATAAGCTTTAGATTTATAAACTTCATTCATTCTGTTGAAATTTTCTTCTCAACCAGCAGATAGAACATTAAAATCATAAAGATTTTGTGCTGCTTGTGATGATTTGAAAGCAAAAAAACATGCAATGATAGCGGCTATACATCAGATAGCAGTTAGAATTACGCTTAGGCAGTTTCATCCGCAACAATTTCCACAGTTGCAGTTTTCACAAGTAGTTGATTCTTTTTTTACCATGGTTTATAAAGTATAAAAAATAAAATAAATTGTATATCAATAGTTTGATATTATGGTGTAAAATAATCTGATATTTCGTTAACGGTATCAGATGTTTCATTTACAGTACCGGATAATTCATTAACAGAATTGGATAAATTATTTACGATATTGTAAGTTTTGAGAGATAGGAAGAATGTCATTAATACGATTAAACATATTACGATAAAACATACAAACTTTATTAATTTATGACTATTTCGATTTCTATGACAAGAAATTTTTCAATTATCTTTTATGTTTTCAGATTGTATAATCACTTTAGGGTTTGTTGTTCTAGTAAAAACAGAAACATTAGTGTCTCAGGCATTTGAAACTTTTTTTTCTGCAACAGCATTAGCTTTTCATGTTTTTTGGGAAGATTCTTTAGTTGCGGAAGTTTTTTGTTTTTTCGTTATAGAACCTGCTTTTTTATCTGTTTTCATTCGATACAATTTATGTAAAATATTTTATCGATACTGTTTAATAACTAGGCATTTTTATTGTTAAAACAAGATGAATTGTTGTTATAAATATAAAAACATTTGACAGGTTTGATTATGTTTGTTTAATTATTTTGACAAAAATAAATTATGTATATAAGTCAAATGTTTTATGGATATGAATAGTTTGGATGGTATATTTGATGTTGAATACGTTGTTAAATTTATGATTATTATGTGAATAAATGCTTATTATAACTGGTAAAATTATCTTGGATTGCAATAAGTAGTTAATTTTTTATATTAATTAGGTTCGTTTTTTTATTTATTGTTTTAGTGAAATGGATAGTAGAGCAGATTTTTTTCAAAAGAAAATGTATAATAACAGACCTTATTCTAGACAAAAGAAGACATCTAAGGTTTGGATTTTCTTGTTTATTTTATTAATTTTGTTGATAACGTGATTAGTTGTGTTTAAAATTTTTGGTGGAAGTAAGTGGGAATCTAATCAGGATTTTAATTTTTCGTTATGAGATGAAGTTTATTTGCAGTGAGAAATAAAAATGGATGGTAATATTACTATTCATCCGTATACAATTGATGATATAAACTATGGAAAAATTTGAATAAGGTCGGATTCAGATTCTGTAAATCTTTCAGAGTATGCAGGTTTTGTCCAACTTACAGGAATTGTTGAGAAATTTTATCAAAATACTCCTGTGGTAAAAGTGTATAGTATTTCATGAACTAAAGTTGGATTATGAAATCAGGTGAATATGGTATTTGATGGTGATGATTGATATTATATATCAGAAGCTGGTATTTTGCTTTTGCCTGCTTTCTATGATGAATATTTTCCACTTAATGATTGAAAAGACTGAAAACTTTTGATTAAGAAGATTGATTCTTGAGAAGAAATTGCAATTAATTATTTCCGTTGTAATCCATCAGATCCAAATAGGAATTGTAAATGATTAAATGAAACATTTTCTAAAAATAATGCACAAAGTTTTGTAACCTCTGAATGAGATATTTTCTATAAACAGAGTGAAGATCGTTCTTGGTTTGTATCAAATGGAGATTGGTGGGGAATATTTATTCATGATGTCTCTGATGATGTAGTATTTGAATTAAAAGATTTGATAAAGTTTGCAAATGAAAAAAATGTGAATGAATGGATAAAATCCCGTGCAACTAATATTTGTCAGTGATCATGAGAAAAACTTCAAAAAGTAAACAGTTCAGAAGTCGCATTGAAGCAGGAGGGATTAATTGTAACAGTTTCGTGAGATGGAATGGAAAAACAAATGACATGCCAAATTTTGGTTGATTTTAGTTTACCAACCAAATGAACATTACAGAGTTTAGTGATTTGAGGTGATGTAGTGGCTTCAGATATCCAAGAAGAAAATGTGTCAGAATCTACATGAGACTCTATTGATTTACCTGTTTCAGCCACAGCTTTTGATGCAAATGTTCCACAACTTCCAATTAAAAAAGAATGTTTAGAAAGTCCGGCTAAGGAATGATGTTTACAGTATAAGTCTTCTAGATGAGGTTATTTATTAAGCTTTCCATCATCGAATATTTCATTTTCAGTAAGTCCGATTAAAGAAAATTTTGGAAGGAATGATGTGACTTGTTCTTATGTTATTAATGTAATTAAGTATTCAGAAAAAGAGAATTTAGAAATATCTCCAGCTGTAAGAATTTATGAGTGTGATTGAAGTGTTGAAAAGTCTTGGGCTGAATGAATAGCTGTTTATGATAGATTGGATAAAAAGTTTGTTGTTCAAATGAATGATGGAGCATGGAATGATTTTTCTACTAATTTGAAATTTGAAAAATTAACAGAGGAAGAATAAAAACATTTGTAATTAAAAATAAAAAACAGGTGATAAACCTGTTTTTTGATTATTAAAAATAAAAAAGACCGACTCTTATGAAATCGATCTCTTATATTTTGTGAATTACAACGCTCTACTATCTCTTTTTTCAACAGCAGCCTTTATGAATTCTGCTTCACTTTGTTCATATTGTTCCTTAGTCTTGAATACTCTTACTGAAACTCAGTCAGAATTTACTTCTTTTTCTCATACAATTAATATATAAGGCACTTTCATAAGTTCAGCATTTCTAATCTTTTTATTCAAACTATCAGCACTTGTATCTACTGAAACTCTGATATTCTCTTTTCTCAGATCTTCACAAACTTTATTCGCATAGTCAATGAAAGGATCTGCTACTGGAAGGATTTTTACTTGTTCAGGAGCTAACCAGAAAGGGAATACTCATTTAGTTTCTTCTAATAAGAATGCAGTAAATCTATCAAATGTTCCGAATATTGCTCTATGAATTACTACTGGAGTTTTCTTTTCTCCATCTTTATCAGTATATTCTAGTTTAAATCTTCTAGGTAATAAGAAATCAAGCTGACATGTAGACAAAGTTACTTCTGGACCAACTGCAGGTTTAACTTCTACATCTAGTTTAGGACCATAGAAAGCAGCTTCTCAGATAGCTTCTGTATAAGGACATCCAAACTCATTCAATACTTCTCTGAGCTTATTTTCTGCTTCATTCCACATATTATCATCATCGAAGTATTTCTCTTTATCTGCAGGATCTCTTAATGAAAGTCTGAATTTATAATTAGTTAATCCGAAATCTTTATACACATCAAGAATCAAAGTTACCACTTTCTTAAATTCTTCTCAGATTTGATCAGGTCTAACGAATAGATGGGCATCGTTCTGACACATACATCTTACTCTTTCTAGTCATTTAACCACTCCACTTGCTTCATATCTGAAATCTGTAGCAAATTCTCAAATTCTGATTGGTAAATCTCTATAAGATCTTAAATCGTTTGCATAAATTAACATATGATGAGGACAGTTCATTGGTCTAAGTACAAATTCTTCTTCATCTACTTTCATTGAAGGGAACATATTTTCTTGATAGTGATCCCAGTGTCATGAAGTTTTGTACAAATCAACTGTTCCTACGCATGGAGTATATACGTGCATATAACCCATATTTCTTTCTTTCTCGTAGATATAGTTTTCAAGTTGCTTTCTAATTACTGCACCATTTGGCAACCAAAGAGGCATTCCTTTACCAACTAAGTCATGAGACATGAAAATTGATAAATCTTTTCATAATTTTCTGTGATCTCTTCTTTTTGCTTCTTCTACTTCTTCAGCATAAGCTTTTAGATGTTCTTTATCTTCGAAGGCCCAAACATAAATTCTAGTCATCATTACATTATTAGAGTTTCCTCTCCAGTAAGCTCAGGCTAATTTATCTATCTGGAAAGCTTTTGGATCGATTTCTTTGGTATTTTCTACGTGAGGTCATTCACACATATCTAGGAATGTAGCAAATTTTCCTGTGAATTTATCAGCATGCTTTTCTTGTAAGAATTTAGTTATTTCTTCATAATATTTGATGTAGTTTTCATCAATTCATTCCAAAATTCTATCTTTAGCAGCTTCTGCGATGGTATTTACATAGAATGAAATAGATTCTCCATCAGCAAGAAATTCTCTTCTCATCTCATCTTTGTATTTCTGTTTCATCAATTTATTTACAAGGAAATCTGATTCTTCAGCATTTACGTCGATGCGGATTATATCCTGTCATTCTTTTATGATTTTTACCATCTGGTCCTGAACTTTTTTCAAGTCATCTTCTCAGATTTGTTTTTCTTCACTAAAAAGGAAATCGTAATACAATCCATTATCAATTGCTGGTCAGATTGCTACTTCCACATCTCGTTGCTGAACTCTCTGAACAGCTTCTGCTAATACGTGTGCTAGTGTGTGACGTTGTCTAAATAAAGGCGTGTCTTCATGATTTGACATCTTGATAATCGTAATCTAATAAAAAACCTACCAAATGGTAGGAGCTCTTGAATTTATAACAACAGAAAACTCCTACCAAATATGGCATGTGGTAGTGGTTGTAGTCGTTGTTATCTTGTTCATAGTTTCCAATCAAAATTATAAACTAATAAAAAATTTATTATTTTTAAAATGGAATGCAAGAGAAATCTGAAAGAATATTTTATTATATGTTCTTTGTGGTTTTTACGTCATTCTGGACGAATATCAGCCCATCTTAGCTGAGTGAAAAATAGCTTGCACTTAAGATTCTTCGCTTCGCTCAGAATGACATTAGAGATACATATTAGTATGTTGATATAAAAATTTAAATAAAAAAGCAGAACCTTCGTATACTAAGATTCCGCTTTGAAATAGAAATCTGGACTAATCCTGATCGTGTGGCATCATACGTTGCTTGTGGCCCGTCGAGTTTTGCCGTCGACATCTGGGAATCTTTGCCATTTTTTGGGCATAAGTCTCATCAGTAATTGGAGCAGGTGCATACTCCTCATCATCGAACTCGAGTGGCGGTGGAACCTTTATAGTTCCTGGCATAATACCTGGAATACCATCAATTGCCGGTACATTGAAATGTTTCATAGTTTTCTTATTTTTGACTTTTTAATTTTAAAGATATACTATCAAATGTCAAGTAAAATTTTATTATATTTATAGAGGGCAAGAAAAAGAGGGCAAGAAAAAGTCAAATTCTTTTTCCATTGCATTCAGTTTTTGTTTATTTATAATATCACTTAATAGACAAAAGTGCTACATTTTTAATACAATAATAAATATAAAGATGGATTTTGATCCTAAAAAGAATTATTATGATATACTTTGAGTAAGTGAATCTGCATCCACAGAGGAAATAAAAAAAGCTTTTAGGAAACTGGCTATAAAACATCATCCAGATAGGTGATGAAGTAAGGAAAAATTTCAAGAAGTAAATGAAGCTTATCAAGTTCTCTCTGATGAAAAAAAGAGGTGACAGTATGATGCATTCCGTAAATGAGGATTTACGGGAGGATTTTGATGATGACAATGAGGTTTTGATTTTGGAAATTTTTGATGATTCGGAGGATTTTGAGGTTGAGAAGGAGTGGATATTGATTTAGGGGATTTGCTTTGAGGATTCTTTTGATGATGATTCGGATGAAGATGAGCAAAGGTACGTAAATGAGAAGATTTAAAAAAAATTATAGAAATTAGTTTTGAAGATTCATATTTATGATGTGAAAAGAAGATAACTTATACTAGGATGAAAAAAGTGGATTGAGCAATTGAAGAAGTTTGTCCAAATTGTAATGGAAAATGAAAAGTTAGTCAGCAAACTCAGACTCCATTTGGAGTAATGCAAACTTCTAGTGCGTGTAGACAATGTGGATGAATCTGAAAGATTTACAAAAAAAACTGAAAAGAACTTTGAAATGGTTGACTTGAAGAAAGTAAAGAAGTGATTGATATTAAGATTCCTGCCTGAATTAAGGAAGATTCTTTTATTAAATATTCGTGAAAATGAGATGCTTGAATATGAGATGCTCCAGATGGAGATTTGTACCTCAAGATTCGCATTGTCCCAAATAAAAAATATCGCCGTGAATGAGATGATTTGTATGTAAAAGCAAGTGTTACAATATTCGATTTAGTTCTTTGAGGAGATGTGGAAGTGCCACATCCAGAGTGAAAATTGATGGTAAAAATTCCAAAATGAACACAAATCTGAGACAAAATCAAAATATCTGGTCGCTGATTTGGAGAAAAGTGATTATTCAAGAGTAAATGAGATATGATAGTGGAGACTGAGGTTTCAATTCCAAAGAAATTGAGCAAGGAAGAGGAATGATTGTGGAAAAAATTAAGAGATGGGAAATAGTGTATAAGTCATTCTGAATGGAACGAAGTGGAATGAAGAATCTTATCTGTCTTATTTGTTTTTTCACTTAAGATCCTTCACATTCGTTCAGGATGACAATATGAAGAAAAATGGATTCTTCGTTAACGCTCAGAATGACAGTTAGTATTTATTTACAATAAAATCGATGTATCTAGGAATAGATCCGTGAGTTAGGAAATTGGGTTATGCATTGGTAGATGATAATTTGAAAATTATCGATGCAGGGATTTTGTTGCAAGATAAAAAATCTCCAACCAGAGAGGATCAGTTCAATAGAGCAAATCAGATTTTTGATTTTTTTTCAGAGATGTTGGAAATATATTCAATTGAAAAAATCGCTATGGAAAAACTATTCTTTACTGATTACAATCAAAGTAATGCTGAATTTGTATATGCAATTAGATGAGCGTTGATGATGCTATTTTTGAGAAAGAATATTCCAGTATTAGAACTTACTCCTATAGAACTAAAAAAGTTTATTACTTGAAATGGAAAAGCTGATAAAATGTTGGTTCAAAAAACGATTAGAAGGTTTTATAATTTGCAGGATATTCCTGAATATAATGATGCTGCAGATGCACTTTGATTTGCATATTTGGCAAAAATAAGGAAGTAAATTTTTATAATTCTAAGAAAATGAAAAATCAGATGAAAAAAGTCTGATTTTTTTTGACTTTTTTAATAGTTGTGTGTATAATTGAATGTGGAAAATTTTAATTTTTCTTTACATAAAACATGAAAAACAAAATTCAAAAGCTAAAATTTGGGTTAATAGCATTTGCTATTTGAATGTTTAGTTTATCTTTTACATCTGCGACGATTTTTCATTTGAATGTTGAAGGATTAGGAGCTTTAACACAGAAAATGCTTACAGATAATATGATGTATGTTCATTTTGCGGATAATTGAAATGATTTCTGATGATTTATATATTTTTCAAATAAATCATGGGATCAGACATGAACATATGAGGTTTGAACATCAAAAACATCTAGTTATGAGTGTGGAATAAAAATGAAATGATTTTATTATAATGCAGAAAGGTGAGAGAGATTATGGCCATTGAGTAGTGAAGATTTGCCAATAGGATGATTAGATATGTCATGATGAATATATACGAATTGTGCTAAGTCTTGATATGTAACACAATTGAAAGAATGTCAAGAAGATAGTACGGAAGACTACGATTCTTGTGTAAATAGGGTGAAAAATGATTTTAAACCTGATAATTATTGATATTATGGAAGTTTAAATCATGTTTATTCGTGAAAGGAGTATCATTTAGTTGTTGGAGTAAATTATGATACAGGGACTCAGTTTCTTTCTATTAAGAAGGATTCAGATTTGTCTCCGACTTTTGTTAGAATAAATAATAGGTATCCAGTATGATTTATATATGATTATAATGGATGAGTATGACTTGCATGATGTAGATTTACGAATCTAACAGGTGGTTCTATGAAAAACCTTTTTGAAGAATATAAAAATAATGGAGAACAACTTACTCAAATCTTTATTCTTTCTTGAGATGAAGAACCTCAAGTAGTTTATACTGGAAATTTGGCATGAATAAACTGTGGTGGGTTCTCGGCAGAAAATGATTTAGTAAAAATCATCATAGAATGAATAGTTTGAGTAGATGAGAATTGAAACTTGTTTGGCTGACAGGGGAATTCTACAGATACAAAGATGCAATATTTTGGTACAAAAAGTGTAACAAATGCTACGTTAATGAATTATGCAGTAAAAAAAGCTGAATCTTTATGTAGATGAAAATGGGGGAATAACAATGGTAGTGATATAATTATTTGTTCTGAAAAATGATTTCCAGATCCTGTAAGTTTGGATCAAATTGCGAGAAAAACATTGATTGTAAAAAATTGAAATGTTACGGTGAAACCATTCACAGGTAGGAATGAAACGAGGAATTATGATATATATCTTTTGAGTGGAAATTTAATTATAGATGAAAGTAGGCTTGAAAATGATGATGGAAAATTTGTTTTCAATACGGGATGATTTGTTTCTAGTACTTCAGTAAGTGATTTTTCTGGAAATGTCTCTAGAGATCCTGATAATTATATCTCAGGAGATGTGGCAGTATGATCTTTTATTAGATGAAACTTTATTGTGAATGGAAATGTAACAGGAACAGGAGGTGGAACTAATGGGAAACTGAATAATAAATATTTTATTTATGGAAAATTTACGACCAAAGATACTATCAATAGATTGGAAAATGTGTTTTCATGGAGCTGTGATAATGGATATGGTAGTGATGGTAATTTTTGTCCTGATTCTAAATGAAATCCTTATAAGAATGCATCTCTTATTGTAATTGATCAAAATTATAAATCTCCTGTGCTTGGATCTTAAATGAGTTTTGAAAATTCATTTGACAAATTGGTAGATGGTGATTTATTAAGCTTGAAGATGAATCCCAATTTATTACAACAAGAATCGCGCGAAAATTTTTTGAGAGAGCTAATTATATTCTAATATAATTCAGAATTTTATTTCTTTACGATGAACAAGATGTCATTGAATGTAAGACAGTTTGTCTATGACAACATCACTCCATATGATGGAGATGCTTCATTTCTTGCAGGTCCTACAGAAAGGACAACAAAATTGATGGAAGAAGTGAAAAAATATTTAAAAGAGGAGAGAGATAATAATGGACTCAGAGCTGCTGATCCATCTACTATCTCTACTATTACTTCTCATAAACCAGGTTATATTGATAAAGACTTGGAAACTATCGTTTGACTTCAAACTGATG
>CAMJSB010000007.1 GCA_946408385.1 uncultured bacterium | reverse complement strand
TTTTTCATAATCCTGAACTAGCTCATGTAACGATAGCGATTTTCATTTTTGGTTTTTATCTATGAGTAAAGTGTTATTTTATAAATTCTTCAATTCTATTAACAAATGACTTCATAAAAGTTGATTTTCATTTATATAATACAACATTAAAATCTTTTTTTCATTTTAATGCGGATTCAACACATTCGGAAACTATCCATTTTGCTTTAAACCTTTGTTCTTCATTCCAAACCTTTCATTGTTCTTCAAATATACTTTTCATTATATTTGACCATTTTTTATCTGACTTAGAGATTCTTTGTGGTAATTTTATACCAAATTCATCTTCTAACTTTGTTTTATAAATATTCACATTAATAATATCTTCAATCTCCGATTCAATTTTACTTTTACAACTTATAAAGTATACGTTTTTTTCATCAATAAGTTTTTTCTTTATAGATTTTTCCACTTCATCCTTTCACGCCTTATCATTATCAAATAAAACAATATATTTTACCATAGTATCAGTTAAACGAGATAATTCATATGAAAGATTAGATGAAGAATTTATTGGTAAAATAGCAAATGATCAATTTTTTATTCATTCTTTTATGTTATCGTTACAAGAGAAAATTGATTTTAAAATTTTATAATCATTCTGTCATTCTACGATTAAAACTTTATCAGCATTTACAAGATTATCTGATACAACAACACCTAGGATTTTTCTTATTTCCCTAATGTTTTCTGCTGGTTTTGCCTCTCATTTATTGACTATTATGTTAGATTTTATGTCATTTCTATTAACAAATAGCGGATTGTGTGTAGATATTAATATCTGTCCAGATTTTCATAAATCACTTATAACCTCATTTAAATAGTGGATTGCTTCGGGATGTAAATGTGATTCAGGTTCCTCAATTGCTACTAAACCACTTTTATTTCAGTATCATAATTTATGCAAAAGAGATATTGATACTAAACTTTTTATTCAATCTCATTTAAATTCGATATCCGTTTCTGTTCAATCATTAATATATAAACTAGCTAGAGATCAAAAATTAAATGGAATAGGGTCTTCATCTCTTCTTTTTATTTTTATTTTTTTCACGTTAGGTATAAAAGGATTTATTTGCTTTTGTATTATCTTTTCAATCTCTCAAAATACTTTATCTTGTTTTTTCTTTATTTTATTTATAGCTCTCTTATAATCTGGATCATCGCCTAATTTATATAAAGCATTCGATATTCTATCATCTATCATCGATAAAATCTCTTTTTCTGTTCTAATAGCTGGAATATATGTAAAATCGATATTATCAGAAATATACGTAATAACTTTTGCTGACTCTTTTATTCAATCGATAGTTATCTTAGGCTTAGAATTTTCATTAAACATTATATGAACCACTAAAATTTTATCCATTTTAAGTCTTTTTTTTCACAGATTCGTTTTTATATTTAGAATATCTTCTTTAGTTAAATCAAATTCTAATAAAAAATTTGTTTCTTTACACTCTTCATTTCTCAATTTTATTGGAAAATCCCTCTTTCGAATATAAGAATCTCTTTCAAATTTATCCCAATCACGATATCGGATATCTTTATGAACATAATAAGGATCCGCATATCTAAACATAGGAATTCTAATAACATTCATACATATATTTAATGCTTTTAATATATTTGATTTTCATTCATTATTTTTTCATACAAAAACTGTAACACTAGATCATGATAAATCAATTTTATGTGTTTGCGTAATACTTCTAAAATTTGTAACAGAAAAACTAGACAATTTCATTTTATCTGATAAAAATCTAAAGATTTACTATCATTTTTGATATATTTTTTCATGTAAAAATTTCAAGAAAAGATTATGTTTTCACAATTTTGTCAAATTTTATAAAAAACTTGATTTAATTAAAAGAAAAGATAGTAAGAAATATACAGTATTTTATTAAAAAATAGTTATGACAGCACCCATTGTTAACCCATTACCATACGACAAAACAAGTCCTGATTCAATTTTAACGTATGCGAAAAAACTAAAATGAAAAACATTTAGTCAAATTTTAGAGGAAGATAAAAATTTAAATGAAGAACAAAAAAATATAATAAGAAAACAGTTTTCCATGCCAAAAAATAAATGACGATACTGACATTTCATTGAAGAAAACTTCTTCTATTATAATAAAAATTCAAATAATGAAGCAGATTTTCCTGAAGCATGAGTTGAGTTAAAAGTTTCTCCATACGAAAAAAATTCGAGATGATTAAGAGCAAAAGAAAGGTTAGTACTGACAATTATTAATTACATGAATGATTATAAAATACCATTTGAAAATAGTCATTTACTGGGAAAATGTGCTTTAATGCTTCTTATTTATTATTTTTACGACAAAAATAAGGCTGATGATGATTATTTTATTAATTATATTGATTTATTTGAATTTCCAGAAACAGATTATGAAATTATAAAAAGCGATTACAATAAAATTATTAAAAAAATCGCTGAATGAAAAGCTCACGAACTATCTGAATGAGATACAATTTATCTATGAGCGTGTACTAAATGAGCTGATAGTTCTGTCATGAGAGAGCAACCAAATAGTTCAATTCCTGCGAAACAAAGAGCTTTTTGCTTAAAAAATTCTTATATGACAATGATTTTGAATGAATATCTAGTTAAAGGTATTCATACATACAAAACAAAAGAAGATTCTATTAAGCAACAATTAAATTGATTAAAAAACGAAATTACATATGGGAAAGCTATTACAGATAGTAATATATTAAAAGAAAAATGATTTGAAGATTATATAATTTCAAAATTAGAAAAATATTATGGTTATAATGCTAATGATTTATTGAAACAATTTTGAGTAAATAGTAAATCAAAATCTAACTATTATATATTAGCAAAAAGAATGTTATGAGTTAATGAAGATAGAATTGAAGAATTTGATAAAGCAAATATTGAAATAAAAACGATTAGACTAAAATCGAATTGAGTACCGAAAGAAGCAATGTCATTTCCAACTTTTAAATATATGGAAATTATAAATCAAGACTATTACGATTCTGATTTGTATAATTTATTCTATGAATCTAAATTTCTATTTATGATTTTTCAATATACAGATACAAAACAATCTAATTTAATTTTCAAAAAAGCTATGTTTTGGAATGTCCCATGAAGTGATTTAGAATGAGATATCAAAACTGCATGGAATAAAACAAAGGATAAAATAAAATGATGAGAATATGATAAATTAATAACTATAAAAGATGATATGATTATTCATGTAAGACCTCATTGAATAAATTCAAAAGATATGTTCCCTACCCCAAATTGATGAATGGCTACTAAAAAATGTTTCCGATTTAACCAAAAATACATAAAACAGCAAATAGAAAAAGGAGGAAATTAATCCTCTTTTTCAATTATATCATCTAATCTTTTTCACATTTTTGTAATCATCGGAACACATAATGCATTTCCCATACAAAAATATCTGAAACTTTCTGGCATTCATCATTTACTTGTCCAATCATCTGGAAATCAATTAATACGCTCTGTTTCAATTGGTGTTAGAATTCTTAAATCTCAATTTTTATCTTGAATTACGTGTGTACTCCTATTTAAACTTCATTCGCTTGTAAGCATTGTTCTTGCTGGTCTATCAAGAGGATCTGGGAAAGCTATACCTCATTCACTAAAAACATATTCTTGTGGTGTTCATTGTTTTCTAATAATTCTTTTAGGTCATTTTAAATATTCCCATTTACTTTTATCTTGTTTTATCTTGTATTTTTCATCAACGCTATCTTGTATAATATCTCACAAAGTCATTTTTTTTCATTCATAATGAGGGACAACTTCTTCCGTGTATATTTTACCATTTCTCATTACTCATGCGTTTCAAAAATTAAATTCAAATTTATCAGAAATTTCAACTAAATCTTTATATTTAAATTCTGCTTCCCTTTTTTGTAATGGAGTTTTTTCTATATCAAATTCCTTAATAAAGAATCAATCTTCGTGTAATATTTCTTCAAAAGATTTATTTTTTATTGATTTTCAAAATTTAGTCGTGTTTTTATAAGCAAATATAAATGTTCTCCTTCTTCTCTGAACCCATCAATAATCAGCCGCATTAATAATTCTCCATTCAACAGTATATCATAATTCATTAAAACATGCTAATATTATTCAAAAATCTCTTCATCTTTGATTTCATGGAGATTTCAAAAGTCTATCAACATTTTCTAACAATACAAAACTTGGTTTTTTTTCGATAAGAATATCTTTAATTTGTCGCCGAAGAACTCACTTTTTACCTTGTATTCCTTTTGCTCATGATCTCGCAACGGAATAGTCTTGACAAGGAAAACCTCAAACCAATAAATTGTGATCTGGAATATCTTTTTTTACAACTTTTGCGATATCTAAATTTGAATACTTATCTTGTTTTCATCAAAAATTAGCACAATAACAATCAAAAGCATATTGTGCGATTCTACTAGGTTCTCGTTGATTAGCTCGAACTGTTTCCCATCAAGAATCATTTGCTTCTAATCAAACTCTAAATCATCATACTCAAGCAAACAGTTCGCAAAGTGTTTTTTTCATCTTGTTAAAAGATTTAAATAATTGAATCTGAGCATATGAGTTTTTACTTAATTTTCAACATTATTACTCATATATATTTAGTAAACTCTAACAATAATGTTTTAGTTTATTCTCCCAATTTTTCCTATGAATAATTCTATCTTTTTGTATCTTAGTACTCAATATCGTCTGTTTATCTTGTTTTGAAAATTCTTCCCAATTCATGTCTGTTATATATATAGCATTACCATAATTCACATTTTCAAATATAGTATACTTTTTGTCTTTGCTTTGAAATGCTATATATCATCTAAATCAAAGGACTCAAACTCCGACTGCGGATAATCAGAGTTTTTCTGCAACATTAATTCTTCTTTGTATTATTTTTTTCTGACTATCTGATTTATTTTGAGCAACACTCATTACTTTTTTCTTAAATTCTTCCCATTCTCACGGCTTTATGAATTCCCAATTATACCTCATCTTCCCAGTATTCATTAATGGCTCTAAATTTTCAGATAATACCTCGCATTCTCAAAATAACTCTAAGAATAAGTTGATAGTATGTTTTATTTTCTCATTATCTTCTCATAACGTAAGCATAGGTCAATATAATCGTCATTCTCTTTTAAAAAGTTCAACTCCAACAGGTTCTACACGTATTACTGGATATTTTTTATATGGTATCTCACAAATACTTGTGATTATTTTACCTGTACTATGTCATCGAGCAATAAGCTCTCTTGTCCAAGAGACTTCACGATAATGAACTTCCTTTGGGAGATTTTTTTGTTTTTCATCCTTTCACTCTGCATTGAATTTTGATATCGGTCATACAATTGGAGGTAAAAACAACACATTATCTGGTATTGATAAAATTCAGCATAATTTTAATCTACTTTTATCTATATTACCTAGATTGATTCAAAAACTAATTGAATCTCATTCCTTCAAAGAGGGTGGTAAAGATAGCGACCTAATTCTTTTCTGTTTAATTAGCATATCAGTTATTTAGTATATAAAATATTACTTTGATAGAAGTATATACATAAATATTACAATTTCAATACATTTTTCATACTTTTTTCCATTTTATAAATAAAATATATAAAATGTTGATTCTTATTTTTAATTTTATATACTGAATACATAATAATTTTTAACAATATCCTCAAAATTCATGAAAAAAATACTTGATGATATACAGGAAAAAATACTTAATTATCTAAAAGAAGTTCAAGATTCTGATGAAAATATAACATTACAACGTATTTGAGATGCCGTTTGATTAGACCACCCCCAAAAAGTACTAAATAAAATAGAACAACTAGAGAAAAAATGATTTATAAGTAAAATAAATTGAGTTTATAAAGTCGTAAAAAACATAGCAAACGACATATATTATATTCCAATTTTTTGATTTGCTCAATGTGGGACTAAATGACCTGAAATAGCGGAGGAATACCCAAAAGAATATTTTCCATACCCTGCAAAATATTTGAAAAATAATAATGACAAATTGATTGCCGTAAAAGCAAAATGAAAATCTATGGAACCTGAAATAAATTCATGAGATTTGGTAATAGTAAAAATACAAGAAGGATTTGATTCTTCAAATATGGTTTTAGTAAGCTATAACAATGAAGCTCTAATAAAAAAAATCATAAAAGAAGAATGAAAATATTTTTTACATTCATTGAATAATAAATTTGAAGACTTACAAATTGTAGATGAAAATGATGTAAGGGTAATATGAATTGTTGTACAAATAAACAAAAGATATGATTAAAAAATATTTAATTATTTTACATATAAATGGTTAAAAAAATTGAAAGCGAAGATTCCTTAAAGGATAAACCGTTAGAAGAATTAATAACAGGGAAGAATAAAAATCATGATTTTTTATCAATTAATTTTCCTGTTATAGTTTCATGTTTATGAATTATTATGTCCATAATATTAACAATAAATCCGCAAATATGAGAAAAGTATCCTAAAGCACCAACATACATTTCTTTGGTATTATTTTGATTCATTGTATTAATGTGGATTTTTTCCCAGATTCTAATAAATGAACGTAAAATTGCGGAAGACAATTCAAAATTTTATGATAAGGAAATTTTCAGAAGATTTAAAGAATATAAAGAATCTGATGAAAATTTTAAAAAGGAAGTTTCTGATTCTTTAAAAGAAATCAAAGAAAAATTATGATAAAAAAGCTACCCTTTCGGACAGCTTTTTATTTTCTCTTTTTTTAAGTTCTATTTCACCACTTCCACGAAATCCGCATCGTCAAAATCCACTCTCCTACTCTTGTATTCAGATTTATCATTTCATTTTATATAATTTCTAAGGTATGATATTCATCTAATTCCCAAGTAAACAACTGCGAAAAATAATAACACATAGAATCCACTCTTGATCACCAACCAGATAACTGATAATAAAAGAAAGAACAACAAAATTCTGAATAATCATCACAAGAGATTGATTCATGTAATGGCTCAGAATAGTAGTAATCCTAACATTAATAATAACATTCCTATAAACTAGATAGAAAATAAAAATGTCATAACAATTTAATTGTAGAATATTGCTATCGAAAATCAAGAAAATCTGAATGTGTTTTGTGTCCTTTGAAAGGGGCTGTCCGTAGGACTGGGGATTTGTTATGTGCTAATCTGTCATTCAGAGGAGGAATGAAATGACGACGAAGAATCCAGAAAAACTTACTTGTTTGTCCTGGATCTTTCGCTACGCTCAAGATGACAAAAAATCTGATCAAAAAACCTCTCCCACACTTCGTGTTTCCCTCTCCTAGAGACTGAAAGTCTCGTAAGTTGTCCCCTATTAGGGGAAGATTTAGAAGGGGTTTGGAGAGGGGTAGGGTGAGGTTTTACTCACTACTCCCCTTTTATCCACTCATTCAGCTCTGGAATTGTGTATAATTCTGGACATGGATTATAAATATCAGCTCTGAAATACACTCTATCTTTGGAAGCTTCTACATGTCTTTTGTATTTGAATCTACATAATGCCTTTTTTCGTTTTAATTCAAATTCCGCTGTTCCGCATCTACCTGCACATTTCTCATTAAGTGCGCGGTAAAGCTCTAAATCTTCTACATTTTCGATTTCTGATAAATCGTACATCGTGCAACGCCTCTGGATATTCCTACAATGAACTTTATCTCGATATAAAAATGCTGCGATTCATAATCAAATCAGTACTCAAATTATAATCAGAATTATTCGTTTCTTTTTTGTCATTATTCAGGTTTCTTAACCATTTGTAGTCCTAAATCTTTTAATAACTGCTCATCAATCTCTGATGGAGATCCAAACATTGGATCACGATATTTCTGATTCTTAGGGAATGCGATTACTTCACGGATATTTTCTTTTCCTGTAAATATCATTACCAGCCTATCAAATCCAAAAGCACATCCTCCGTGAGGTGGTACTCAAAATGTGAAACATTTCAAAATATGACCAAATCTGAATTGAATATCTTTTTCATCTAGTCAAAGAATAGTGAATATTGCATGTTGAAGTTTCTGGTCGTGGATTCTGATACTTCCTCATCCGATTTCATATCCACAAGCTACTAAATCATAAGAATCTGATTCCATTGTAGTTAATTTTTCTATATCTTCCTGAGTGAGTTTGTATCCATTTCTCATTTTCTCTGCAAGCTCGATTAAGTATGGCACATGTTCATCCTTTGGCTTAGTGAATGGATG
Source organism: uncultured bacterium (assembly GCA_946408385.1). Lineage (GTDB taxonomy): Bacteria > Patescibacteriota > Gracilibacteria > Absconditabacterales > Absconditicoccaceae > UBA3291. The sequence continues at coordinate 51,926 of CAMJSB010000007.1, read as the reverse complement.
GTGAGTAGAACCAAGATGTCCATCGCTTCCCAATTCAAACATTGGAGCATCTGCCACGAATGCGAAATCTAATAAATCTTCCATTCATTCAGTCAGCTTTAATTCTTTGAGTAATTTAATTCTTAATGCTCATAATAATCCAACTACATCAATCCACTCTCCCACCTGGAAGAAAATTGTTTCTCCATTCTTAGCTCATGTAAGAGATAATAATTCTGATTTTAATTCATCTGTTAAGTATTTAGCCAATGAACCTTTAGGTCATTCAGCTTCATCTAGGATTAAGTATAATAATCATTTTCCTCAGTTTTCTTTGATAACTGGTTCTAATTGTTTTTCAATTTCTCCACGAGTAAACTGTTTTGGAGCTACGAGAGCTTTTACACATTTAGCTGAGTTTAATAATGAGAAATCTACTTTTTTAGCCCAGTCTGAAACATCTACGAAAGCTAATCATTCATAACGGAGATCAGGTTTATCGCTTCCATATTTATCCATTGCATCTTTCCATTTAACGAATGGAAATTTCTCGTTTTTGATTTTCTTATTTGGGAATAATTTAGTCAATTCTTTGAAATATTCTTCCATAATTTCTAGTACATCTGGCTCCTCAACGAATGACATCTCAAAGTCAACCTGAGTAAATTCTGGCTGACGGTCTCATCTAGGATCTTCATCACGATAACATCTAGCGAGCTGGATATATTTATCATATCATGCTACCATAAGCATTTGTTTATACTGCTGTGGAGACTGAGGAAGTACGAAAAATTTTCCTTGATCAAATCTAGCAGGCACTACAAATTCACGAGATCATTCTGGAGTATTTTTTGTGAAGCATGGAGTTTCAAAGTATGCAAACCCTTTATTATGAAAGAATGATATAGTATTACAGAATAGCATATCTCTAGTCATCATTGTATCACGAAGTGATTTTCTCCTAAGGTCTAGGTAACGATACTCTAATCTCAAATCCTCTCCTACTGCATTCTCGTTATCGATCGTGAATGGCAATTCTGCACATGTGGAAATAATTTTCACTTTGCTTGGATTAATTTCTACTTCTCATGTAGCCATATCCTTATTTATCATATTATCAGGTCTAGCTACCACTTTTCAAACGATTTGCAAAACATATTCAGCTTTTATATCTTCCAAATTTCATCATTCACAAGAAAAATCTGATTTTGGATCTATTGTAATTTGTGTAATTCAGTAACGATCACGAAGATCTATAAAAGTTAGTCATCCTAGATTTCTTACTCTATTAGCCCATCCAGCTAATGTAACTTCCTGTCCTACTGAGGATTTATTCAATTCTCCACAAGTGTGCGTACGATACATGATTATGTTAGTTAAATACTAAAGTCTCTTTTTACTTTTCTGTCCTCCTTTTTGAAAGGAGGTGGCTGAAAGCCGGAGGATTTTTATCTGATAATTTTTACTCTTTTTAGAGGGAAGCTTGCTCCTATAAGCGAGGGCAATTTTTCAACAAATGAGTTTAAATCCCCAACCACTTCGTGACAGCCCCTTTCGTAAAGGGGCACAATAAACAGATTTAGATTAATATTTTTATTTGGAGTTTCAAGTATAAAATCCCCTTTTCTTTAGGCTCATCTTAAAATAAGAAAAATATTAAACCTCAGAAACATGTTCACAATTAATCAACTTAACAAATAACCAATTTTCCATACATCTATTAACATATGAACATCTCGATAAAAGTCATCAAAGAATCTTCACAATTTCATTTTTAAATAGACGAACACTTTGTTTTTTACTTGAATTTTTATAATAATTTATGTATAATGTCTGGACATAAACAAAAAATAAATGGCATATGAAGGTTTTTTTAATTTGGTTATCTCTGATTTGCTGTAGTGTGGCAAACGGAGTGTTCTTTCGGGAATTTGGTAATCCTGAGAGATTAGCGTTTATCTTAGTCTGCTCAATAATGGGCGCCGTGATTCTACTTATTCATAGGAGAATTACTAGAAATTGGGAGGCACCACTAGATATGTGGTCTAGTCCGTATAGGTTTCCTATTTTTAGGTTATCTTCCAGTCTGTGTATCTTTGTTTTGATGATAGTTGCCGTATTAATGTTAAACGGCATAACCATAAAAGGAGAATTCTTGGTATCTATCGCAACAATGACTATAGCATCATTTATAGCCTATAGTCGGGAAAGGTTATATACACTAAAATACTGGATTTAGGAAAATAAAAAAGGTAGCTAATTTTTGGTTACCTTTTTTGCTTATTACTCATGTAAATATAGAATGTTAACGATATTTTTATATAATTTATATACTAAAATTACTTTACTTTTTAAAGTAAAAAAATAATATCTTTCCGATTCAGAATAATTTTAATAACAAAATTACCTATGACCAATTTAGAAAAGATAGACAAAGATTTAAATGATTCAAAGTTCTATGAACTATGTAGTATTATGGGTAAAAAATGGATTCTACTCATTCTGATATCTATATATTCTGATATTCATACTTTTTCTGGGATAATGAAAGCTATTCCAAAGATAAATACAAGCATTCTAACCAAAAGACTAAAAGAATTAGTAGACAAATGATTCATAACCAAAACAAAAAAATCTGAATATCATCTAAGTGAACAATGAAAAGAACTAATGGAATGATTAAAATCTCTAAGAGAACGAGTTATTGAAACAGGAAGAGATAAAAAAGTTGAAAAATATAGAAAAATTAGCTAAAATTTATTTATAATAACATATAATCATGAAAAAGGAAAATTTCTTTAAAAGACATCGAATTGCATTGACTGTAATCGCTTTAATAATTGGATACGTACTATATCAATGGCAACCATGGGTGGACAAATCTCCAAAAACTAAGGTTTTTTATGATATGGAAACTACTGTTCAAACTTGAGATTTGGAAAATATTTTAACTTTGCAATGAACTACTCAATTTGCAGACTCTCAGAAGTTAACATTTATTACCCAGTGAAAAGTGACTTCCGTAAATGTAAAAGTCTGAGATTATGTTAAAAAAGGTCAAGTTTTAGCTAAAATTTCTACTGACGATTTAGATAATAATGTAGCTCAAGCTCAACTAGATATAGATACACAAAAAACTAATTTACAAGACTTGTTAGATGCTAAAAATATTGAACTAGAATATATTCAAGAAAAAGCTAATTACGATGCCTTATTATTACAAAAAGAAACTATCGATCAAGATCAAGAACTGGCAATGCAAGAATTACAACAAAAAATTAAAGATGCTCAGAAATTATATGATGATACACTTGCTGACTATAATGAATTATTGAGTGGAAGTGATAGTGCAAATGCAGATTTAGCATTATCAAGCACAATAAGAAAAAGAAATCAGACTTTAGAAACTGCTGTTTTAGAATTAAAAACTATAATAAATGATTTGAATTCTATACTAGATAACTACGATAAAAAAATGGTAATAACCGATAAATATAAATATGAAGTAGCTAGAAACGATTACATTTGAGCTGAAGACCTTCACTTAAAAATTCAGTCAGAAAAATGATATAACCAACTTAGTTGAAATTTAGATGAATTAAGAGAAAAATACAATAATTTAAACACAAAATCTATTTCAGATTTAACAAGCGAAGATGTTGTTGATGCTTACTCTACATTGAAAACATTATGAAATAATTTAGTTGACTGGTGAGAGACCAACTATGATATGTTCAAATCCAGTGTTACAAGTTCTGATTACACATTAGCAAATATTGAATCTGATGCAAAAACTTTTGGTACAGATTTACAATCTCTTTGATTAAAATATGTTCAATTATATACAAGCAAAGTAAGCACTCTCGCAGATTTAGATGATGATACTTCATTAGAAGATACAAAACTAAAGTTAGATAAAGCCAAGACTAATCTTGATAAATTGAACATGCAAGTGGATGTACTCAAAGCTCAACAAGAAAAAGATAAAGCGACATTAGAAAACAATATTGACACATCTCTTAGAAATCTGAATAAAATTGCATGATGAGAGAGTTTAAAAGAAACCCAGATTAAGCAAGCCAGAAATAGATTAAACCAACTTCAAAGGAATCTGAGAAATATTAGAGATAAATACGATGATTATGAATTAACAGCAAACTTTGATTGAGTAATCACTGAAATGGATATTCAGGTTTGAGATTCTATCAATCCTGCATCTAGCAATACAAATCCAAAATATATTTATGTGGAAAGTAATAATATTTTGGAAATGACTTTTGATGTAGAACAGATTGATATTATTCAATTAAAAGTCTGAATGGATGCTGAAGTTTACTTGGATGCGTATCCTAATGAGATTTATTATGGAAAGATTAGTGAGATTAATACGATTCCAAATACAAGTTCAATGACTACTACATATACTATGACTGTAACATTTGAAAAGAACGATCCAAACGAAACAATCTTAGCCGGAATGTGAGGAAGTGCAAAAATTATTTTAAATAAAATTGAAGATGTATTACTTGTCCCTTCTCAGGCTATCACTACTATTTCATGACAAAATATGGTTATGCTAAAAAAATGAAATCAACGAATCGAAACACCTGTAGAGATCTGAGATTCCGATGAAACAAATACAGAGATAGTAAGCTGACTTAAAGTATGAGATATTGTTAAATCTATGTTTTATAGCACTGAAGCAATGCTGAATATGTGATTGTCTTCCGAATCTTCGTCCATTGAGTTATGAGATCGTGGTGCTGCAAGAGATAACATAAGAGAAAATATGAATAGTTTTGGTTGAGGAATGGGATGATGAAATAGAAATGGTTGAGGATTCCCTTGATGATGAATGGGATGATAATGAATTTTAAAATTTCATAAAAAGGTATGTTTTGAAAGAACAAGAAAGACTTAAATAATGAAATAAAAAACAATTCTCCACATCTAATAGAATTGGTAAATGTAAAAAAACAGTATGGTGTAGATGATCCAGAGAATTGAATTGAAGCTGTTCATGCTCTTAGATGAATAAATTTTTGGATTGATGAATGATCGTTCATTTCTATTATGTGACCATCTGGATGTGGAAAATCTACACTTATGAATATAGTCTGACTACTCGATGAACCTACAAGCTGAGATTATCTACTTAGATGAGAAAAAGTAAAAGCCATGACAGCTGATGAATGGTCTATGATTCGTAGAACTACAATCTGATTTGTATTTCAGTGATATAACTTACTCAAAAGAATGTCTGCACGAGAACAAGTTGCTCTCCCCTTGTCATATATGTGAGTTCCGAGTAAAGAGAAAAAAGAAAGATGTGCTGAAGCTTTGAAAATGGTATGATTATGAAACAGATTAGATGCCTTACCAAACCAACTATCATGATGACAACAACAAAGAGTCTGTATTGCTCGCGCCCTTGTTTCAAATCCTTCTCTAATTTTAGCCGATGAACCAACTGGAGCTTTGGATTCTGTGACTGGAGAAGAGATACTAGAATTATTCAAAAAACTGAATGAAGAACAACATAAAACAGTACTTTTGATTACGCATGATCGCCACATTTGAGAAGCAGCTAAAAAAATGATTAGAATGAAAGACTGACAATTTATTAAATGAGATGAGTAATTTAATTGAATATTAATAAAAATTTATGAACTTTTCTACTTACATTAAGGATGCGTTATGAAATCTGATTTCAAATAAAATGAGATCATTTTTGAGTGTATTATGAATTGTTATCTGACTTTTTTCTGTAATTTTCTTAATGTCTTTTGGAACATGAGCTCAACAATGAGTAAAAGATCAAATGGCATCATTAATAACGAACAATATTACGATTACTCCAAATTGATGATACACACAGCGAACAAATGATGATGTACACTGATATGTAAAAGCTGTAACTCTCACTACCGAACTAATGGATGAACTTGAATACTATTTCCCAGAATTAACCGGCAAAATCACATATAGCAATTCTGCACTTTGAATGATAAAAAATGCTGACGATGACAGTGCAATGGGACAATTTTTATGAGTACCGATAGATTATTTTGACAAAATGGCCCTTGACCGAGATTATTGAGATAAATTTTCAGAAAGGAATATGAATAAAAATGAAGATGTTGCGATAGTTAATAAAAATGCTGTGGATGAGTTATTTGATGATGTATATCCTATCTGAGAATATGTATATTACAATAATAGAAAATTTAGAATAATTTGAGTCTTGGAAGAAGAAAGTATTTTCAGTCAGGTTTTTATTCCGATTACCACCTATCAGCAAAAAGTAGATAATTCTACAAAAATCTGAAGCATAACAGTAATATTATGATACGATGATGATGTGGATGAATGGATGAATAAAATAAAATATTTTCTTATGAGAAAATATAATGTTAAACATATCGATTTAGCAGGATTTACTGTCACATCTTTATCTGCAATTGGAGATGCAATTGATAAAGCTATGTGAATTTTCACTTATCTACTTGCTGCTATTGGATCAATTTCATTGCTAGTATGAGGAATTGGAGTAATGAATATTATGCTAGTTTCAGTAACTGAAAGAACTAGAGAAATCTGAATCAGAAAGGCAATATGAGCTTTAAATGCGGATATCATCACCCAATTTTTGATAGAATCTGTAGTTGTAACTGCAATTGGGTGAATAATTGCAATAATTTTGGCATGGCTAGCGATACAACTCGTGAATAGTTTTCACATAGAGTGAATCAATGTTTCAATGACAATGGATGTGGTAGTTTTAGCTACTACTCTAACATTTATAATCTGAATCGTATCATGAATTGGACCTGCTAAAAAAGCTGCAGAATTACAACCTATTGATGCTCTCAGATTTGAATAATGTCACAAGTATTTCTATATTTTTATTGAATTTGAACAGCAGTTCTTTATTTTTGTATCTGCAAAACAAAAAAACTATAATGATTTTTTTTATCTATGAAAGAAGAAACTAAACTACCAAAATGGTTAATTAAAACATTTGAAAATGGAAAAGAGCGTGAAGACTTGTGTTTCATGCTAATCTACTGTGTAGCATTTTACTTATTAGGTATGTTGTTTTTGTTCGTGTACAATCCCCTGGGAGATGCGCATTTTACCCTTAAGATTATCATTTCTGCGATAGCACTTATTCTGCTGATTGTATTCGGGTATTGGTTAAATAAAAAAGTAACCTTACTCGAACAATTAAGAAAAAAAACTTTGGATTTATACAAAAAATCTAAAACAGAAAATGATATAAAAAAATCTTATGAAAAAATCAAAGAACTTTGCATTTCTGTACCAAAAAAAGTTTTGTACTAATACACTTTATCACTAAACCTAGTGCTGTAATCAGTTTCTAGGTTTTTTTTAATTATAACAATGTAAAAAATTGTAAAATAAAACAACCACTAACCTATGAAAAATTTTTCTTGTATTTAAATTTAGAGTGAAAAAATTTTTTAATAATTACAAATTTCCTTGATAATCAAAAAATATTTTATAACCTTGCACTATTGGAATATTTCATTTAAATTTCAGTTAGACAAAAGCATTGAACGTTTTTTATAATTCCAGTAAGTAAAGTCCATAAATTATGACAAAAAAGTTTGGATTGAAAAATGTGATGAAAAAGCTGAAGTGGAAAAGGTACAGTTTCTAAACTTTTGGCCGAAGAATTATGATATGAAATTGTTTCAATTGATGATATGCAAATAAAAAATGATACCACGTATTTTTAAAGATGAATATTGGTTGAGAATGGATTGATCTTGATGCTACATTTAATTCTGAATTAAAAGATTTTTATGTAGTAAATGAAAAGTGGGATTGAATTTCTTCACAGAAAATTATTTGTAACTATGATAAAGTATATATTCCAAATTCACCCGATGAAGAATGTAAAATTAAAAAATTATTGTCAGATTCTAATGAAATGACAGAGAATGATTATGAATGGATTCAAAAATTCAACGATTGGATAAAAATGTTAAAATGAGGAAACATCTAAGAAAATTATATATTTTTAGATATATACCTCGTGTAAGATTTTACCCAAATTAATCAACTTGACATTTTTATATTTTTTAGTATATATCCTTATGTGAAAATAAAACATTAATACAAACAAATTAAAGAAATAGGAGGTATTTAATATGAGTAACCAAAGTTTCAACCATTGGTTTGGTATGCAGTTGCATATCACAGACGACTGCGATCAAAGATGCAAGCATTGCTACATCTTCAATGACAAATCATTTAAAAGAAGCTATTTGTCATTTACGAATGTTCAAAAAATCGTAGAGAATTTTTGTAACCTTTGCGAATTATTAGAATGCAATCCGTCGGTTGCTATTACTGGCGGAGATCCTCTCATGCATGATGAGATTTGGTTAATCCTCAACTATCTTCATCAGAAAAATATACCATTTGACATCCTAGGAAACCCTTTTCATCTTAATTTTGAAGTGGCAAAACGTTTAAAGGATCTTGGATGCGAAACCTATCAACTTTCAATTGATGGTATGAAACACACTCACGATTCTATCCGTAAGCCTGGATCTTTCGATGCTACAATTGAAGCAATCTACATTCTCAATAAAGCAGAAATCGAATCTCATATCATGATGACTGTTTCTCAAATGAACTACAAAGAAGTGATTGATGTTATTCGGTATGTTGTCGAGATTCCTGTGGGAGGATTTGCATTTGCTCGCTATTGTCCGACTTCATTGGACCGTGGAATTTATAACATTCCACCTAATGAATATCGTAATTTTCTATCACAAGTATGGAATGTCTATGATGAGCTTGCATATCGTGAAACAAAATTCTTCTTAAAAGATCATCTTTGGACCCCATTCCTTTATGAAAAAGGCCTCTTTAAAACAAAAGGAGAGAATACTATTTATGAAGGTTGTGGGTGTGCGATGCGACACATGTGTGTGCTGTCAAATGGCGACATTTATGCTTGCAGAAGGTTCTCTAGCAAGATTGGTAATGCTCTTATTGATTCCTTTAAGGAAGTATTCTTCTCGAAAAGAATTGCTCCATATCGTGAATTTGAGAAAATGGAGTGCTATAACTGCGAACTTTTCAATTATTGTAGAGGATGCCCTGCTGTATCCTACGGCACTTATGGTTCTTTTTACAAGAAAGATCCTCAATGCTGGCGTTAAAGGAGGCAATTTAGCCTCCTTTTTCTCCTTGAATATTTTATTTATTTTTCTATGATTGTTGCATTCATTTTGTAATTTTACTTTTATGATTCTTTGCAAACAATTAGCAAAACTACTTCCTAATTATCAATGAACCATCCTTGATCTTTGAGCTTGAGATTGAAGATATAGTATTTTTTGTGCTAGCTTTTGAAATAAAGTTATTGCATTGGATAACGAATCAAAAGAAAATTGGCTACGACCCGAATATTTACAATGACATCCAAATATAAAATTTATTAATGCCGATTTAAGAGAACTTCCAGAATCTATTTTAAGTTGAGAATATTCTTTAATATTATTACTAAATGTTGTTCCATTCTTAAAAAAGAAGTTTTTTCTTGAATTATTGTTGCCAGAATTGGTTGAGTTATTAGAAGATAATTGAGTATTTACTTTATCTTTCTTTTTCCCAGATGATGAGACTATGAGCTCAAAACCTCTTTCATTCTATACTTTTGATGATTTTGAAAATTCAAATAATAGTTCTTTTTCTATTCAATACAAAGAAGAACTCTTCCTTGAAGAAAATCATGCTCCCATCGGGGCCCATGTTCATCATATTGGCTATATTGAAATTAGAAAAAAAGGTTAAGAGACTTAGTATTTTTGTAAAAAATTTTTTCTAGATCATCATAAGATAATGTTTTTCATAACAGTGAAATTGTAGTTAGTTGTATATTTATAATGTTAGATAGATCTAAGTTAAGATTTTTTATTATAGTTCTACTTAAGTTATTATCAATTCATTTAATAAATTTATCAGAGATTATTCTTGCTGTTCAATTTTTACCCGGCAACACAGTTCCTCTTAAAAGAGAGATTGGCAAATCTGATCAATAAAAAATTCTTTCTCTATCAAAAGAATCTACTAAAATTTTTAAAAATTCTTTGTCATTAATACACGAAGTATCAAATCAGATATTATCAAAATTCTTCAATGTTTGTAATGCTTTTATATATCATTCATAATCACTTTTGCATTTTTGGACATTTCCTCAGTGTGCAACGATAAACATTACATTTTTATATCTTTTCAATAAATTACAAAGTTCTTTTTGATTTTTTATTATATTAAACGGAAGATGAATTATTAAGGGTAAACTTTTTTTATCAAGTATAGTTAAAGTTTTAATAGATATATTGCTTAGTATTTTTTCGTTAAATCAATAGACTTTAGCCCCTTTCCATTTTCATGACATTAGTTCAGTTTCAATATAAATGTCATCATCAGGCAGAAGTAAAAACTTATTTTTTGAATACGATTTTATATAATCATTGTTGTTTTTTATATATTGAATACTCATCTGAGGCTGTCAAAACACTACTGATTCCACATTTTTTCATGGATAAAGAGTTTTTTTTGCTTTAGGTAAATCATCAAAAGAAAATTCATCATAGAAAAGTGCATCTTGAAGTTCTTCTTGAATATTGCTTTTTAAATATACATGATTATGAATATCAAAAATATTGTCAGGAATTAAATCCATACTTTGTTTAATACTGTTTTTTTCTTTTTCTGAAAACACGAAATCTTCTATCATTGTTTTACGAAAAATGATTTATAATTTTCTATTGATTTAATTTTTATTTTTTCTACTATAGTGATAGTTGATATAAAAGTCAACAAAATAAGTTATGATTACTAGAAAAGTTAACTTTCTTGGCGCAAGGGAGCCTTATGTCAGGAAAGGCACGGCTCAGGCTGTGTTAGGTAAAGTTAACCCAAAAATAGAGAAGTATTCTCTCTGTGGACCGGGTTGCAAAAGTTGTAATTGCTCTTGTACTGGTGGCAAAGACTAGTGAAGACTCTACAAAAAATGGGTAGGATGTTAATTACATGCTACCCTTTTTATGCTAATATAATAAACAACCCCGATTATCACCATCAATCCCGCAGCAACTAACAATCATTGAGCATAAGAAACACAACCTAATAAAATTCAAGCCAAAGGTCATCAAACGATACAAGCCAAATTTTCTACCATAGATTTCACTGATAGAATTGTAGACCTTTGGGACTTCTCTGCTATTTTACTCGTTACCGTTTCATCTATCGGTAAAATAAAATCATCAATGAAATTATATACCACAAAAATTCAAATAATAAGAATTGCGGATGTAGAAAGACTTGATACTACAAGCAGAACTGCCATTCAAATACATATTCACAGAATATAGAACATAGAATTTTTCTGCATCTTCAGAATTTTTTCTGCAATTAAAGGTGCAAAAATTCAGCAAACTCAGATAATTCAGTAAATAAATCCGAGATTATCTATATCTATTCATAATTCTTGAATATATGGAGTTCGTATAAGTCCAGTCAATTCATCAATAATGTAGAATACTGCAATTCAAATGAATAGTAAACAAATAACTTTATTCTTTGCTATATACTTAAATGTAGATTTTATATGAAGCCAAAAATCTTTTTTCAACCAATCTTCTCACTCTTCTTCATATCATTCTTTTCAGTTTTCTGCAAAGCAAAGGACAATTCCTGCTATAATAGTTCATGCTCCATAAACAAACCATAACCAATCATATCAAAGATATTTTGCAACTAAGCTCGCTAATATTCATGCTATAATAAATCAAAAATTACGAATACTTCTATTCCAAGAAAAATATGAATCAATCAGTTTTTTATCATTTTTTTCTATCACATCAGATACCCAAGCCTGGTCTGAACCTGAAAACAAAGTTTCTGTCAATGCATTGATACAAAATATAATACAAATTCCAACAAATGAATGGGAAAATGGGATACAAAATACAGTTATTCATGATAAAATAAATCATAAAATAACACTGATTTTCTTTCAGTATAAATCTGCTATAGTTCATGTTGGAATTTCTGATATTAATGATACAACACTTCTAAAACTACCAATCAATGCGATTTGCCAAAGAGTTAGTCAAATATCTAAAAAATAAATTACATAAAATGGGAGTATCAACTTAGATAAACTAGGGATTATACTTTGTGTGTAAAATGGTCGTAAAAATTTTAATCCTATCTTTTTAATCATTATTTACCTGCGAATAAAACATATTTTCAATTTTCTAAATCCATTAAATCTTCAAATTCAACAATAGAGACACTAAATTCTCACTTTTTATTGTCCACTAAATTTACTTGATTTTCATCTATTGAATTTAAAATCACGAAATGACTTCACTCCCCTTTCTTTATTGGGATGATACAATAATTATCTTTCAGATTTTCTTTTAAGTATTTAATATTAATTTCATGATTAGAATATTTTCATCACAATTTTTGAAATTCATTTAATCGATGTTTATACTCTTCTAATAATGGAAGTTCTTCATCTTTTAAATTTATGAAAATGTCTTGTTTCTCATGTATTATCCCAACATTTGGGGAATGTTCAAATAATAAAATTCAGATCTTTGGGAGTAATGATACTCAAGGGAAAACTTCAGAAAATATAAAATCTGATCGTTCAAAATTATAATTGATTTTTGATAATATTCGTGATATACAATAGTTTCCACAATCCATAATTTTAAAAACTATATAAAATCTATTTTTTACAGTAAACTAAAAATATAGACAAAATCAATAAAAGAATACTAAAATTCCTATTGAATTTAAGAAGGAGTTGTTTATTTTAGCACAGCTAAACAAAAAAAATGACATAACGAACAAAAACATGGCACAAAGAAACAACATTGAACACGACAAAAAAATGGAAGATGCCGCAGCCATCAAGGTAGGCATTCTAATGAATGGTATAGTAGCTATTATATGGTTACTAATGTGGATATTTTAATCCTTCTAGAAAAAGTCCCCCTTATCCTAGCATTCTAGGAATTGGAGGACTCTTTTTTTTATTCCATTTTAACTGATAACTTTTGTAATGGTTGCTTAATAGCTACCTTATTCTTAGCACGAACAAATAATGCTAATTTGATAATCTTACGAACTTGTGCAATTTCTTCCATCAAATCTGGTGAAATGTACAATTCTGAAGCCATTGGTCGATATGTAAGATGAATTGAATCAATCTTTTCTGTAGAGAAATCTGCTAAATTCTGCCACAATTTCTCAGTAATGAATGGTATGAATGGAGCTAGCATTTGTAAGTAAGTTTTGAGAACTGTGTACAATGTAGAATATGCAGCATTCTTGTCTGCATCCATTCCATTAGCCCAGAATCTTCTTCTAGAACGACGTAACCATCGATTTGTAAGTTTATCTAAGAAATCTAATGTTGACTTAATAGCGTCATCAAGAGCGTATCTTTGAAGAAGTTCATCTTCTTTGATTAAAGTTTGATGTAATTCTGAGAGTAACCAAGCATCCAAATCATTTGTAATTTGATATGTAACTAATGGAAGTACAACTCATTTTTCTAATGATTTATCTGCCTTTCATGAAATAGTATTCCATATTGATTTAATCTGTTCATCTGATGCAAGAATCAATACACGTTTAGTTTCAAATCACTTAACTAGATTAAAGTAATCTGATAAATCTGCTGATTTAATTTCGATATCTTTAGCTTTTGGTGTATATTTGTTGATTAATGATTTTACAGCTTCTCATTTGGTATTATCAGAAGTTAGAATTATATCTGGATTTACACGAACTAACTGCTCTACTAATTCTTTATAATCCGAGATTTCACTATCATCTCTCATTGCAAAAATTTGATTTCAATCAGATTTCCATTGATCTATCTTAGCATAAGTTTCAAAGAAATTATATACATTCTGAAGTGGAAGGATATAATCTTTGAATGACTGCTCTACTCATTTTTCGCTAAATCTCATAGGTTCTGCACGAACTACTGGAGCACTCAATACATAAATTCTATATGCATCTCATCACCACTGCTCTATCAATCCACGAGGATCTGGGAAGTTTCTCAGACTTTTTGACATTTTCTTTCCATCTTCTGCGAGGACTAGTCCATTTACTACGATATTATTTGCCGCATTATTTCATTTAATTGCATGATTTAGAATATGTAATGAACGGAACCATCATCTAGTCTGATCCAATCATTCAGCTATAAATTCTGCTGTATAACTCTGATTTTCCTTCTCTTTTTGTCCGATATAGTGATCCTGTCCGAATGGCATTGCTCATGATTCAAACCAACAATCCATCACTTCTGGAATTCTCTTATATATTTTCCCATCTCTAATTCACCAATATGTATCCACATATGGTTTGTGAAGATTAACCTCTGTTTTTGCATCATTATCTCGATAATGAATGTTAATTACTCCGTTTCTTGGATAATATTTCGCTTTATCTCTAGCATAAACCAAAGGTCTGAAAGCTGATCTCATTCACCAAATTGGATCTCCGTGAGAAATTACAACTACTGTTTTCGTAGCAAATTTCTCAGCTAATTTACGAACCATAATCTGAGTTCTATTAATCATTTGGTCGATAGACTCATCTCATGGAAATAATGGAGTATCTGTCGGATGTTTTACATGTAATCCAGCTTCTTCATCTTTTCACTGGAGTGATATTTGCAAGAATTCACAGTCGCGGAAATCTCACCAAACTCCATATCAAAGGTCATATAATGTCTCATTTTCAGGATTTTGAAGATATTCAATAATCTGATTAGAATCTCGTAATTCTCTAAATTTTGATTGAAAATTTTCATAGTTTTTTCTAATTGCACTCACCTGCTCTGCTGAGCACCAATCATTCATTATAGGTAAAGCTGTTTCTCGAACTCTTTCCATAGGAGAGATTAATAAAATTTTATCTGGATCTGTTTTTAAATATGTTAGTTCATTTCTTGCTTGTTCTACTTGCTGTTTTCATTCATCCGTTAAATGAGCTAAATCTCAACGTGAATCCTGCTTGCGACTGACGTTACAATCAGTTCTTCCATGGCGAATGAACATGAATTTAGTCAGATTCTTTGATCATGAACGAGTTAATTGGTACATCTCGTCCAATGTTGAAAGAGAGAATGTGTCCAATGTATCGTCTACGTTTGCCCAAATTGGCAAAGGACTTCATCGATATCTATTTCTAGCAACATTCCAGTCTGGAGCTTGTTTTAATCAATTTACAAATCTATTTGAAACATTTTCTGGAACAAATTTAATCTTTTCTGCATCTTCAAGCGTCTGAGCATTCATCTGTTGTTCTTTGATAAACCAAGATGACATTGCTTTGGATATGAGAGGTGTATGACATCTCCAACAGTGAGGATATGAGTGCGTTATTGATTCAGATTTAATTAATTTTCTTTCAGCTTTTAAACGGTCTATAATATCTTTATTAACTTTCAAAACACTCTGTCACTCATAGTCTGGAACTTGATGATCAAATTCTCCATATTCATTTACTGCAATAAACAACCAGTCTAATGCTTTGTCAGCTCAGAATAAATCTGCAACTACTTCAAAGTCCTCCTGTCCAAATGTTGGAGCAATATGTACTATTCATGTTCAGTCTTCTGTACTTACATAATCTCCAGGTATCATCTGGAAATATCTATCTTTGTATTCAGCAGGAAGTTTAGAATTATTGATATATTCAAATAGTGGGATATAGAATGTTCAGACCAATTTTGAACCTTTAATTTTATTTACCAAAATATAATCTTCAGGATTTTTATAATACTTCTTGAGTAAAGCATCTGCTAAAATATAGTATTCATGACTTTCTTTGTCATAAACCATGCTGTAATGAATTTCTGGTCAAACTGCCAAGAAGCTATTTGATGGTAATGTCCATGGAGTAGTAGTCCAAGCCAATGCATAAACTGGAGCATCTGCCTGAATTTTGGACCAAATTTCATTGTGAGCTATATATAAATCATAAAACTGGCTGATTATTTCTTGTGGATCATCCATAACTGTTCAATCGATAACCACTTCCATTCAGATTTCATTTTCACTTTCTCTTATTTCAGCCCATTGAAGTTGAGTAATTTTATCTGGTTCCATAATTTTTGGCTCACCTTCTATTTCAGCTTCAACATAAATTAAATTCCAGATATTTCAATTGAGTAATTCTTTAAATTCTCATAAAATTTTACAGCTCTTTGTCTCCACATCTAGTTCTTCTTTGATTTCTTTAGCTACAGTTTTTTCTATACTATCTCATTTTTCTACTTTTCATCCAGGGAAAACATATTTCTGAGCTTTAACTCAATATTCTAGTAAATATTTTCCATCTCTCTTGATTACACAGCAAACTACATTCACAGCTTCGTCACTTGGAGTGATTTCATAGTTGAATCTATTTGAGTATGCTTTATTAGTAAATTTAAATCTGACCGTAATTGCTGTATCAGTTTTATCTTCATATCCATCCGTTACTTCATTATTTGCAAGTGGTGTAGCACAGCTTGGACAATACCACTGAACCTTGAATCACTTATAAACTAGATTTTGTCTATAAATATTTGAAAAACAGTACATTACACTTTCCATGAAATCCAAGTCCATAGTACGATATGGATGCTCGATATCTGCCCAACGTCCAGAATGGTCTACAAACCATTTCCAAACTTCGTTTGTATTATCTACGTATTTTCTACATTCTTCGGTAAATGCTTTAATTCAGATTTTATTTTCTATATCTCTTTTACCATCAATTCATAGTTTCTTCTCTACAGCTTTTTCTACAGGCAATCCATGACAATCCCATCACCATTTTCTCTCTACACGAAAACCTCTCATCGTCATATAACGAGGGAAAACGTCTTTGATAGCTCATGCTAATAAATGTCCATAGTGAGGATCTCATGAAGCAAATGGAGGTCCATCGAAGAAACGAAATTGCATCTGCTCTGATCTTTCGTCAATTGATCTTTGAAATGTGTTATTATCTTTCCAATATTGAAGTATTGAATCCATCAATTCTAATGTAGTCATCACAAGTTTTCAATGTTAACAAAAATAAAAAACTGAATATTTCACCAATAATTCATTGTAGAAACTTTTGAATGAAATGCAAGTAAAATGCCAAAAAAACGAAGTTTGATTTTTTACAAAAAAATATTATATAGAATTTTGTTTTACTTTATGTTAAAAAGCAAACAAATGAAAAAGGATTGGTCCTTTTGGATGATGCTTGGACTAGCAATATTAATAATAATTTTCTGATTTATAACGGTACTATATCCATGAAAATTTTGGTGAATTATAAATATTTCACTATGAATAATTCTGGTTTTCTGTGGAGGATCCGCAATTCTCAGTGCGATAAAAAATCCAAAAAATCAGAATATATCTTTTCTATTTGTAATAGGGATTCTAATTCTCATTCTTTGAATTATGCTTATATGAGCGAAGGAAATAAACTTTGTATGAAGACTAATGGTTTGGATATTTGCTTTATGGGCATTCATGAGATGAGGTGTGCTAATTTTCTTCTGAATACAAAATAAAGGTACTATACCACTACGGCGATGAATATCTGTCCTTGGATGAGTATTAGTTTTACTAGCTATATTAACTGCCATTTCTTCAGCAAGAATGGCTAATCTAGTATGAATCTGTATTTGAATTTCAATTATTTTTGATGGTGCATCTTTACTTTTTTTTGCTCTTAAATGATGAAACAATATTCAAACTCAGATTATAGCTCAAGCAGATCAAAACGAAATTGCACAATGAGAAGTGGTAGTTACTCAAACTACAGTTAGTGGATTCGCTCCAGAAGTACAGAAACCTGACGATGAAAATCATCAATAATTCCATACTAATATTTTCTCATAAAAAATTTGAAATATTTAATTTTTTGATTATAATTTAACTATAAATTTATTTTGTAATTTTTTTGATATGCCGTACCCTAAGAATCCTTCTAACTATATAAACAATCAAGATAAGAAAAAAACTAAAAAATCTAGTAATTTAGGAAAATTTGCAAAAGCTTTGGTTTTTGGTTTAAGTTTATCTGCATGTACAAGCGATTATCCTAATAATGAATTTAATTTTAGTTATGATTCTAACAACGATAGGATTGAAGGTTATTATAATATTTCGTTCAATCATAGTGAAGGTTCTGCATGATATAGTGTAGACAGCTATAATATTAATCTATCTCAAACTGGTGATTCATACATTCTCAAAATAAATGATAAGGAATACAGAGTTAAATCTCCAGATGAAGCTAAGAATAGGATTTGTGAATATATTTCAGGTGAGAAAGAAGGATATGTTCACGAAGAGTCTTTACAAAAAGCTGATAATAAAACAGCTGATTTTATGGAACGATATAAAAAATACGCAAATGATCAGGATAGAGCTCCAGAAAAATCTATAAAATTAAAAAATGGTAAAGTACAAGAAGAATCTGATTAACATACATTCCCCTTGCATTTTAAAAAAATAATCCTATAAAAGTAGCATGCAATGTTTTTAGGTGCTACTTTTTATTGAATGGACGATAAAGAAAATAAAGAACAACCAATTATCAAGCGAGATTATTTACCTGATGGAATAGTTGCTTTAGAAAACGCTCAACGAATCGCTATTGCTCAAAATAAGGATGCAATCAGTTTTGATCATATTTTTTGGTGAAGTTATGGAGTAATTAGAGAAGATAAAAACTTCCCTACTTTTTCATCAATTGTGTGATTTAATAATGCTAAGAAATTGGATGAATATTACGTGCAATGGATTCAAAATATAGTGAAAAATAGGAAAGATATTCCAAATGAACATCGCATGAGAATTCAAAAAGTAGTTTTGGATGAAATAGTGAAGAATATTAAACAGTGGCATTATCCTCGTCCAGATTTCTGCTTTCTATTTTGTACATCTTTTTTGAATTTGTCCAATGAAAATCAAGCAATTTGATTGTTGATTGATGATAATGTAAACGTGAAATCATGTATGGAGAACTGCGAAAAACTCGTAAACAATCCTATCGCTCGTCGCAGTGGCGTATTTGCTTTTTTACAGATTTTGAGTAAAATTTTCAAAGATATATCTTTAGATCCTAGTAAAGTACAAACTATGATAAACATTAATGACAACTTGAATGAATTAGAAGCTTTCTTAAAAGAAAACGATGTTTCGAATCCTGAAAATAGCGTAGAAAGCGAGATTTGACAAGATTACGACCAAAATATTGATGCAAATGGAACTGCGACAAAGAAGAAAGAAGAGAAAAAGCTGAATATAGAATACTTTGGTACTGATTTAACCAGAGAATGTAAGAACGGATTTATCGATCCAATTATTTGACGTGAACAGGAGATCAACCAAGTGATTTATACACTTTTACGTAAAACAAAGAACAATCCCCTACTTATCTGAGAACCATGAGTAGGTAAAACTGCAATTGTAGAAGGATTAGCTCAAAGAATCAATGAATGAAAAGTGCCTGATAAATTGAAGTGAAAACGTCTTTTCCTTTTGGATATGGGAACTTTGGTTGCAGGGACTAAATATCGTGGAGAATTTGAAGCGAGAATGAAATCTATCCTAGATGAAGCAGTAGATCCTGCAAATAACATTATTATGTTCATCGATGAGGTTCATACTATTATTGGAGCGGGTGGGCAAGATCATAACGATGCCGCTCAGATGCTCAAACCTATGTTATCTAGATGAAAATTAAAACTTATTTGAGCTACAACTTTTGATGAATATCAGAAAGTAATCGAAAAAGATGCAGCTTTAAAAAGAAGATTCCAAGAAGTAGTAGTAAATGAACCAGATAATGAAAGTACTCAACTAATCATTGAATGATTAAAGAAAACTTATGAAGACTTCCATGGAGTTCAGATTTCTCCTGATGCTATTTCTGCTGCTATCAATTTAAGTAAGAGATATATTTTGAATAAGCATTTACCCGATAAAGCATTAGATATTCTAGATGAAGCATGTGCTAGAAAATCTACTATGCAAGAAAAATTAGAGGTAAATGATGATTATCAAAAAGCTGAAAAAGAAATTGAATCAATCCAGAAAAAAATCACGAAAGCTATTGAAAATCAGGATTATTTTACTGCTGCAGATTTGAAAGAAAAAGAAGAAAATTTGAAACAGAAACTTCAATCAATCAGAAATAAAAGCACAATTCCTACTCACTTGAGAAGTATGATTGATGCAAAAGATATCGGAAATGTATTAGCTGAAAAAACTTGAATTCCTGTAAATATCGTAAATGAAGATGAAATCAGCAAATTAAAGAGATTAAAATCCACTTTGAAAGAAAGTATCATTGGACAGGATGAAGCTGTAGATGCAGTAGTAAAAACTCTAACAAGATCCAGACTTTCTATGATTAATAAGAAAAAACCTATCGGAAGTTTCCTATTCCTTGGGCCTTCTGGAGTAGGTAAAACATATTTAGCAAAACTTATCGCAAGAGATTATTTTGGAGATGAAAGTGCCATGATCAGGTTTGATATGTCTGAATTTATGGAAAAATTCTCCGTAAGTAAATTAATCTGATCTCCTGCTGGATATGTAGGATTTGAAGAATGAGGAGGTTTGACTGAAGCTGTTAGAAGAAAGCCTTATTCAGTAATCCTATTCGATGAAATTGAAAAGGCTTCACCTGATGTATTGAATATCTTATTACAGATATTGGATGAATGACAACTAAAAGATAGCAAATGAAGATTGATAGACTTCAAATCTACTATCATAATCATGACTTCAAATATCGGAAGTGAAGAATTTAGTAAGAAGCAAGTAAGTATCGGATTCGCTACTGGAACTGAAAAGGAAATGAGTGCAAAAGACTTTGACTTGATTAAAGAAAGAGTCGTTGACCAGCTTAAAAATTCTATGTCTCCTGAGCTGTTGAATAGAATTGACCACAAAGTCGTATTTAAACCACTCAGCAAAGACGATTTGAAATCTATATTCAATATGCAGTTAGCTACATTCTTGGATGCATGGAAATGAAAAGAGTGAATCAAATTGCCTAAATTCACAGTCAAACAAGTAAAAGATATCATTGAAAAGATTTATGATCCACAATATGGAGCAAGACCGGTGGAAAGATATATTCAGAATGATATCGAGGGAGAATTAATTAATTCAGTATTAGAAGCTAATTAGTGATTATAAAAAGGATTCTTGAAAAAGAGTCCTTTTTTTTGCAAAAAAAAGAGTTATTGTGTATAATTATCATAGTTTATATCTATATACAAAAACAAAATGCCTGAAGATAATCAAATTCAACCTTGATTTCAACCTGAAATTCAAACAAATTCTCAGGTTCAACAAAATAACTTAGCACAAAATCAACAGATAAATCAAGGGCTTGTTCAACAAAATAATGTAGAACCTGCTGAACAAAATTTGTCACAAAGTTCAAAACCACGTTCATCACGATTAACTAAAATTGTAGGTTGCATATTTTGACTTTTATGAATCGCTTTAATCTGACTTTGAATATATTGAATCTTTGAAACCCAATCAGATCGGCATTATTCTGACTATACTATTCGAGATATTATTATGGATAGCTGAATATTTATTCTTGGTCCACTTTGAATTTGGTTAATTATATTGTGAATATTATCTTATCGTACACCAAATGTTGATATTTATTATCATCCTACACGATTAACTAAAATTTTAAGTGGAATATATCGATTTTTATGAATAGCTCTTGTTCGAGCTGGTTTGTGGAATTTCTCACTAATTTGAACTGAGAATTTATCATTCTTAAAAATTCTATATATTTGATGAGCAATCACCTTGTGTGGAATTTTGTATATTTTCTTATGAAGATTATTATACAACACCAAAAACAAAATGCACCTATGATTTTCAATGTTATATGCACTCATTGTCAGCATTATGTTCGTTCGAATTTTAAGAGCATTTACTGATAATAACAGATTTTTAATTGATAGTGATACATTAGAATCATTTTGAACCATTTTGGTCTTATTTACTCTAATTTATTTTTCAATATTAACTATTAGATGGATTATTAAATGTCGTAAATTTAATAAGAAATGAGTCATAAATCCTAAATATCTTAACCAAACACCATCTAAAAAGAAAGTCTGAATCATTACAACTATTCTATTGTTTTCATTAATTATAATGAATTTAATTTATGGTAAAATTCAATGGTCTAAAATCCCTGAAATTGATGAGTCTATATTTAATCGTGATTATCATCAAACTAAATTGCCGGATGAAGAAGATGCTCTAATTCAGTTAAAATTATTTCAAGAAAAGATTTATTGACTTGATAATGATGAGATAATGGAAAATCTAGAAAGAATTAGTCTTTTACTTCGTAGTTATGATGAAAATGAAAAAATAGAATGGAAATATCATCCAGAAGAATGTATCGTAGTTTATTCTTGATGAAATGAATATTGTGGTACATGGGCATGGAATGAAAATACTTTAAATAGGTGGTTAAATCATCACTTAATTATATCTCAAGAAGAAGATTACGAAACTAATGAAAAAATTAATGAATATCTGAATATTG
Organism: uncultured bacterium; assembly: GCA_946408385.1. Classification (GTDB taxonomy): domain Bacteria; phylum Patescibacteriota; class Gracilibacteria; order Absconditabacterales; family Absconditicoccaceae; genus UBA3291. The sequence continues at coordinate 29,267 of CAMJSB010000007.1, read as the reverse complement.
ATTGAAAAAAAGTTACAATCTTAGAATATATGGATACATATGAACCAGAAATAAGAAAAAAATTTCAAGAATTAGATCGTATTCTTTCTATGGATTACTATCTTCCTGATGATGAGGTTTTAGATTTAATTCCACAGTTTTTACAATGATGGACTCGTTCTAGTATATCCGCAATTAGATATTATATTTATAAATGAGATTGGGATATGGTGATGTTTATCATACAGATGAACTATAAAATAGCTGATATATTAAACAATATTTGAAGCATGATTTGACAATTGATTTCACTTGTAATACAGTGATATACAGATTCTTCTATAAATTCACACATTCAGCTTTTTCCTATTGAATTTAGAGGAGAATTATCACATCGATACTCAACTATTAATGATAAAAATGAAATTATAGATAAAACCATAAAGTGAGAGTATGTAATATGGAATTGGGCAAAAAATGGCAATATTATGTGAGAGGTTTGAAAAGATACTCCTTCATTATTTCAATTTTTATTCCATTTCCCATTTTATTCAGAAAAAGAAATAAACAATATGATGAATTACTCATATTATGAAGGTTGGAATTATTTAAAAGATAAGGATAAAGAACTCGTTTTAGATGAGAATTTTAGCAAACCATCATCTCTGTATAACATGTTTTGACTGTATCCTTTTTATTCTCTAAAACCAAGCTTTCAATCTATAAACGATAGAATGGATAGAGCATTATATCATAAAGATGCCCTTATTAAAAACCTAGAATCTGGCAAATATGATGTTCGATTTAATAAACCTGATTGGGAATCCAATCCCTATGAATATGAAAGTTATCGTTTACCAACTGATGAGGAATTATTTGAAAATAAAATTAAAGAATATTCCGATATTACTAATCCATGTTTTTGAAAAGATACTTTAAATCCTGATAAACTTTCATTTATTTCTTGACCTAAATTTTGAAACGTATGTTCTCAAGTTTTATCTAAAATAAATGAGCAAGATGATGATGAGTTTTGATTAAAATGTGCATTAATTGATCTTACTCAATTATGGATATATTATAATGAAATAGGAAAAGGAATAAATAAATGTCTTGAATCAGAAGATTTTAATCCAAATACTTGTAAAAAACATTATAATGAACAAGAAAAAAATATAAATAATATTAAAAAATCTTACATTAAACTTTCAGATATTTTAGAAAATATTAAAAATAAATTTCCAGAAATAAATATTGAAAATTACTTTTATATTCCTGAGTCAATGTATGAAATAATAGATAATTCAGAATTCTTAGAACTAGATAGTATGGAATATAATAATTTATGACTTGATGATGTTGAATTATCTGAATTCATTAATAAAATCAAAGAATACTCCAGTATTATTGAACCATGTTTTTGAGAAAATGTTATAGATCCTATTCCTAATATCGGTATTTATCATGATGATTTTGAGGAAATTTGTCTTAAAACTCAAAAAGAACTTGAAGGGCAAGAAAAAGATGATTATTGATTAAAAGATATATTAATTGAGATTACTAAATCTTTAATAGACTATAGTAAATTCGAAACAAATGTAGATGCATGCTGGCTTAAGGAATGAACTCTTCCACATGCTTGTGAAAAAATCTTTGATGAAGAGAAAGAACTTGTGAATAATATAAAAGACAATTATATAAAACTCTCTGAAATTTTAGAGAATATAGAAAATAAAAATCCATGAATAAATATAAATAAATATTTTTATATTCCATATGCGAAGATATATAATGAAAATAATATGATGATAGTTAGTTTTAATGTTGATGTAGAAAAAGCAAAAGAAATATTTAACGATGTAATTTTACAGGAATCTATTGATAAAATTAATAAAAATGAACAAAAAATTTTATTATGAAACAAAAGTAATGAACAGTTAAATTATGAAAAATTAGTAAATCTAACAAATATCTGTTTTTGAGAAGATATTTTAAATTGAAAAACAAAATTATTATATGATAACCACATAACCCTATGTAATTATTGAATTTCAGAATTAAAAAAAACAGATCTAACCTGAGATTTTATTAAATTAAAGAAAATTCTATTATTTATAAGTAAAGAATGGATAGAACATGCAAATATTGAAAATAAAGAGGATTTATTATTTAAAACTGATTGAGTAGTACAAGAATGAGAATATGGGAAAACATACCAAAATTGAGATAGTCCAGAATGGGATATATTATTTAAAAGAGAAGATAAGAACTTAGAGAATTTTAAAAAATACTATTCAGAATTAGAAAATATAACAAGTAATATTAAAAAAGAATATGGAATTAGTCCAGAAATAGATTTTTATATTCCATATTCTATAATTAAAGAAAATACTTTTAGGTTTTTTTATGATAAATCTAATTATTAATTTAAGGATTTTTTAAAGCTTCTTCCCATGACAACTCCCCTTTCAGCCCTGTACACACAATTCGTCTACTAATGAAAAGTTCTTTAGTACTGGGAAGACTTTTTATTATTACAAGTCTTCTTTGAATATAATACTTTAGAATAACTATCAAAGTCCAAAATATTGTTAGACATTCGCACTCGTAATGCTCATTGTTTGTCCATCCGATTTCCAACATAATTTTCAATAATAGCAAACTTTGACTGTAACTGCTTATTTGATGAATCTAATTTTTGAAGTACTCCAGTTTCTGACTTACAACTTACACAATAAGTATTTTTCTTTTCTGCATCTGTTAATGGATTTAAGATTCAATATTCTAATCAGGCTTTTTTATCCTGATTTTCTTGTTCTATTTTTTTATATTGCTCTGACTGAACTGACATATTATTTGAGATATCTACAAATTCCACATCGATAGAAAATGCAAAAGTATTTGCCATATTCATTTGTTTTGTAGATGAATCTAAAAATTCATATTGTTGTGTCCATTTTCACAGTCTTCACTCTCTTGAAAGCTTATCCACCACTCAATATATCTCGTATATTTCTTCTTCAATTGAATGTACTCTCGTTCATCATACAGAAAATTTTGTGTTAACAGCTGGGACGCCACAAAATTTGATTAAAAATATAGGTCATAATCATGGAAATTCCTCAGGATTAAATATCGGAGATCTTATTTCTCAACATGCACATTTGAGTTTACAAGAAGCCTCTTGATCAATACGTAATCCTTCACAGCTTTTCCAACAATTTTTTATTTGATTTGCTACATCTTCTAATTCAGCTGGAGAAGTAGCTTCTATAAGTCCGTTTGGATTTCTTTGTCCTAATTGATTATTTCATTGCTTATCTTCTGGCAATGATGAATATTTATTCACGGCATCAAGCATATAATCCACTATTTCTTGATATTCCTCATCTGACAATTCTGAAAAATCTTTAACTTCTTCTTGTCATTGTAAATCATCCTCATTTTCTTTCTCTGTATCATCTTCACTTTTACATATATTAGAATATAAGCTTGAACTAACATCATTTACACCATAAACATTCAATCATTCTACTAATTCATCATATCATCAGTTATTATCTCATAATGGCGTTACAGTATTTCATTCATCATCATTTCATTCTTGATTTAATGAATTTCATCCATTTAAAGACACGCTACCATTCTCCACATTATCATTACCTCATTTTCAACTATTATTTCATGCCACATTCTGAGAATCGTTAGACGCAGAAACTGGATTATTTTTCAATGATTTCGCAGAATTTGAAAATGCAGGAATATTATAAAAGACTGGCTTTATTGGTTCTTCAGCACCTTGATATAATAATTTAGCTAAAATTCATAAATCTACCATAATATCATATGGAGAATCTTCAATATTTCCATTTCGATATTTATCTCATCAAGCTTGAGCAACTTCAGAATTTTGTAAGATTTCCTTACTATCTTTCCCCGCTTTATAATTTTGTTGAAAAAATTCCATACAGTTGCTTTGTACATCTGCGGGGCTAGCTGGCGATAATTTTGCACAAACAAAATATTCTTTACAATATTTTTGAATAGTATCACCATCGAATACATATTTTTTGCTATCATAATCCCCGATTTCCTGTTTTAAACTTCTGGCTAATTCAGCCCTAAATTCAGGCACAAAATAATACAAGATACCCCAAATCTTTTTTTGAGAAAGATTACATCATCTTTGTTTTAATACCTGTTCTACATACTCTGCTCAAGATATTTTCAACTGCACAGATTTATCTTCTATATTTGACATAGCATCTCAAAATGGATCTTTTGAAAGATCTGGAGAATATGCATTAAAAATATTTTTATTTGAAAAATCCTGGTTATAAAAGCTTTGTAGCTTTGATGCAATTTTTTCTGATAAATCAAATCATATTGTCAAATTTCATGCTACAGAAAAAATTACAATATTACATACCAGTAATTTAAATATCTTAATAAGGACTTTCCTGCACATTTTGTAATTTTTCGGATAAAGAATAAAATGATGTGACAACATCCGTAAAGTTATTTCTGAATTTTTCAACTTTTTCTATATACATCAACATCCAAATATGCAAAGGATATGTCATACTAAACTCCTCAAAGTTATGCCCAGCTAATTCAAATGCTTCCACTTGCATATCAGCATATCTCTGAAAATCCATTGACTTTGCTTCTTCCTCCAATTTTTCGGAGCTTTTATCAAATCTTGATTGTGATGCATATGTGTAATAAGCCACAAAATGACGATAATGTAACAACTCATTATATAGCAATGTTACAAATGATGGAGTTAAAGGCTTGCCTCTTCATTGTGAAGAGTGTAATGCACAAGCTATAAAATCCATTCAGACTATCGTTCATTTCATAGGACATCATGATTCTTTCACCAATGCAACCAATTTTTCATTATCAATAATCCTAACTGTATCTAATACATTCTTATAATATTTTTGATCTGACTTTAGTTGAGATACTGTCTTTTTATATGTTTTTTCTATTTCTTTCAACTCGGACGAACCAGTAATGTTATAATATCAACTCATAAATTCTTGAATTTTTTTATTTGCCTCAAAATTTTCTGCATCATCTACAGCTAAAACCTGTGCATATTCTATTTTAAATAAATCTGACATTATTCATGCAAAAATTTTTGTAGTATACATACCAATATCACAGCGATTTAGGCTTGGTTCATCTTCCAATGAACAATAATTTTTTCCATTAAGTGCTCTCTGTTGTAAATTCAAAGTTTTTACCAAATCTCATTTATAAACCTCTGATAATAAGTTATTTGAGCTTATAAATGGCATATTTCACTCACTATCCTTAAATGATGAACATAATGCATACAAAAATAATGATTGATGAGAATCAAAAGTTTGTTGCCAATCAAGATCAGCTAACGAATCAGTTGATTTTGCGAAATAAATTCTTCAATCACTTAATTCTCCAAACAAAGATTGGCAATAATTATTAATTATGTCTTTTGTTGTCGTTTTTGGAGCTATTTCTGAGAATTTATTTGTAAAAATAGGTAAAATACAAGAACTTGCATTATCAACATCTTGATCCCCACGATTATGATTAACATTTGTGATACAATAAGGCTGTTTGTAGTTGTCTGAAACGCTAGTACATGGTCTTTCTTGCGTAACATTATTACAAGCTGATTCTTTCCAAGAAGCAAAAGAAAAACAAGGCAATCCTATGACAACACACACTATCAAACATTTTGTAATTTTTTCGCAAGTCTTCATCACAAATACAATCAAATAAAACATAATAACTAACTCTGACATTGATAATTTACTATTTCTTGCAAAGTCTTTTTTAACTCATTTGTATTTTCAATAGATGTATTCACCTGATCTAGCACTCACTTACCTTTTGGTAATAAATCAGAGATATCGGAATAAATAGCATTTTCCAAAGACTGTCAGTATTGATCCATAACTTCATCAAATATATTCTCAAAATTAGCATTCAATTCTGATGAAAAACTAGGATTATATTCTACCTTACTTCAATAGAAATCTCTCCATTTTTTTCTTTTTTCTTCCCTAGAAATCTTAGATTTTAATTCCTTGTCTATAATTCATTTTTTAGATTCTGATTTTTTTGAATCTTCTAATTCTTGTTTCTGTTTTTTCTTAGCTTTTTTTTCTTCAGAATTTTTTTTGGTTTCTGACCATGCAGAAGAAATATCTACTCAATTTAAAGACGCTGATGCATTAATTAATTTTCAACATGTCCAATTTGGTCCCCAATAGGCCCTCAATTGTGCCATTTGATAATCACTTATTCATTCACATATATTTTTCCTATCGTTTTTAAAATTCCAACTTCCTTTACCCAAAAAAGCACTTTCTCGATTATCTAGCGATTTTTTTATATCTTGTGCTGATGATTTTACCGACTCTAAATTATTGTTGATTGATTTTTTAATATTGTTTCTAAAAAATTTAGCATATGAATTACATGGAGAAAATGAATTCACTCCCCTATAATCATTATACAACTGGTCAACACCTGAACCACTAAACTTCAAAATGGCAGTATCTCTATTACAGTTTTCTTCATTATATGCTCACAAGCATCCATAATATGAATTCAATCCTGATTTTCATACTTTACCACCCATCAAAATAAATTGTTTCATAGCAGCATTCATCATTATTAAATCTCCCAAAATATCTGCCATTGTTTCATTACCATTTAACGATAAGCCTGGTTCTAAAAGTCATTTTCTTTGATAATCTTTAATTAATTCATTGAACGAATTACTTAAATTTCATTCCATAGGATGAGTTAAATTAATTTGCTTTGAACGAAAATATGCTACATCAAACAACCTAGTTTCTATATCTAGCATCTCTTTATAATCTCTAACTACTACCCTATCCTTGTACAATATTGCTAATCATTCAATATTTGACTGCACAACTGAAAGTGAAACAAAGTGAAATAATATTCCTGATGTAATTATATTTGAAATAAAAGATTTTTCGATAATGCTGGAATATAAAAGATCTATTGCTGGTAACTTTAGAACTTTTTGAGAGAACAAACCTCATTGACGAAATGAAACTGATAAAAGTTTTTCATTAGCTTCTGATCAAAGAAGTATTGCTACGGCTTCTTTTTGAAAATTAAAATAATTAGACATCATCTCAGATGGTCAATTACAAACCTCAAGTTCTTTTGTATCATTCTCTGCATTTACATATAAAAAATTAAGCAGAAAAGTCTGGATTAAAATAGTAAAAACTGTAAATCGAATATATTTTTTTCTCATCTAACGATGATGAACCATAAATAAAACATATTTATTATAATCACAATACTTAAAAAAAGCAAAGAACTCAGAATTTTTCTTAAATTTTAATTTGACTTTATTTCGTTTTTATACGTAAAATTAAGAATAGAATTATTCATACTGGCATTCAAGCAATTTCTACACTTCATTATCTTAAAAAAGACCTCAAATGAGGTCTCTAAACATTAAAATATTCTTATAAGTGAGCTATTAATGATTCCATTCTTTTATCATTTTTCTCTTTTTCGACCACTTGTTGCTCTTGAACTAATTTATGTTCATCTTCAATCACAATTTCTATTTGTTCATTAATTTTTTCATTGATCCTATCAATTTCTTCATCTTTTTCCTTCATTTCCTTCCTCACTTTAATTAACTCTTCTGTAACTTTTTGAATTTCCTTTTGGATAGAGTCAATTTCTGCCCGCTGCGCTATTGCTCCATCTGCAGAATTTTCTTGTTTTTCTTGTGATTTTTTGAGAGCTTTGTTTAGACCATCAAATTTATCTACCAACTTTCTTTCATCTTCTTTCAATCTGGTTTTTCCATTTTCAATTTCTGTTCTTTCATCAAAAAACTGTTGCAATTGCTTTCAATTTTCCGTAGGCATAGTTGGATGAAAAAGATAGAACTGTTGTTCATCCTGATGAAATGGTCTTTCGGATTGTTTTTGTAATTTCAATCTCTCTACTGAACCAATTCATCTTGTAACATTTGGATTTGTCATGATAATAATTGGTTAAGAGATAAAAACTATATACACCCGTAATATATTATTATATTTTTATATAAAAAGTCAAGTACAACTTACATACATATGCATTTAAAATTATAACAGAAAATTATCTTTATACCTGTTTTAAAATCCTATTTTTCAATTCTCATAAATTTGAAATTTTTCTAAGTTTGGTTATAATTGAGCTATCGATGCAGACATTACAATTTTATATGTTAATACGTTTTACAATGTGATTATTCTGAATTATACCTATAGAAATAGCATGATATAGTATAGATATTGGATTTCTGATTGATATCATAGCCATTGTGTTAATTATAATTGTCACCATCTATACGACTAAAAAAAAGAAAAAAAATGATGAAGGAAAAGATAACAAACATACTGATAGTAAAATTGGTATAGATGAACAAAAATGATTTGTACTAGAAAATAATGTTAAAAAAAATATTAGGAAATACCAAGATGTTAAGTGATATATTATAACATTTTTTTGTGTACCCTTGCTTATTTTATCAACTTTTTCATGCATCGCATTTTTGTATAGTATTATAACAAAAGAACCGAATTCAGAAACAGGAACCGATTTAATAATATTTTTTGTTTTACTTTTGGTTTCTACTCTACTTTTTATAAAGATAAAAAAAACTTTAGACAAGATTGAAAAGGATTTACTTTATAAAATTATAAAAATATTTTTGGGGATGCTTATTGTATTTGGCTTTAGTATTGGTTGATTATTTGTTAGCGATACCATATGTAATAAATTAAAACTAAGCAATTGGCTATCTTGAATTTTAAAACCATTGTTTCGATTTTTATCAATAATGTTATGATTTTTTTTCATCTGATTTATCTCCAATTTTTTATCGTCTAAAAATAATTCAAATAAAAAAACATGAAATAGTAAACAAAAAAACAATAAAAAAACAATTGAGGAAAAAACTTGATACAATCAATGACCTTTATTGAATTAGGTTACTTAAATCTAATAATAAAAAACTGACTAAACAGTCAGCTTTTTAATTTACTAAACTTTTAATTAGAAAGGAAGTTCATCTCCTCCATTTGAAGAAGAATCTCCATTTCATTCAATTTTCCAAGCTCCAATACTATTAAATCGTCTTCCATCATATTCTCTAGCTCTATAATTTAAGAATACTTTTACATGATCTCCAACTTTGTATTGTTTGATCAATTCAGTTTTTTCTCCTAACAAGTCTATCATCAAAGAGTTTTTGAATTCTCTATCTGAGTCTTCTTCGATAACGAAGCTAACTTTTGGAAGTTGTTTTTGACCAACGATTGTCTCTTCTGAAATAAAAATAATTGTTCCTTCAATTGTCATCACAAAAAATGGTTAATAATAAAACTAGAGTTTATGGTAGATTTTTCATTCTTTTTTGCAAGTAAAAATTTATGAAAGATTATGGTTAAGCTTTTTATTAATTCAATACAGAATTATAGCAAAAATAGCTCCACATGTATCCATTAACATATCTTTCTGAGCATCCCAAACATCTCACTGACTTCAAAGTACTGCATCTCATGTTGCAGGATCAAAATAAACAGCATACCGCCATTCAAATATTTCATAAAGTCCAGCTAGTGAAACAATAGATAAAAATCAGAATAAATACAATACTACTTTGTTATTTACCATCTTCTTTCTATCCAAAAGTTCAATAATAGGAAATGCATAGAATCCAATAATAAAATGACCAACTCTATCATACATATTTCTCTCAAATCCAAACAAATCATTAAACCAATCGAACGGAACATTCTCAAACGTATAATGACCACCAATTGTATGAATCACTATCCATGCAAACATCATAAAATAAGAGAAATTAGAAAATCTGAATTTCTTGAAAGTAAAAACTAACACTAACACAACAGCCAAAACTGTTCATTCTTCTGCATACCAAACGCCTCTATCCACCGGATTTATTCCACTTCGAATCAATAATCAAATATAAATTAGCAACAAGAAGTATGGGAAAATTTCACGTATTTTTTTCATCACAAACAAAAAAACAAACAATAAAAAATATATCATATATTGTAACTTATTTCTTCAATTAAATCAATAAAAAAGTGCCAAAATTTTTGCATTTTTTAGAAAGTTTGATTATAATTATATGTATTTACAATTTTAATTTACACAAAATGCTCATAGAAACTTTAGACAACAGAAATAATGGCTCAATCCAAGAAAACTTAATGAAACTAAAAAACTCCATTCAAGAACAAAAAGAATCCAAAAAAATTCCATGAAAATTCGAATACATTAAAAACACAAAAGATAGCCAAAACAGGAATCGAAAACTTTATAGTTACACTTTTTTACAATGATGAACTATTTGATGAGTAGCTGACAAACGAAAAGATCAAATGTGATGATATTTATCTGATAGAATATATACCATTTGTGACAAGAATTGAAATGAAATAAAAAGAAATAGATTTAGCAGATGAGAAACAATATTTATTAAAGTATCTAATACTGACATCATAGATCCTACACCTGAAATGAGTCTTACCGAAATCAACAAATTATCAAATAACGAAATTATTTGAATTTTTAAACAAATGGACAATTTTATGGATTTACGACTATACCATGATATTAATTGAATAATTGATAAAACTAATGCAAATATTCATGAAGACAAAAAATGAACATTCATAAAAATTAAGAACAAAAAATTATATATAAACAATATACGACAAACTTGAAAACAATGAGCTGTTATTTCATGCAATACATCAGACCAATGTCTTAATTATATTGTAATATGAATACAAAAATGAAGCAATATTCAAGGAATTAAATATGAACGTTTTCCTAACAAATGACATAAAAATTTTGAGAAATGAACTTTCAAAGATGCAATCTATTAAAACAGGGACAATCTAGCTACAATCCTATTTTTACTTATTTCTCGCACCATACATAGAATATTCTATTACTTGAAATTCAGATTTTTTTCTCTACAAGTTATATCATATTTTATCATAAAAATCTGAATGTACAAAAAATTCACATTAGAAGAACTTTCTACAATCCAAAACAACCTAATTCCCCACTTACATACAATTATTCAAAGGGAAAAATGCCAATGAGTAAATGATTTTTTCAAAATTGCTTTTCATGAATGAAATGAAGTAATGTTCTTCGATAGATGAAATCCATTAATAACTATTCAGTTAATCGATAACCAAATTCATATTACAGATGAAGTTGATAATATTCAAATTCAAGTTCCTGCAAATGATAAGTGAGAATTGAATCGTTTAATGATTCGCTATGTTTCCAAAAAACAAAGACAAGTCTGACAAAGAACTATCGAGCAAATTCTTATGGATGCATTCGTTCAGTGAAAATTCTATGATATACTCTGAAAACCATACTTAGTATATGATATCGAAACAGCATTAATTTCATGAGAAGTAAGTGAATCTAATTTCCCAGAATACTATTTATGATTTAGCATGGAAGAGCTTGAACCTGGTAAAATGATATACTCCTGTATAATGAAAGAAGACTTAAAAGATTTTGTACAAAAAATGCTTAATTTTGATGGATATATCATTGGTTATAATCAAATTTATTTTGATAATCCTGTAAGTGTTTATAATGCATGATTAACAAAAAAAGAAGTAGAAATTCTAAATGAAAAAAGTTTAGATTTGTATGTGTTCTTCACACAATTAACCTGAAAAAGGATGTGACTAAATAAAGTTTCAGATTCTCTAGTTTGAGTAAAAAAAACTTTGGATTCATGAGCTGATGTCGAAAGTCTTTGGAAACAATGGAAATCATCAGATGACAAAAAAATATTGAAAAAAATCCAAGAATATTGTAAAAATGATGTTAGAATGACTGCTTTAGTTTTGCTTTATTTGTTACATTTTCAGAAAGTCGATATGGATAATGCTGATTATGTCTTTGATACAAACAAGTTTATTGAATTAGCAAGACCTGCTGAAAAAAAAATTTCAGAAAGTTATTCAATTAAAAATAATTCTCTATTTTCATAAACAAAGCAAGGCTTTATGTTCATTAATACTTGAAACAAGAGTTAAAAATATTATTTTATATTCAGAATTTATTTTTTGTTATATAAAAAGTGTACATAAACAGAAAGAGCGCATTTACTCTAATTGAATTAATTGTCGTGGTTATGATGATATGAATTTTGATGATGGCGACGACTATGTACCTATGATGAAGTGATGAAAAGAGGAAAGCAATAGAAGCTCAATGATGTGCCAATTCAATTTGATGAGAGATAAATAATTTTCTGTTTTATACTCTCACTAGTAAAAATTTAAAATTATCTGAAAATGTATTTATTTTCCCAAATTATTACATAGTTGAATTCACGTGATGAAATGGTAGTTTTTGCTCTAGTGGAGACATGTGTGATAAAATAAATTTATCATACTCAACATGAGATAGTCCAAGTGATATAAAGATTTATAAAACACTCTCTATATCCGACACTTGCAATCAAAACAACCAATTAAAATTTTATTGGAGTTGAGCTGATGAGAAATATATAATCATGAATAAATGATTTTCTCCGAAAAATATTAATGATAAAAATGTGTTTTATGTAAGTGGTAATAATAGCATCGCATTAACATGAGATGTAATAGTTGGACTCTGTCTCAATAAAGACTGCGACAAACCAAAAGAAATATGAAAATTTGTAGCAGATGCTCGCTCTCAAACTATATCCTTCAGAAATTGTAAGTTTTATGATAATGATGATCAAACTAAATGTAAAACACGAGAAGGTTGCCAAATTTATGATTCATCTGATTCAACAATATGTCAAAGATACTAAAATTATTATCCATCCAACCATACCTAAGGTTTTACGAAATAATGAATTATCCAGTTCCAAAAAATGCTGAACTATTTTTTCAATATTCTGATATAGAACACACAAATGCAAATAAAATGCTAAAAAATATTGATGTAAACGAATCAGAATCATGAGATGAATTCTCACGGGATAAAAAATCTGAATATATGGATGAATACCTAGAGGAAATAAACAGACTTAAATCCACTTTTCAATCTATCCCATTCGTTGAACAGATTTTTTTATGTAATTCAATCAGCTTTAATGCTTTAGATAAAAACTCAGATATCGATTTGTTCGTCATTGCTGAACCAGGGAGAATTCGAACTGCAAAATTTCGAAGTATGGTATTATTCACACTTAAATGAGCTAAACGCTTCTGAAAAAAAATTAGAAAAAAAATCTGTCTTTCATTTTTCATCACATCTGATTCAAAAAATTTATATCCAATCTCTTTATCTTCTCTTGATATATATCTAGCATATCGAATCGCTCACTTAGTTCTAATTTATCAACCAGATGAAGAAATTAATAACTCATTTTTTGAAAGTAATAAATGGATAAAATGAATCCTGCCAAATTACCAAGAAAAACAGACAATTTCGCTTTGAGTCTCCTCATTTTCGTGAAATACTAAATTCAAAAAAGTTATGGAAACTTTATGAGATTGATTCCTTTGAAATATTTTTGAATGGATAGTAAAACATATTCAAAAAGTCATCATTTGATTAAAAAAGATTCGAAATCCTGTGTGAAATAAAGATGTAATAGTTTCAGATTCAATGTTAAAATTTCATCAAGACATTAGAGAGAAAGTTTCACTAAAATATAATGTAAAAGTAAAATAAGCATAAACCGTAATCCTGAAAGAAGCTTGCCCCGCTTAGCGGCGGTGAAAAAAATCTTATGTGTTTATTAAAAAATAGCAAAAACAAACACATAAGATTCTTCGTCACAAATTCTTCAGAATGACATAGGTAAAAAATCAGATTTATTTTATCACCTTACTATAATGCAAAAGGGAATCTTCATAGTAATTGATTGAACTGATTGAAGCGGGAAATGAACTCAAACAAAGCTTTTAGTAGAAAGATTAGAGAAGAAATGATACGGTGTGGAAACGGTAGATTTTCCACAATACTGAAAAAAATCTGCATGAATGGTAGAAGAATATCTCAATGGGAATCTCTGAACAGCCGATGAAGTTTGACCATATAGAGCTTCAGTTTTTTACGCCGTGGATAGATATGAAGCCTCTCCAAGGATTAAGAAACGATTAGAAGAATGAAAAATTGTAATTTCGAATAGATACGTTTCATCTAATATGTGACACCAAGCAGGGAAAATTCACAGTCTAATTGAAAGAGATAAATTTCTAAAATGGCTAGATGAATTTGAATTCTGATTATTTTGAATCCCAAGACCTGATATGAATATCTTACTCTATATGCCTGCAGAAATTTGACAAGAATTAGTAGACCAAAAATGAAAAAGAGAATATACCAATAAAAAAAGAGACATTCATGAGGCTGACTTGAACCATCTAAAAAATGCAGCAGAAGCTTATAAATATGTTGCAAAGAAATATAATCGAACAATTATTGATAGCGCTCCGGATTGAAAGCTTAAATCTATTGAAGAAATTTCCGATGATTTGTGGGATATTGTTATAAGTAAAATTGTGGAATAAATTTATTTAGTTGCCTATACTTATTGTTGTTTTCAAATTGCAAAAAATTATAGGCTTTTATTTATTCTTGAGATGTCTAAATAAAAATGGAAATGTTAAAATAGCGGGAGGAATCTCTCGCTATTTTTCTTTGTTGTTAAGAAATGAATAGGTTCAAGATGGATTTTATTGCTAGTATGGTATTCGGAATCTGCAAAATAACTCCGATCCAAAACAAGTATGTTGCCAGTTTTTCTGGCCCGTAGATCTTTTCATTTCTAATTTTGTTAAACTCATCATCTGAAAGACTTGTGTCTTTACAGATTTTTTCGTCTATCTTTCTAGCTGACTTTCTTATTAAACCGCTAGAGATTACTAGGATTAATCCTAGGATTGCTAATAAAATACAAATAATTTCCATAGTTTCTGAACTTTTTGTTATTGTTTATATTATATATTTATGTGCAAATATCAATAGACATTATAAACGTTTAAATAGTTATTTGAAATTTTTATTTAGATTGAAAAAAAATCTGAAATTTTTATTCTTAATTAGTTAAGATATATTTATTTTTTGAATCGATTCTTTGATGTATGTTCCGCTACATTGACATAGTACTTATAGCTTTTTGGAGGCATTAGGACAACCAAAAGATATCGTAAAACGTGCGAAAGAATTATGATTTCCTGCGATTGCGATTACGGATTATAATGGTATGTTTTGAGTGCCATCATTTTTCTTGGCCGCAAAAGATTCAAAAAATCCTGAAGATGAAAATGATAAATGAGTGAAGGCGATATTTGGTTTAGAAATCTGATTTGTGATGGATCTGAAATCTTCATGAATAGGGAAGAGTGTGTGAAATTTGTGTTTATTAGCTGAAACGGATGAATGATATCATAACATGATGGAATTAATTGCCTATGCAAATCAAACTGGATTTACGAATTGAACTCAGAAATTGGATTTGAATGCACTGAAAGAAAAGTCTGAATGAATCAGAATTTTTACTGGATGAGAATTGAGCTGGATATCCAAAATGCTATCTGCCTGAGAAAGTGAAGCTAAGATTAGAGAAATTTATGATATGTTGCATGAAATATTTGGAGAAAAATGTTACCTAGAGATAACTGCACAGGATGAGCCTCTCCTACCTATCACGAAGAAGGTAAATCAATTTATTTATAACTTGGCTAAACAGACAAATACAAAGCTGATTGTAGATAATGATTATCGTTACTTGAAAGAGAAAGATAAAGAAGCATGGGAAATTGCGTTATCAATTAAAGATTGAACAAAAATGTATGATGCAAATCGTAGAAAACCAGCTGGAAAATATCATATTATGGATAGAGAAGAGATTAGAGAAATATGTATCAAGAATTGATATAAAGCTGAAGAAGTGGATGAATGGATGGCGAATAATGGAGCTATTGCGGAAGAATTGAATGCAAGTATGTTACTCAATCAGAAATTATTTCCAAAATACAAAACTCCTGACCATATTCAGGCATATTATGATAAATATTGAGCAACTTCAATTGAATGTTAAGTCAGATTTTTCTTAATTAATTATACAAAATAAACGAATGAATATAAAAGAATATATATCTTCACAGTTGAATGATGAACAGACTTTAGCAGCTTTACATACAGATACTCCATCATTGATTATTGCTGGAGCTGGTTCTGGTAAAACTAGGGTTTTGACGTATAAAATTGCTTATTTGTGGTGGGGGCTAAAGACTCCCATTCAAAGAGTTTTGGCAGTGACTTTCACAAATAAAGCAGCTAATGAAATGAAAGAGAGATTGATTAAGATTTCGGAGGAAATTTGAGGTGAGGTGGATGAAAAAATCCCCTCGGCTGAAGCCGTATCCCCTTTAGGTAAAGGGGAACAGGAAATCCCCCCTACCCCCCTTACTGAAGGGGGGCAACCTCATGATGATATTATGGATTTTTTGGTGGCGATTGAGGCGGATAAACAAGAAAATGTAGGTAATCAATATCGCTTATTCCCATACCAGATGAAATGGATATGAACATTTCACTCAATTTTCTTAAAAATTCTGAAAGAAGATATAGATAAACTTTGAATGAAATATAACAAAGATTTTACGATATTGGATACTAATGATACGGCAAGTGTAGTAAAAGAAATATTAAAAAGACTGAATTTACAAGATGTTTTCAAGCCAAACGAGGTAAAAGGAGTTATTTCGAAACTCAAGAATGACTGAATGATGCCTTCAGATTTTTTGAAATGAGTTAATTCAAATTATGATGAAACTATGTGAAAGGTTTACGAAGAATATCAAAAAGCTTTGGAGACTTCAAATTCATTAGATTTTGATGATTTGCTATTACTCCCCTATTTATTATTCAGAAAAGAGCCTAAAATTTTGCAGAAATGGCAGAATTCATTTGATTATATTTTGGTGGATGAGGCTCAGGATACCAACTGGATACAGTTTGAACTAATGAAAATGATGAGTGGATGATGAGCAAAAATGACTTTGATTGGAGATGATTTTCAGAGTATTTATGGATGGAGGTGAGCATTGATGGAGAATTTTTTGAATGTGAAAATGTATTGGCCAGATATTCAGATGTTTAAGCTACAGATAAATTATCGTTCTAAACCTCATATTGTAGAGGCTGGAAATGCTATTATTAAGAATAATGCTCGTCAATATGAAAAGAATATTAAGCCAAATAGAGCATGAACTGAAAAAGATATGATTACGATTTTTTCACATAGTAGTGATGTAGATGAAGCTGCGAATACAATTGAGCTGATAAAAAAAATGAAGAATTCTTGAAAATTTAAAGAATGGTGACAAGTAGCAATTCTTTATAGGACGAATTCTCAATCAAGTGTATTTGAAAGTCTATTTATTCAGGAATGAATTCCTTACAAGATTTGGTGAGCTTTCAAGTTTTTTGAGAGAAAAGAAATTAAAGATGTATTGGCATATTTGAGATTTTTTCTGAATGATAGAGATAATCTAGCATTGAAAAGAATTATAAATGTTCCAAATAGAAAAATCTGAGATACAACACGAGGAAAAATTGAGGATTATGCATTAGTTCATGAAGAAGCGATTTATGATACTATCAAAAAATTACGAAAAGCTGAGATTTTGCCTGATGAATTGAAGCTTACTCCTCAGGCTATGACTGGAATCAAATCGTTTATTATTTCAATGGAAGAACTCAAAGAAGAATTAAATCTTGATAGTCCTTCAGATTTTATTGAATCTTTGGTTAAGAAAATCAATTATAAGGATTATCTAATCAAAGAGGAATGATGAGAACCTCAGGCAGAAGAAAAATATGAGAACATTGGACAATTGATAAATATGGCGAGTAAGTATATCGAAAAATGAGAACCAACTCTGAGACAGTTTATGGAGGAAGTTTCGCTTTTGAGTGATATTACGGAGAATGAAAAATGAGATATTGATGCTGTAAAATTAATGACGGTTCATTCAAGTAAATGATTGGAATTTCCTTGCGTGTTTATTGTATGATTGGAAGATGGGATTTTTCCACTTTCAAATGCAACTCTTGACCCAAAATTATTGGAAGAAGAAAGAAGGCTGATGTATGTGGCTGTTACGAGAGCAAAAGATGTTTTGTTTATGTCGTATGCTCATTCTAGAATGACTTGGTGACAAGTGAAAAATAATCCACCAAGCAGATTTTTGGCAGAATTGCCTCAGAATTTGGTAAAGAGTTATGATTTGTCGTGATGACTAGGAAATGAAGTGACTAGTAATATTTCTGAATGAGATACAGTTAGACATAAGTTATTTGGAGTGGGTTATGTGATGGAGGTTTGGAATAATATGGCGATAGTAAAATTTCAAAATCCAAAATTCTGACTTAGAAAGGTGGAGTTGAGATTTTTGGAGTTGAGTTAGAATTAGTTTAATTGGGTTGTTTAGTTGGATTCCCTAAGTATTGGATAATATTTGATTTTATAATTTCTTGGTTATCTGAAACATTATTGTTAAATCTTATTAAAGGTAGATTAGAATCTTTGAATACTTCATTTTTAAATTTATCTGACTTGTATTGTCTGTATTCTTTATGTGAATCTCAATCTAGTTCTATTGCTAAAATAGGTTTAAAATCCTGGTCTTTATCGACTATGAGAAAATCAACATGTCTCATTCGTAATTTCTTTATTCAATTATCACCCTTTTCTGGTTGAAATATATCTGCTAATCTTACTTTTGGATATACTTCATATTTATATCAATAATTGTAATATAGAACTTTTTTTAATGATGTATAAAAGTGATTTTCTGAGTAAGAAAAGAAAAATTTTTTGACAATGTATTTAGGTTTTATAATAGAAACTCATTCTCCCTCTCTATATCTTAGAATAGTTGCTGCAATAATAATAGCAAGAAGTATTGCTAATAATTTTCGGTTTTGAATTATAAAATCCGTCATTTGTTTTACTAAAGTATAAATATACTTTTACATATTAAAATTAGTAACTCTAAAATCAATATATAAGTCAGATTCTTTTTAAATTTGTAGTTTGTAAATAATAATCAATTCATTATAAGTAATTGTTTAATATTTTTTGAATTATGAAGAAAAAAGTTTTAGTATGATTATCTGGATGAGTAGATTCGGCAGTTAGTGCTGCCCTACTTTTGGAGCAATGATATGAAGTTGTATGATGATTTATGAAAAATTATGTAAGTGATAAGTGAAATTGTACTACTTTTAAAGATGCTGAAGAAGCTATCAAAGTGGCTAAATTTTTGTGAATAGAATTATTATCTTTTGACTTGCAGAAAGAGTATCAGGAAAGAATTATCGATTATATTTTCGAGTGATATTCAAAGTGAATTACTCCAAATCCTGATGTTTTGTGTAATAATTTGATTAAGTTTGATGTGTTTTTGAATAGGGCTATGGAGCAGTGATTTGATTATATTGCGACTGGTCATTATGCTAGGATTTCTACTTCAGTCATCCTGAACGAAGTGAAGGATCTTAGGTGAAGCACAAAAGATTCTTCGTTTCACTCAGAATGACAAGTGTGATGTGAAGTGGATTCTTCGCTACGCTCAGAATGACAGGTACAATACCATCTTTTGCAATGAGTAGATTCTTGGAAAGATCAGAGTTATTTTCTTTCTGGATTAAATCAATATCAGCTTAGTAAAAGTATATTTCCATTATGAGAAATGACTAAACAACAAGTAAGAGAAAAAGCAAAAGAAATCTGATTGCCAAATGCTGATAGAAGAGATAGTCAGGGGTTATGTTTCATATGAAATGTTCCTATTAGAACTTTTTTGATGCAGAAATTTCCGAAGAAAGAATGAGATATTTTGGATTTGAATTGAAAAAAAGTTTGAACTCATCAATGAGCATATTTCTATACAATTGGCCAGAAACAGTGATTGTGACTAAATTTTAAGGCTTATGTATATCGTATTGATATTGAGAATAATATTCTTTATGTGACTGACAAGGATGCTGAAGAATTGAAGACTAAGACTTTGATAGCAAAGAATTGGCATTGGATTTGTCCTGATATGGAAAATGAGATATTAAATTGAAATAAAAACTCGAGAAAAAAGATTAGAGAGTTTTTGAATTTTAATAAACATCTTTGTGGAAAGATTAGATATAGGCAAATTCCCGCTGTTGAATGTTGTTTAGATAAAATGGGAAACTGAGATATGAAAGTGACTTTTGAAAAGGAGCAACGGGCTGTTGCTCCTGGTCAGGTGTTTGTAGCTTATGATTGAGATGAGTGTCTCGGAAATGGAATGATTGGTTAAAATTTTATCATTCCATTCATTCTTTTCTTGATTTTATAGTCAAGAATAGTATTTTAAATTCAGAATTTTACTATTTTTTGGATTGAAAAATTATGGATTACCTTATCACAATTTGACTAGAAATTCACTTAAAACTAAATTCAAATGCAAAAATATTCTGTAAATGTAAAAATGAGCAGGATTTTTCTGCAAGACCAAATACACATGTTTGTCCTGTCTGTACATGACAACCTGGAGCCTTACCGCTTCTGAATCAAGAAGTAGTCACGAAAGCCATCCATTTTGCAAAAGCCTTGAATTCAAAGTTGAGTAAGAAAAGTTCATTTGATAGAAAAAACTATTTCTATCCCGATTTGCCAATGGGGTTCCAGATTACACAGTTCTACCATCCAATCATAACTGAATGAAAAGTTTCTTTTTTCTTGAATAATTATGAAAATCAAAAAACTGTAACAATTCACGAAGCTCATTTGGAATGTGATGCAGCTAAAATGATACATGAGAACTGAAAAAGTTTGGTAGATTTTAATCGTGCATGAACTCCACTTTTGGAAATAGTTACTGATCCAGATTTTTCTAGTGCTGATGAAGCCGTAGAATTTGCAAAAGAAATTCAGCGTCTGGCTAAGTGGAACGATTTGGGAGATGCTGATCTAGAAAAATGACAGATGCGTGTGGATGTAAATATTTCAATTCGTAAGAACGAATCTGATCCACTTGGAACGAGGGTTGAACTAAAGAATATCAATACTTTTTCTGCGATAAAAAGAGCTATTGAAGCTGAATCTCAAAGACAGTGGGATTTGATTTCCATATGAGAATCCGTTTCACAGGAAACTCGTCGCCGAGCAGATGATGAAAATACTTCATACATGATGAGAAGCAAAGAAGATGCTGTAGATTACCGTTATTTTCCTGAGCCAGATATGCCAGCCTTGGAATTGTCTGAAAACGATTTGAAAGAATTTGATGAAGTTCAGATTGACCGTCCTTTTGATTATATCACTAAATGCAAAGAATTCTGATTTAATAAAGAATATATCAATGCTCTCCTCTTGGATAAATCATTATTCGACTTTTTCTTTTGAATGGTAAATAAATGATTTGAACCAAAAACTGTAGCAAAATGGATGGTTTGACCGATGAAACGAGCTCTAGATTTCGTTCAATGAGATGAAATTACATTATTAAAATCCGTTTCTGAGGAAGCTAAAAAACAGTGAACAGATGCTGAAAAATTATTTTCAGAAAAAACTGCATTTTTGAAATCTTGCTGAAATTTGGAATGATTCTTGGATAAGTTTCAGCCTTTATTCAAAGAATTTTTACAAGTAGAAAAAGAGAAAAAACTGGTTGATAATCAATTAAAAATTGTATTTGATGTAGTTTTACAATCTGGTAAATCAGTTCAAGAGGTAATCAAAGAGAAATGATTTGATGCTCCTGCGATGGATAACTCAGAACTTGAATGAATCGTTGCTGAAGTTTTGGCAGCTAATCCTGCAATAGTTGAGCAATTCAAATGATGAAAAGAAAGTGTAATCTGATTCTTCGTTGGTCAAGTGATGAAAAAAACCCAAGGGAAGGCTAACCCTCAGGCCGTTAATGCAGAATTGATGAAACAATTGAAATCATAAAATATAAAAACGGAGTCATAAGAAACTTACGACTCCATTTTTAATTTAGAATGAATACTTTTCAAGGAGAGCCAATTCACTTGATGAAATCTTTGAATCTTTTTCACGTTTTTTTAGAGCCGATAAGGTTACCGATTCTGGAGTAGAAACATTCCAATTGGAAGAGAGCTCTTTACCTAAATCGTCACACCTGATTCTTCCTTCTTTATCAGAGACCGCTAAACAAGAGTAAAAAGAAATGAACTTAAACAAAACCAAATTAACCATCCCTTCTATATCCTGCTTATCTTTCAGTGAAAATACCGTCAGAATAAGGTTATTAATTAGCAGATCCAAATACAGATTTTCATTAACAGCCTCAAATGGAGATGCAAAATGCATCATCAAATTGGATGCCTTAGTTTTTACAGTCTTTTCCCGAGTCAGACTCGAATAATTACTGATAAAAATCATAAGAATCTTACGAGCAACCGCTTTTTTTTCTCTTGTATCAGATGTTGCCTCCAAAACAAAGAAAAAAGCATCAATGAGAGAATCCAAATTTCTTTTTGCCACAGACTTAAGGATTCCTACCACATCACACTTTGAATCACATTCATCGTGATAAAACTTTACATCATCGGCTGTAACAAGATGTGTTTTCAGCTCCGCCAAATTTATTTCCTGCTTCAAGAAAAGCTTATAATTATCCCAGAAATCTCGAGATAACTCTAAATAATTATTTTCTTCCATTTTGTTTTATATTTTTGGGGTTATTTTTTATTTAACTTCAAGTCATTTTACACATCTGATTATAAAATTTCAAGATTAAATTGAAAAAGTGTATTTATTCGCTAAAATAATGTTTGTTTAATTTATTTCTAAATATATGCAATTATTCCATGTTGATGCAGGTAAAATTCGTGTAAAATGAAATAGCATAGAAATTTTTTCCGTTCCTGTTTTATTATCTCAACTCCGCAAAGTCCTTCGCATAAAAAAGTGAGACAAAATCTGTGTACAATATTCAAATAAAGAATGAACAACTAGGCATGAACTTTCTATTCAAGATTGGACTAATAAAGACTTAACTGGTGAAATAATTTCTAGTCAGATTTTTTCTATTTCTGAAAAAAACATTTCAATGATGATTGCTATGCCAAACAAACGAGAAAAAGCTGAATTGATTGTACAAAAATTGACTGAAATTTGAGTGAAAAGCATCTACTTTTGGGTAAGTGAACATAGCATAATTCGTCAACGAAATGAAAAAAAAGCTGAACGTTTGGATAAAATTTCACATGAAGCCGTAGAACAATCACGACGAATTCAGCTCCCTGAAATTAAGTTTCTAAAATCTGAAAATGAATTGAAAGATTTTGTGGATTGAAAAAATATAATAATTGCGAACATGAATGGAACTCCATATTGAGAATTAGCTAAAATTGAAAGTAACGATTTGTGTGGGGTAATTTGACCTGAGGGATGATTCTCTCCCAAAGATTTGAAATTATTTGATTGAGCTAAAATTATAGATTTATGAGAAAATGTGCTTAGAATGGAGACTGCAAGTATAGTTTTGTGATGGCTTTTGAAAAATATGTAAAATGTTGCCACAATATTTGCAAATAATTCGTTTATATGTATATAAGTTATATATGTAATTTTATTTATTTAATATATCTACATGAAAGCAAAGAGTATTTTATTTTCTATTACCTCACTAATCATATTATGAGGGGTTGTAAGTGTATCTGCTGTCAGTATTGATACTCAGATTGAGGACGAACTTAATAAAAGATCTGAACAGGAAATGGTAAATCAAGCTCAAATTTTGAATGAGAAAATCACTTTCACAAAAGTAAATTCTTGTGAATCTATGGAAAAAGTTATGAGTGATTTTCTAGAAACATATAAAAAACTACATCCTAAAGAAAATCGCAATTGGTATGGTTACCCTGTTCTTTATACAAATTGAGCAAAATCTATGGAAAATGTAGATTATGTTGAAGAAGAATCTGCAATAGCTCCGGCACCTGATTCGGTTGCTAAATCTGCAGATATGTGAGAAATTTCAGATTTTTCTACTACTAATATTCAAAAAGTCTGAGTAGATGAACCAGAAATTTTAAAATCGAATGGAAAATACCTTTTCTATTATTCAGAAGCTGATTATGATGAAAAATATATTTCTATAATTAAAGCTCCGACTCAAAACGATTTATTGGATGCGGAAGTTGTATCTAAAATCAATATTCCTGATAGTTTGAACGATATTCAACTATTCTTAAATAATGATAAATTAGTTATTCTGGGTTCTCGTTATGCTTCAAAATCTGATTCCATTCTTGGATCAAATCGTACATTAGTAATTGTATATGATATTAGCGATCTAGAAAATCTAAAGTTAGAAAAGCTAACTGAGGTTTATGGATATTTTCAAGATGCGAGAATGATTAATAATCAGCTTTATTTAATCTCTTCCGTTAATCTAAATTGGTATGATATTGCATGGAGAGACGAACCAATTTTATTCAAAGATATGCAACCAAGGATTACAGATATTACCCTCAAAAAAAGTTCAGATTCCAAAAAATCTTATGACAAAAAAGTAACATCGACACCATGTGATAGTATTTTCTATCTATTACCATCTGAGGATACTATGAAAGAGACTGGGATATATCCTAATTTTACATTAATTTCTCAATTTTCCTTAAGGGATTTAGATGCTACTCCTAAACAAAGTCTAGTATTTGGAAATGTAGATGAAATTCATATGAGCCAAAATTCTTTATATTTACCTGCTCCAATCTATTTTTCTAATCCTATAAAATGTTCATTACGAGGTTGTTACTCTTCACGATATTATAGAGATGAAAACACATTAATTCATAAATTCAATTTAGGAAAAACTGTAGATTATCAGGACTCTACTATCATTCCAGGAACTCCATTAAATCAATATTCAATGGATGAAGATGATAATGGAAATTTCAGAATTTTAACTACTACACGATATGACCAAAATGCTACTCATCTATCAATACTTGATAAAAATCTGAAATTAAAGTGAAGCCTTTTGAATATTGAACCTGGAGAAAATTTCAAATCTTCTCGTTATATTGGAGATAAATTATATCTAGTTACTTATCAAAATATTGATCCTCTATTCGTAGTAGATATGGAAGATATAAGTAATCCAAAGATTATTGGAGAATTAAAGATTCCTGGATATTCTACATATTTACATCCATATTCAGATGCTAAAAATGGAGTTCAATACTTAATTTGACTAGGATATTCTACTACTGACAATGGATATGGTGGATTAAAACAAGATAATGTGAAAGTAGATTTATACAAAATCGACTACAAAGATCATGAAACAGCTGAAACTAAATGTAGCTCATTGATTACAAAAAATGTGGATCCAGAATTGACTGATTCATGTACAAAAGCTAATGATGATAAGAAATGTAATGAGGAGCAAAGATTATATGAAGATTGTTTAACTAAAGTAAATCCTGAGAACATAGCAGTTTCAGTAATCGCTTCATATGAATTTACATGAGATACAAGTTATACTCCCGCATTAGAAAATCCTAGAGTATTTGTATGGAGATCTAATAATCAAGAGTTAATCTTACCTATGGCCATAAGGACATTACTTGAACAGAGATCTAAGGAAAATAATTGGAACTATAAATATGATGAATTTGTAGGATTAAAATGATTATCCATTAAGACTTCTACAGCCTTAATTAAAGAATTCTTATCACAAAATTTTGCTGAAAATACTAATGAGGATTCCTATTATTATCGAGATTTTGATGATGCTAGAGTTGGATATATCAATGATATATACTATTTCTTGAATAAATGATTTGCAGCATTCTTAACCAAGGACGGTAAAGTTGTAAATCTATGAAGCATGTAAAAATAATTTAATATAAACAAAAAGCTGACTCAATATTTAAAGTCAGCTTTTATGAATTTTTTAAAATTAAAAAATATCTCCCCTCCAAGGAGACGAGATATTTTTCCCTGTTTAGCCTTTTTGTGAAAAGGTGTAATTAATTTGTATTAAAATAAATTAGAATTGCAAGAGATTTTTTATACTAACATGTTAGGTATTACCTAGAATAATTACGACACTCCTATTCATTAAACAAATTATCGCTGAAAATTTCATCATCTATATCAACTTCTTTATCAAAATTCTGCTTTTTATCTAATAAATCATGCACTTTTTGTAAGTACTTATCATCCACATGTGTATAAATTTGTGTGGTTTGTATCGATGAATGACCCAATAAATCCTGTACTGAACGAATATCTGCTCATCTACGTAATAGTGACGTTGCAAAAGAATGACGCAATGTATGCGGTGTTACTTTTTCTTTTATTCAAACCCATTCAGCATATTTCTTCACTAAACTTTCTACCGTATTTCTGGATAATGGCTGACCGTAACTATTTCATGATAATGAGATAAACAAATATTCTGAATCATCTGCACGAGAAAGAATATATTTTTTCAGTTTTTCTTTAGCATCTTGGGTAAGGAAGACGGAACGTAATTTAGAACCTTTTCAAATAACTGAGAATTGGCTTTCTCCAAGCTTTATATCTTTAGTCTTGAGTGTAATTAATTCTGTCACACGGAGTCATGTACCATATAATGTAGCTAAAATCGCTTTATCACGCAGAATTTTTAATGGATTTTTTTCAAAAATTCAGGGGGCTGCCAAAATATCCTGAACTTGTTCTTCTGAAAGATACGAAACTCTTCTAGGAGGAATTTTGGCTAAATCTATCTTTTCTGGAGAGAGAGTTTCTACATCATTGCGAAGCATAAATTTGAAAAATGATCTAAGTCCCACTGCATGATAATTCACTGTTTTTGGGCTAAGACCTTGTTTAATTAAAGATGTCCTAAAATCCTGTATATGCATCATTTTGATTTCACTTGCATCTACATCTCAAATATACTCAATGAAACGATTCACTCGAAGTGAATAATTCTCTATAGTTTTTGGTGATGCATTTTTGGTATACTGAAGGTAATTTACGAATCTCTCCAAATGAGAGCTTAATGTATTAGAAAAAGAGTATCAAGTCGATTTTTCATCAAATTTTATACGATTTTTATTTGATTTCATAACTATTAATAAATAGGAATACGGCTAAATTAGCATAGACAAAATCTATTCCTTCTATTAAGGCACTCTATTATAGTACAGAAATACTTAATTCTTACAATCCTATTTTTAGATTTTACCAATTATTTTAATTCGTATATCAATTTGCTCTATCATATATATAATCTCTTAAATCATCATTTCATCAGTAATCCTGATAATCATTATTACTTATGAATAATTCTGTGTCATCTTGATTTAAATATTTATCTATTTTCTCCAATAATGCATCTCAATCAGATTTAAATGATGCTAAACTTGCTTCATCAAGTCATTCTCCGCTCTCAATTTGTCCTTGATAAGTATTACATAGAGTCATTAGTTGAAGTGAATATTTTACAAGTTTTTTATCCTGCATATCATTTCAAACAGAATAATAATTCTCTGCTTGTGATTTATAGTCATCAATAACTGGCATAATACTAGTTTTTTCTATCTGATTTATTTGACTGTTATTATTAAATGATAAACACTCATCTCATTCACATATATATGGATTTGGAGACTCTAGATCTTCTTGCCAATCACTTTCACCTTCATCTTCCCAGTCAGCATCAGGAAAATCTTGTTCAACAGTAGCATTGCCTCCATGAGAAATTATATTTCATGAATTATCTTCTTCATCATTTTCTGATGAATTATTTTCTGAATCATCTGTTAAATCTGCTGATTGATGATCATCTGTATACTCCTCTGTTATATCTTGTGAATCTACTACTGCTCATGGTTTCCTCTCAGAGCTACCAAATGGGAAAGCTAAAAAGGCAACAGCTCCTACCAATAAAAATATTCCCAATCCTGCGAGTATTCATACCATTTTTTTATTTTTGAATAATCAATTGTTATTTGATACATTTACTGGCACAGCTTTTGAATCATCTGTAAATCCTGGATTCGTATTTAATTCACTATCTAAAATCTGATCTAATGATAACGTTGAAGTAATTTGTTGGAGTTCTAATTGATTTTCGTCTTCTGTTGTATTAATAGCTGTATCTAATTTTCCAACATTCATCTGAGTATCTCACGAATTAACTTGATTTTCCATAGTATCAAGCTGAGGTTCTTCAACATTAACTCTTTCTATATTTTCATCAGGTATATTTTCAACTGACTCATTTTGAGGTTTGTTTTCTCTTGGCTCTTGATAATCCAAAGTAAAGTTTTGAATTTCTGGTTCACTTTTTATAGAATTCTCTGTTTCATTATTTAATGAAGATTCATTTTGATTGTTTTCGTTCACTAATTCACTATTTTCTGGCATTAAAACTTCTGTATTCACTGGCGTATCAATAGACACTTGATTTATCTCTCAAGTAACTTCATTTCCTCATTCGTTAACAGTACTTTCTTGTCACTGTGAAAAATCTATAGCAGAATCTCATAATAAATCTCCAATTTCTGGCTGATTTAAAGGTTCTTGTATATCATTACTTAAATCTGAATGTAATTCAGGATTCGAATCCGTATTATTATTTTCATCATTCACTTTTTTGTTTACTTCTTCATTCACTGATTCTTCTTGATATGAATCTACATGATTCTCATTTTCCGCATTAAAAGTGAATTCTCATCCATCAAATTCTGTATCATTTCTATTCTCCTGATTGCTTTCTCATTTATTTTCAGTTTCATATAATCATGTTTCATCTTTATTATCCTCAATCACATTTTCAATATTTTCAAGAGCATCGGCCTCTTTACTTTCATTTTTCATATTTTCATCTCCACTAATGGAATCCAAACTTTCTTTAGATTCTGAATCATCAAAGATTTCTTCATTAGTCATATTCTCTTGCATATTTTCATCAATATCGTCGTTATTATTCTCCTCTAAATTATCGCCATCTTCTTCACTAAAAAGTTTATCTTCATCCGATACCTCTTCGTCTGACACTTCTTCATCTCCTACTTCTTCATCTGACACTTCTTCATCTGACACTTCTTCATCTGATACTTCTTCATCTGATACTTCTTCATGTGATACTTCTTCATCTGATACTTCTTCATCTGATACTTCTTCATCTGATACTTCTTCATCTGATACTTCT
>CAMJSB010000006.1 GCA_946408385.1 uncultured bacterium | reverse complement strand
ATACTTCTTCATCTGATACTTCTTCATCTGATACTTCTTCATCTGATACTTCTTCGTCAGATACTTCTTCATCTTGAATTTTACTTTCTTCTTCCAAAAATTGTGAACTTTCTTCTGAATTATCTGTTTTAATAAATAAGTCATTATCATTTCAAAAAACCTCGTCCTCTTGACTATTTTCAGATTCAACTCAATTTATTTTTTTATTTTCTTCTTCACTAGTGTCAGAATTTTCTTGCGATAAATTGTCATCCAATGTAATATCAAAATCATCCAACTTTCAATTATCGACATTTTCATCTTCTACCTCAATATCATTTTGAAAATCTACATTATTTCATTCATCTTTCTTTTCTTCTCAAAATAGATCATTACTATTTAAATCTATATCTGTCCTTACCATCTCTTCATTTTCCTCTTGTTCTTCTCATTCTAAATTATTTGGTTCTACTCTAGGAACTTCCATCTGCACATTATTTTCTCCATCTCAAAAATCCAATACAAAATCATCTCAAATCTGATTTGTAGTAGTTTGATCATTCTGTGATGATTGGTTAGCTCAAATAGGAGTTGTATTTTCATCAGGCATTATATTCACATTAGTTTATAAATCACTACTAATTATATCCAAGATGTCAAATAAATGCAAAAAATTGGGGACTTTTTTTAATAAAAAAAATCAGACTATACTGCCTGATATATTATTCAAGAAGGGAGGGAATTGAACCCACGTTTCCGGCTTCGGAGACCAGCGTGCTACCATTGCACCACCTTCTTATTTTTATGAATTTCAAAACTATCACATATTTCTTGCAATCACAACTCATCGGAAATTCATATCCTCTCTTTCATCATGGATGCTCTTTGCTAATTCTGACAAAGTTGATCCTGTAGTTGTCACATCATCGACCAAGAGAACTGTCGCTCAATTTGGCAACCGAGACAAATCCTTGACATGGAATACTCATTTCAGATTTTTCTTTCTCTCATCACGATTTAGATGTAATTGAGAAACTGTATAGCTCTTTTTTGAAGCCAGTTTTAACATAGGAATTCAAAGTTCGTTTGCAAGCGATTTTGCCAAGAGCTTGGATTGATTATATCATTTTTCATAATAATGCCTTCTCCAATGTGACGGAATATAGGAAATAAAAAGTTCAAAATTTTCAAGTTTAGATTTTAATTGTTGATTTGTTTGAACCAACAAAGCTAACCTTTTAGCCATAAATCAAATCACATCTTTTTTATGAGCAAATTTTGCCTTAAGAATCAGTTTTTTAGCTACTCATTTATATGCAAATCAGATTATAATTCATTTCAAAATCTGACTTTCTGCACACGATTTACAAGTCTGAAAATCTGAAGATTTCTGGTGACAAAACGGACAAATTTCTGGATGAGAATAAAGCTCTTTTTTACATTCAGAGCACAAATATTCTCACTTTTTTCAGCATCATACACATACACGAGGAAATAGAAAATCTAATAACATATTGCCTAATCACGGATAAATAATAATTGAAAAAACGAATCTACAATAAGATTCGCCTTTTCTAAAATTTATTTAACTGAAATAACTTTTACATCTTTTCTTTCGTTGTTTAACCTCATTTTAACTGTTTCTCCAGCCTTTTTACCTCTAATCGCCTGTCATAGTGGAGAATCAAATGAAATCAAAGTTTCTCCATGCTGGTATTTAACTTCTCATGTTCAAACGATTGTCACTTCATGTGGATCATCATCTTCAATCTGAACGATAACTTTTGATCAGAATCAAACTATTTTTACGCCCGATTTTTTATCAGAATCGATAATTTCAACTCAATCTATCAAATCTTCAATCTGTTTAATTCTAGAATTAATTAGGTCTTTCTCCTCTAATGCATTTTTATAGTCAAAGTTTTCTGAAAGATCTCCAAGTTCTTTTGCATCCGCAATCTGCTCTAGTACTGCAGGAAGTTTGTCCTGTTTGAGTTCCTGAAGCTCTGCAATCAGTTTTTCATATCATTCCCTACTAATTGTTTTAGTTGTCTCTGCCATAATAATTTAAACGAAAAATAAAATATTAAATATTATAATTATTTATTAAATAATTTTCCCCAGAATCCAAGAATATGTCTCTTCCATTTATCAAATGCATGAGAAATCAAGTCAGTAGCAACCTTAAATCATTGATGAGAACTTACCACAAATTTATCTCCATCTGAAACAAATACGAAATCTGATTCATATTTTCATTGTTTGTTTTTTATAATAGTGTATTCAATTGCAACCTTTGCATCAGGATTTTTTGCATAAATCTTTTTCAAAACTGCTTGTGATTTATTTGTAATTTGAAATTGCACTAATTTTTTGATATCTGCTTGCATAACTTCTGATACATCCACAAATCTTTCCTTTAATTCAGTTACATTTAACGTACTTTCTGCCATTTTATTTATGATAGTAAATAAAAAATTTTTAACCAAATTAGTAATAGATAAAAGCATTCAAAATTCAATGGAAAATCTAATTTTAAAAAATTATTTTTTATGTGCAAGTTTATATCACTCTTTTACTCACGAGAACAATCACTTTATAATTTTAAACCTATTTTTACCTCAAAACAAAATTGCTTTTATACTCAGTCGAAGCAAACATCAAGGTAATCCACAAAAATAAAATTGATAAAGCTGCTTTTTATTTCAATGTTTTTTGGTAAACAAGAACCAATTCCTAGCCTTTTGTTTTGCCTGCGAATATGATCAAATTCGTGCTTGCTCAAGCCTAGTTTTATCTCTTTCATGATGAATCACTTTCAAATCATCGAATACCCATAGTTGAATTCACTGTTCATGCAAAGATAAAGTATAATCTAAATCTTCACTAATTCGTGCTATTTGTTCATCATACTTCGCTTTTCTGAGTGTTGAAGCTTTACTAAAAATTCAATTTCCACTAAACATTTGGATTTTAGCTTCATTTTTTCAGTTAAGCAAATGAAGAACCGGACGTGATTGCCAATAGTCAAAACATGAAAATCATTGATTCTGAATTTGATTTGTATTCCTATAATATAAACTAGGCAAAATTACACACTCAGTTTTAGTTTCCATTGTCTTTTCTTCTCGTTTTTTTAGACATTTTTCCAAAAAATCTGGAGCAACTTCATTATCATCATCAAAAAGTTGAATAAACTCCCCTTTCACGTTTTGAATCCCAAAATTACGTACATAACTAGCTCATCATCCATGATTTGGATTAAAATCACTATTGTTATTTGAAAAAAAATTGGTACGATTGATAATTTCTAATTTTTTTTTTTCAAAAAATGAAATAAAATCAGACTCTTCACTCTCAAGAAATTTTCTATCACATACGATATTCACATCAAAATCTGTAAATGTCTGATTTTGTAACATCTGAAAAAATTGCAAAAGAAGCTGCTGATTATTAGCTCTTGATCCGCAAACCACAGATATTTTCATCACGAATTTTAAATTTAAAATATCTATAACACTATTTTGATTATTGTTATTAAATATATTTTCAAGCGAATTTCATAGAAAATTGATTTTTTTGTATAAAAAAATCAATGTATTTTTTAATATATTTTTTTAAAAGCCTCCTTCAAGGAGGCTATATATTTTTAATTAACACTTCTTAATAACATTATCATTACATATCATCTCTTTTCCTTTCTCTTAGGATCTACTCTATTTAATATTCCTTCACTATACAATTTTGCTAT
The DNA here is from genome assembly GCA_946408385.1 of uncultured bacterium. GTDB lineage: Bacteria > Patescibacteriota > Gracilibacteria > Absconditabacterales > Absconditicoccaceae > UBA3291. The sequence continues at coordinate 62,780 of CAMJSB010000006.1, read as the reverse complement.
ATGTGGTTCATAATATTTTATTTTTCAAGTTCAATCTTGTGTATGATAAAGCATTCTTGATAATGCCGTAGCGAATTCGGCTCTAGTAACTCCATCATAAGGTCTAAATTTATTCTTTTTCATATTCTGTCACATTATTCCAAGCTGATATGCTAAAGTTACTCAATTACTATATTTTTTATCTAATTCTTTTGAAACATCTGAAAAGTTCGCAACTCATCTTGAAACATCAGGCTCTTGTCACAATACATTAATCGCAAATTGTGATAACATTTTGGCCATTTGAATTCTAGTTAGCCCACCATCCAATCTTGCATTTTCTGGACTTGATTTATTAGTAATTCAATTCATCAATGCAAAATAATAAGCTTCTAACAATTCTTCTCTAGCATCTTTATATTTAATTTGAGCTTTATTTTCAGATTTTTCATTTTTTGCTATATCATTTTTTACATCTGCTCATGATAATACATTATTTGATTTATCATTTCACTTTATTTCGTTATTACTTGTATCATTGTTTTTTGTGTTTGATGAGTTATTAGAGCTTGATCATCTTCCTCATCCTCAACTAGAACCTCCAGAATTTCATCACTGATTGCGTTCATATTTTACATATACTTTTGTATATCAATTTACTCCGTTACTCAAATCAATTGGTTTTGTCATCGCTTCATCTGAGTATACTCATTTCACAGTATATCACTTAACATTAGGTATATTATCTATCTGATGTCATTTACTAGTTGTAATATTTGTTTCTCTTCAATCTAAAGTATTGACAAACTTTACAGTAATGGCATTTTTATCTGTAAAATATCAAGACTGTCATGCTTTATCTATTTTTGCATATGTTTTGTCTTGATGTCATGAATCATATCTAGTTCCATTTCATCAGACTATTTTTGAAACATTATTAAGCATCTCTTGATCTGGGTTGTCTATACCAGTAAGCTGACTAGTTACAAATCATTCTGATACATATATAGTTCTTAAATTTTTACAATTATCGAACATTCTTCCCATTATTGTAACTTTGCTTGTCTCCCAACTACTTAAATCCACTTCCACCAAACCAGTATTCATTTGAAATACTTCCTGCATATTGGTTACTCTGCTAGTATTCCAATCACTCAAATCTAAACTGTTCAAGCTTATATCATTTTGAAACATACCTCTCATGTTAGTCACTTTACTCGTATCGAAATCTATATTAATTGAACCTAATCTTTTTAGTTTAAAAAACATATAACTAGAATTTGGGTTCATATAAACTTTGTCTGCCTGTGTGTAGTAATATATCGTTCAATGTTCAAACCATGCATATACTGGATATTCTGAACCTTTCATAGATATAATTCCTGTTGTCACTCATGATGGGATAGCATCTCAAGTCCGTTGAGTTATTCTCATTATGTTTATATCATCACTATCATAATTTGCACTAGCGTTACCTGCTAATTTCTTTATTTCTGTATTAAATAAATTTCCTGGTAAAAGCATAGTATAATCCAATTTCTCAGTAAAATATCAAGGTTGTCATTCTTTATCTATTCTTGCATATGTTTTGTCTTGATGTGACAAATCATATTTAGTTCCATTTCATCATTCCAAATTTTCAGATCATTCAAACATAAGGTCAGAATTTGTAACTTGATTCGTCACAAATCATGTCTTCACATATATTGTTGTCAATTGTGTATATGTAAACATATTGCTCATATCAGTCACTTTACTCGTATCCCAACTACTTAAATCTATCGATTCTGCTCATAGAGAGTTAAACATATTGCTCATATCAGTCACTTTGCTCGTATCCCAGCCACTTAAATCTAAATTTTCTAAGCGTAGACATCAATAAAACATATTACTCATATTAGTCACTTTACTTGTATCCCAATCTTCACTATAATTTCCTAATGGAAACGTACAAAACATATAACTACTATCTGGATTCATATAGATTGTGTCTGCTTGCGTATAATAGTATATAATATTACCACCATTATATCCTGCTATTACTGGAAACTCTGATTCTGCAACAGATATTACTCATGTTTTAGCTCACGCTGGAATAAAATCAACCCTCTGTATACTTAAATTTCAAAAGTCGGTATCAGTTGCGTATGTAGCGCTATAATCATCTCAATTTGAATATCTACCTAATATTGTTTTCAATACCCCATCAAAACTCTGCCCTGGTAAAAGCATGGTATAATCTAGTTTTTCGGTAAAATATCAAGGTTGTCATTCTTTATCTATTCTTGCATATTCTACTTCAATATGATTATTATCATATTCTGTACCATTTCATCAGACTAAATTTATATCGCCAGCAAACATACCATTAGAATTTTCTATTTTAGTTGTTACAAAATTTGGGCTTACATATATTTTTCTCAAATTTGTATCATAACCAAACATAACACTTGTATTTGTAACTTTTGAAGTATCAAAGGTTCCTAAATCTAAATCTGTAATACTACTGCAATATATAAACATACTTCCCATATTAGTAACATTTGAAGTATTAAAATTACTCAGATCTAATTCTGTTAAACTATTACAATTGGCGAACATATTACTCATATCAGTTACCTTACTAGTATTCCAATCACCTATATCCAAATTTGTCAAAGCTCACATATCAGCGAACATCCTTGCAGAATTTGGATTCATATATACATTATCAGCTTCTGAATAATAGTATATATGTCACTCTCATGCATTCCAAACATATACTGGATATTCTGAACCTTCAATAGATATCATCCTTGTTGTTACTCATGATGGTGCTGCTACATCTGATTTTTCTATGCTCTTTATATTATTTTCTGGATCTCCCCCCATAAACTCTTTCAATGTTGTATTGAATTCACTTCCTGGCAAAAGGGTAGCCTCTTTGTTTCATTGTGCGTGTGTAAATAATGAAAACATACACATAATCGCTAACATAAATAAAGTCAACTTACTAGTCAATTTTTTCATCTGTTATTTTTGTAAAAACTAAAATATTACCTACATAAGTATACTCCATCCAAGTTATTTTGTCAAATTTTCGGAGACTTTTTTTATTTAATAGATAACCAAATATACAATTTGCATTTAGTCAATAAAATATTATATTGATATTACTGTTTAATAGATTCTAAAATCTGATGATAAATAATGAACCATTAGCATATTACCTTCGTCCAATTACCCTCGATGAAGTAGTCTGACAAGAGCAAACCAAACTCTCAATTCAAAAATTTCTAGAAAACTGACAAGTTCCTTCTATGATCTTTTGGTGAACTCCAGGATGCTGAAAAACTACAGTCGCTAATGTCCTTTCTCACCAATTACAGGCAGATTTTTTTGAACTTTCATGAGTAAAAAGTAAAAAGGAGGATTTAAATACAATTCTTGAGCATGCAGAAAAAAATAAAGCATACTGAAAGAAAACTCTCCTATTTTTGGATGAAATCCATCGTCGAAATAAAGCTCAGCAAGACTCTTTACTTCCTTTCGTGGAAAGCGGTTTAATTACTCTAATTTGAGCTACAACTGAAAATCCATCCTTTACTATCAATAATTCCCTACTTTCTCGTGCAAAAGTTATCGTTTTCGAAGCATTGAAACCCGAAGATATTATTACATTTTTTCATAATAGCCAAGAAAAAATTCACTCTCGTTATCCTAATATCGAAATCACAGAAGAAAATCTGACTACTATCGCAAATTTAGCTAATTGAGATTTAAGAAATGCCTGTAATTTACTTGAATCTTCAATAATGCTATCTACAGATTGAAAAGTTAATGATGAAATAATTCAGAAAGCATTTGGAAAACCTATGTACTACGACCGTGATGGAGAAGAACATTATAATATAATTTCTGCTATCCATAAATCACTCCGTGATAGCGATCCACATGCTGCTTGTTACTGGATTCAGAGGATGCTTATATGATGAGAAGATCCTCGCTATATTGCTCGTCGTTTACTACGTTTCGCTAGTGAAGATATTTGACCTGCAGATAATAACGCATTACTATTAGCCAATCAAGTTTATGATGCAGTTCAAAAAATCTGAATGCCTGAATGTAGAGTTTTTCTATTTCAGTTAGCTCTATATCTCTGAAAAGCTCCTAAAAATAACGTTTGTGATAGAATAGATAGAGAAACTATGAAAGATGTAGAAAAGTACTGAAATCTACCAGTTCCAATGCAGATTCGTAATGCTCCAACTAACTTGATGTGAGAATTATGATACTGAAAATGATATGAATATGCACACGATCATCCAGAAAATCGTCAAGCCGATTGAACTATCAAAATGAATAATCAGCACTTTCCTGATGAGTTAAAATGAAGAAAGTATTTCTAAAAATAATATTGCAAACGAAATGATTTTTCCTATAGATTAGTTGATTGAGAAATCAAATTTCTATCTTTTATATTATCAAAAAGATTATGGACATAAACGCATATCAACAACAAATGGAAAAAGCTATTGCTTATTTAGAAAATGAATTTAAATGAATGCAAGTCTGAAGAGCTACAACATGATTAGTAGAAAACCTAAACGTAGAAACAGACTATGGAACCATGAAAATGAATGGAATTGCTCTTATCACAGCGTTAGATCATTCAACTATAAAAATCGAACCGTGGGATAAATCATCTGCAAAGCACATTGCAAATGCAATTTATGAGGCAGATTTATGAGTATGAGTAGATAATCAAGGTTCTCATATTTTGGTAAAAGTTCCTCAGCTTACTCAGGAAAGAAGAGAACAAATCGCTAAAAACATCAAAGCTATGTGAGAAGAAACCAAATGAAACATTAGAAAAGTTAGACAAGATGCCATGAATGATACCAAAAAATCATTTACTGCTAAAGAAATTTCTGAAGACGAACATAAAGCAAATGAAGCAAATATCGATGAGTTGACTAAAAAAATGAATACAAAAATCGATGACATAGTAAAAGCCAAAAGTGAAGAAGTTTTAAAGGTTTAAAAAATCAGATTTTATTTCTATAAAACAACATAATGTGGAAAAATGTATTTGTTAGTCAGATTCTTTGTCGTCCTGTATTCAATATATTGGTAATATTTTTAGCAATATTCGGTTGAAGGCTACGAATAGCAATTGTATTGCTTACTCTTCTTGTAAGATGATTGATGTACAAATCTTCAGCTGCATCCAACAATATGACTCAATGAATGAGTAATATTCAACCAAAAGTCGAAGAATTACAAAAAAAATATGCAGATGATCCTCAGAAACTCAGTGAGGAAACTATGAAATTGTTTAAAAATGAATGAAAAGCACCATTCAAAGGTTGTTTAACTATGCTTGTTCAAATACCTATTTTCATCTGACTATATCATGTTATTATACAAATCGCCAACATGTGATCTACTGATGTAATCCTCCATGACAACGCTCTTGAGGAAGTATCCGGTCGATTGTATAGTTTTTTTTATTCTTTTGGTGAAAGGTTCTTGGATGTGTCAAATATAAATCCTTACTTCTTTGGCATCAACCTATATGAACCATGAAATCGACCATTAACCATAATCGTTACTGTTTTATATTTCTTACAGATGCGATTGACACAGCTTGCTCAAAATAAAAAGTCTATACCAAAAGTTCCAGGGGCGACTATGCCTGATATGTCAAAAATGATGTGATTTATGAATATTTTTATGAGTATAATGATGGGAACTATCGTATTAAAATTTAATTCAGCAGTTGGACTTTATCTTTTAACTTCATGTTTATTCAGTATTTGCCAATTCTCTCGAAGATATAGAGCTATTCTCAAAGCTAAATGGAATGAAAAATTTTATAAAAACAAACCTACAATAATTGAACCAAGTAAATAATTTACTGTCATTTCGAAGCCTTTGCCGAGAAATCTACTAAAACTTATGGATTTCTCACATTCGTTCGAAATGACGAATATATTTTATCTTTTCACCAAATCAATTCATGAAACAGACATTAGCAAACTTAGCTAGAGCTTTCGCATGAGAATCTCAAGCTAGAAATCGTTATACAATTTATGCAAGTGTAGCAAAAAAAGCTGGATATTTACAAATTGCAAATGTATTCTTAGAGACTGCAGAACAAGAAAAAGAACATGCCGAATGGCTATTCAAAATGATGCAAGAATTTGTAGCCAAAGAATGAGTAGAAATGCCGTACATTGATATTGAAACTACTACAATGATTAAATTTGGAGATACTAAAATGAACCTAGAAACAGCTATTGCTGGTGAATACGAAGAATGGGCTGATATGTATCCTGAATTTGCAAAAGTAGCAGAAGAGGAATGATATCCTCAATTTGCAGCCAGAATTAAAGCTATTATGGTAGCAGAGAAACATCATGAAGAAAGATATAAGAAGCTTCACGATCTAGTAAAAGATGACTTATTTTTCAAGAGAGATGAAGAAATTTACTGGACATGTACTAAATGTGGATATGTTTGGAAAGGTAAAGAGCCTCCAAAGGTTTGCCCATTGTGTGGACACGAGCAAGGTTATTATATAAAAATGAATGAAGATTTCTAAAGGTTAAAATATTTAAAAAACCTCGGCTTTGTAGCTGAGGTTTTTTGTTTGATTAAAATAGTCTTTAAATTTTTGACAAAATTATTTTTTTTATTATAATAATAAATATATTTTAATTAAAAGATAATATTACAATGAAAAATCAAGTAAATAATAAAGCAGATAAATATGCACAAAACAAAGAAAAACAAAGTTGACTAGAAGAGCTATGAAATTGATTTTCCAGGATAGTTAAATGAACCACAGATACCTTATTCAACACACTAGCCGCTACATACGAAGCAACTATGACTTGAGCTTCATTTGTTTCAGAAAAACTATGAAGCAAAAAACCTGAAATAAGAGAAAGCAGAAAATCAATCAGAAAACACCATGCCAATCAAACAAAAAAAGCCATAAATAATATTTGAAATTGAATCATAAATATCGGTAAATGATGATTTCACACTACGAAATGAGCATTAAGAACTGCCCTATTATCATGAAAAGATACTATAAATTCATTAAGAGATGATGATTCAGAAAATGATAACAAAAAAACAACAAAGAAAAAATCTGAGAAAAAATCCACAACAAAAAAAGGATTAAGTTCATGAAATTAAAAAAGGCTGCCTAGACATAAATTTCTCACATAAAAGCGATTACTATCCAATTTTTTAATAAAAAAATATATTAAAAAAAATAAAAATCATCATAATTTTTAAGCAAACAATTTACTCACTTTCTCTTTACTTTAATAAATCAAATCTTATAATTTAAGGCAGATTTTTAATAATTTCAAATAATAATTATGACTTATTCTTTAGACTCTATCGTTGCCTGGGCAAAAAGAAGAGCTTTTGCGTTTCCTGGATCTGATATTTATGGATGACTAGCAAACGCTTGGGATTTAGGACCTTATGGTGCACAATTACGCAAAAATATTTTAGATGCATGGTGGAAACATTTCGTTCAGGAACGTCAAGATATGGTAGGGCTAGATGCTTCAATCCTTATGAACCCTAAAGTTTGGGAAGCTTCTGGACATGTATCTTCATTCTCTGACCCTCTTGTGGATTGTCGTAAATGTAAATATAGAGATAGAGCCGATAAACTTATCGAAGACCATATCGCCAAAAATAAACTCACATTAGATAAAATTCAATCAAAAATCTGAGCTGATTCACTTACACCTGAAGCTTGGACTTTTGATCAGCAGACAGCCTTTTTGTCTGAGTTTAAAGTAAAATGTCCTAAATGTGGAAGCTGTGACTGGACTGAACCAAAAAAATTCAACCTAATGTTCAAAACTCAGCAATGAGTAATTGACTGAGAATGAAAAGATATCTATCTTCGCCCTGAAACAGCTCAGTGAATTTTTGTAAACTTCAAAAATATCTTAGATACTACTAGAATGAGAATTCCTTTCTGAGTAGCTCAAGTAGGAAAATCATTTAGAAACGAAATTACTCCAGGAAACTTCCTATTTCGTGTACGTGAATTTGAACAAATGGAGATTGAATTTTTCTGTGAAAATGATGAGAAGAAATGATTAGAATGGCTACAAAATTGGAAAGAAACTTGTGAAGAATGGTGGATTGAAAAGATTTGAATTAATAAAGACAAATTACGTTTTCGTGAACACGATCCAAAAGAATTGGCTTTCTATTCAAAATGAACTTGGGATGTTGAATATTTATTCCCTTGGGGATGGTGAGAATTACAGTGAATCGCATATAGAACAGATTACGATTTACAGCAACACATGAAATTCAGTGGAAGAGACATGCAATATACCGATCCAATGACTGGAGCCAGATACGTTCCTCACTGTGTAGAACCATCTTGGGGACTTACTAGAGCTGTACTCACAGCTATGATTGATGCTTATGATGAAGAAGAATATACAAATGGAAACTGAGAAAAAGAAACTAGAACTGTCGCTCATTTCCACAAAAATATTGCTCCAATCAAATTTGCCATTTTGCCTTTAGTAAAAAAAGATGAAAAACAGGTAGAAATCGCTGAAAAGATTTTTCATGACTTATCAAAAAATTACTTCTGTGAATACGATGATAATGGAGCTATCGGGAAAAGATACAGAAGACAAGATGAAATCTGAACTCCTTTCTGTATTACTGTTGACCAACAAAGCTGTGAGGATTGAGAAACTGTTACGATTAGAAATAGAGACTCAATGGAACAAAAGAGAATAAAAATCTCAGAAATCACAGATTACATGAAATAATTAGTTTATTATTATATACCATATAATGAAAAAATTTATAAAAAAGCTTATTTGCTACGATAAAATATATTCGACGTTGAAGGATAGTTTTTTTTATCAAGCCTACAAGAAAACTCGTGCAAAAATAGCTAATGAAGTATATAGTTATCCATCAAAAAATTTTTTCGTTATATGAGTGACTTGAACTAATTGAAAAACCACAGTCGTAAACTTGTTGCATAAAATATTAAATGAAAACTTAGCTCCAACTGTTGCTATCAGCACAGCAAACATAAAAATCTGAAATGAAGTTATGGAAAACACGAAGAAAATGACATCTTTAGATTGTTTTGATTTACAGGAAACTTTAGCTACAGCTAAAGCATCATGATGTAGAGTTGCAGTTTTAGAAACCAGCTCTCAATGATTGGATCAATATAGATTTGAATGAATTAAGTTCGATTTCGCTGTTTTGACAAACATTACAATGGACCATCTGGATTACCATAAAACAATGGATAGATATGCTGATGCTAAGAAAAAGTTATTTAAATATGTATTAACTAATTGAAAAGATAAAAAATATGCAGCATTTTGTAGTGATGATAAAATTGGAAAAAAATGGTTTGAAGAAATGGCCTTTGATCAAAAAATATCGTACAGTATATATAATTCCGCTGTAATTAAAGCTACAAAAATTGAAGAATGATTTGAATGAACATATTTTGAATTTTCATATTTGTGACAAAAATATTCATGAACAACTCAATTAGTATGATCGTACAATATATGTAATATAATGTGAGCGATTTCTGTAGCTGTAGCCTTATGACTGGAAATTGAACCTATACTAAAATCTATAGAATGATTCCCTTGAGTTGCTTGAAGGATGGAGCCAATATACACACAAGATGCTAAATTCTTTGTAGATTTTGCTCATACTCCAGATGGACTAGAAAAAACTCTAAGTTTTGCCTCATCAAGGAAATGAGAATGAAGATTAATTACAATATGTGGAGCCCCATGAAATCGTGACAAAGAAAAACGTCCAATTATGTGAGAAATTGCTGTAAAATATTCAGATGTAATAATTTTTACAGATGATGATCCAGATACTGAGAACAGACTTAGTATTCTAAATCAGTTATCAAAATCTATTCAAGAAAAATGATATCCTGCAAGAAAAAAAGTATACATAATTCCAGAAAGAAGATATGCATTACAATTTGCTGCTGAAATTGCAAAGAAATGAGATGTTGTCGTTTCTTGTTGAAAATGACATGAACAAATTCAACTGACAAATTTCTGAAAACGTAAATGGAATGATAAAAAGCTATTAACTAAAATACTAGAGATTCAGCACAAAACTATATTGAATTCAGATGAAATTAGGAAAGCTTATTTACAAAATCTCAGAATCGAGAAAAGTGCAAACTCTATAACTACGAACCAATATTATGCGACAACTCAGATATCGGCTAATCAAGGATCTCAAGAAACACAAACAATTTCACCTACATCAACTCGCACTTGAATGTTTAAAAATATAGATTAAGTTTAAATATTTATCAAAAATGTTGGAAATCTTAAAAAATTCAGAATATGTAGTACTTGACTTAGAAACTACATGATTGATTCCATACAGAGAATGAATTACAGAAATTGCGGCTATTAAATGCAGGGACTGAGAAATAGTAGACGAATTCCAAGCTCTAGTAAATCCAGAAAGACATATTCCAAACTGAATAGTTAAATTGACCTGAATTACAAATGAAATGGTTGCCGATGCTCCAACTATTGGAGAAATAATGCCCATTTTTTCTGAATTTTTGGGAAATGCTATAATAATCTGACATAACGTAAGTTTTGATTTCAGATTTTTGAATTACTATCATTATCAGTGTATGTGAAGTTATCTTGAAAATAAAACTATTTGTACTCTAAAAATCGCTAGAAGATTGCTCCCTCAACTACCAAATAAAAAACTTTGAACAATTTGTGAATATTTTTGAATTACTAATGAAAGAGCCCATAGAGCTATGTGAGATACCCGTGCGACATTAAAAGTTTTGCAAAGATATCAGATGATGGTTAACACAGAGCAAATCCATTGAAATTGCTAGCATTTTTTTTATACTTAAGATAAGTAATAAATCTGATTTTTTATTTTATTTAAAAAATAAATCATGAAAATTCTCGTATTAAACGCTGGAAGTTCTTCGTTGAAATATCAGCTTTTCGATGTTGATAATAATTTTTCAGTTGAAGCTAAATGATTAGCAGAAAGAATCGGTATCGAGTGATCAATCATTACACATAAAGATAAAAATTGAAATAAATCTGAATTTCCTAGGGATTTAGCCAACCATTGAGAAGCTTTGAAGAAAATATTGGACATTCTTGTATCTCCTGAAAACGGAGCTATTAAATCATTAGAAGAAATTGGTGTCGTTGGACATAGGATGGTGCACGGATGAGAAAAATTTCATGAATCAGCTCTTGTAAATGCTGAGATTATGCAGACTTTAAAAGATTTAATTCCACTCGCCCCACTACATAATCCTGCAAATATTACAGGAATTGAAGCTGTTCAACAAGTTTTGCCAAATGTACCAAATGTAGTGGTCTTTGATACTGCTTTTCATCAATCAATGGATCCAGAACATTTCCTATATCCAGTTCCATATGAATGGTATGAAAAATATGGAGTGAGAAGATATGGTTTCCATGGAACTAGCCATAAATATGTTTATCAGGAAATCTGTAAACACCTAAATAATGATAAATTAAAAGTCATTACTTGCCACATTGGGAATGGTGGAAGTATTACAGCTATCGATGCATGAAAAGTAATTGAGACTTCAATGTGATTTACTCCATTACCAGGGATCATGATGGGATCTCGCTCATGAGATATTGATCCTAGTATTTTGGAGTATATTTGTAATAAAAAATGAATCACAATTAGTGAAGCAACTAAGGAATTAAATAAAAATAGTGGATTACTTGGAATCAGTGGAATTTCTTCAGATTCGAGAGATATTGAAGATGCAATTAAAGAATGAAATGAGAGAGCAAAATTAACTCAAAATATGTATGTTCAAAAAATTGCAAATTACATTGCTATGTATAACAATATGCTAAATTGAGCTGATGTAATAGTTATGACAGCATGAGTAGGAGAAAATAGCATCAATACACGTAAAATGATATGTGAAAAAACAACATCCCTCGGAATAAAAATTGATGAAGAAAAGAATAATTTTAGGTGAGAGTTCAGAGAAATTTCTGCAAGCGACTCAAAAATTCCTGTATATGTAATTCCTACAAATGAAGAACTAATGATTGCACAAGATACTTATGAAATAGTAAAGGAGTCTTGAAGTAATTCTGGAGATTTTGGTTTCTTTCATAACTAAATCGCTATAGCTAAAATCTTTAAATATGAAAAGAGGGAGCTACCCTCTTTTTTATGCTATCTTCTTACAAAAAATCAGACTTAAGAAACTAAGCCTGATTTTCATCATTTTAACCCAGATTAAAATCCTACCGCTTCATCAAGATTCGAATTGTAGAAACGAGCTCCTGTTACATTTGTTCCCCAAAAGAAGGCTCCACGCAACTCACTCCTCGACAGATTAGCTTCTGTTAAGTTTGCTCCCATCAAATTAGCCCCTTGCAAATCCGCATCTGAAAGATTAGCTCCTTCCAAATCCGCATCTGATAAATTTGCAAAAGACAAATCTGCATATGAAAGATTTGCATGACTTAAATCTGCATCTCTAAGGTCTGCACGGAATAGATTTGCATGACTTAAATCTGCACCTTCTGCAGTTTCCCAGTCCTCCTCGGTTTGAATATCAGCTGCATAATCCAGCGACAACTTAGCTCGAACTAAGCTTGCAAACGATAAATTAGCACCATCTAAACATGCATCCCTCAAATCCGCATATGAAAGATTAGCTCCCTCCAAATTTGCACCAGTCAAGTTCGCATAACTCAGATTAGCTCCTTCCAAATTTGCAAAAGACAAATCTGCATCTCTAAGGTCAGAGTCACTAAAATCTTTACCTCTTAAATCTGCAAATCGGAAATCCTTCATCTCTAATGTTCTTTTGAGATTCTCACGCACTTTAATTTTAATAATTTTCATAATGTTTCAATTAATAATTAGTATTCGATTACAACTCACATATTTCTCGTGTTAGATTAAGAAAGATAATTTATCTCCCCCGTATTATTTATATTTTTGTTTTTATGAGTGTATTATAAATGTTTATACAAAAAAAGCAATATGTTTTTTAAATCACATATTGCCGTACTTATTCTAAATAAATATATCTCTTCATCTAGCTCAATCCTGTGGTCAAACTATTCCCCTCTCCTCTAATGTATCCATAATTCTAGCCGCTCTAGCAAATCATATTCATAGTTTTCTCTGAATCATAGTCGTAGAAGCTTTTCTAGTTTCTGATATGATTTGAATAGCTTGATTGATTAAATCTTCATCGTCTCCATTTCCGCTTCATCATCAGCTAAACGCTCATGAACTTTCAGATTTTGATTCTAGTGCATTGATAATTTCTTGATTGTAAACATCATCTTCAGTCAATCCGACCATATATTTCTGTTTCAAGTGGTCCACTACTGCGTCAATTTCTTTGGTATCTACAAATGCTCACTGAATTCTAAGGTCTGTAATCTTGGTATCCATATAAAGCATATCTCATTTTCATACTAATTCTTCTGCTCATTTATGTCATAGAATCGTCCTAGAATCCACATCAGAAACCACACTGAAAGCTATTCTGGCTGGAATATTTGCTTTGATAAGTCATGTAATTACATTTACAGATGGCCTCTGTGTAGCAAGAATCAAATGAATTCAAACTGCACGGGCTTTAGCTGCGATACGGTTGATACAAGTTTCAGCTTCTTTTCTATTTGCAGCAGAAGACATCATCATATCAGCCATTTCATCGATAATGAATACTATACGATACATCTTTTCATCTGGATATGCAGCATTGAATTCTGAAAGTTGTTTTAATTTTCTCTGTGATAATAATGAATATCTTCTTTCCATCTCCTCTACTGTCCACTGAAGCAGTTTAACTGCCTTTCATGAATCATAAACGATAGGAGCAAGTAAATATGGGAGTCAACTATACATTCATAGTTCTACTTGTTTTGGATCCACCATCAAGAATTTTAATTCTGAAGGCGAATTCTGATACATCAATGAAAGGATGAAGTTATTGATTCCAACCGATTTTCAGCTTCATGTAGCTCATGCTACGAGTAAGTGTGGCATTGAATCAAGTTGTGAAATAGCTATTGCCCCATCGATTCCTTTTCAAAGTGCGAGAGTTGTTTCAGATTTTTGCATTCATTTTTGAAATTCTGTGGATGATAATATATCTCATAGACAAACTGTTTTTGGTTTTGGATTTGGGATTTGGATTCCAATACAATCAGTTCCTGGAATTGGTGCGACCATTCTGACTGATTTCGTACGGAGTGATAGTTTGATATTATCCATCAAATTTGTAATTGCTGAAATTTTGATTCATTCTGCTAATTTTATTCTGATTTGGACTACTGATGGTCAGATATCAAATCATTCGATAGAAATATAAATTCAGAATTCTGAAAGTTTGTTTTGTAGTGCTTGTGCTTTTTCTACGATGGCTTTTTCATCTACCTGCTGAGCTTCTGAAAGATTTGAAGCGAGAAGTGATGTAGAGAAAGTTGGTTTATCTCATGAAAAATGAATCTGTGGACGGGGTTTCTCTTCTTTTTTCTCTTGTATCTTTTGTTCAACCTTTTGCTTGAATAAAGAGCTGAATCCATCTTTGAGTAAAGAACCTGAATTGGAAGTTCAATTTGCCGTAGCTCATGCTCAAACTTGTGCAGATTTCTTTCATGTTGCTTTATCAAGTTTTTCAAATAAATCAGAAGAAGTTTGAGATTCTTTTGTAACATATGGTGTTTTTGCTGGTTTCCTTTCAGGTGCAGGAGCAGATTCCTTTTCAATATTAATTTTTGGCAATTTTGGAAGTTTTACATTTAACACATAAAAAACTCGTGCTAAAACTCAAAGCAGCATCAAAACAATCAAGATCTGGATTGCCATTTTTGATTGTCCAAATATTGATTCTAGGACCCAATAAATTGGCCATGAACAATATCCTCCATGTCCAATAGATTTAGACCAATTTACCAATGTATTTCATCACTCTTCTATCACCTGAAAATTAAACATTGCAGATGCGAGGAACATTAAGCAAACAAACTGTTTGATTAAAGTTCTCATTAAATAACCTTTTAAAAGAATGAGAATTCATACTAAAACACATAATACAAAAAATACTCGAAGTCACATTTCTCCAAACGCATAACTTGTCGCTGTTGATAGCCATCACAGAATTGGTGCATCTGGAGCGATAAATTTGACAAAAAAGAATATTACTCCAAGTAATATAAATCCAATTCCTATATGATATTTATTGATTTTGAATGTTGATCTGGATGACCTCCTTCTCCTTCTAGCCAAAATATATTATTTGAGAAATAAAGAATCATATATTTAGAATACGATTCCTATTCTATTTTTCAATTGAAATTTGGATAAAAGTTGTATTGAAAAATTATATAATACATTTCTATTTTTCAAAAAAATGTAGACTATATATATTTCATATTATCTGTAATAAGAAAGGCCTGTTCTCAAGATATAGCTTCCTCATTTGTAATTTCGAGAGCATCTCATCATTTTTGGAATTCTGCAAAAATCTGATATGTAATCAACAAAAATGCAAATAAGACCAATGCCGACAACAATATATTTACTAACACAGTACTTGCTTTTTTGAAATTAGCTCCACTTCCTCCATCCGTAATGTATAGATATCAAGCAATTATCACCATGAGAACGATAACTGCTCAATAAATATATCAGAATACTTTTGCAATATTTATAATAAAATCTGAAGCATTTTTAACGAATGTTCAACTATCTGCTGCAATGTAGTATATGAAATCTACTCATTTTATAACTAATAATGCTACTACCACATTAATCAATCATTTAAAAAGTTTTTTTCATTTATCTCCATCCCCTGCTGCAATGACTTTGAATCAAGTTACGACTATCATGATAATAGCCAAGAAAAATGCAAATGCTTTAATCGCAGATAGGATTACAAAAAACACCGATCATTCTCATATCATAGAATTTGTAAATCATTCTAGACCCTCATTTCATGCTGTGAATTGATCATTATTAAAATGAAATACGCTTCAGAACAATCGATTTGCCATGTAAATAAGCACTCCTCATAACATAATATATAATAGGCTATATAGATGTTGTTTACTTTCATCTGGCTTCTTATTAAGCAATAAAGAAGCTCATGCAATAACAATGAAAATTACCATAACTCATAATGAAATATTTCTTATTAATTTGTATATATGATTATTTCACTGCTCTGAAGGATAAAATAATTCAATGATGTTATTACGAAGTGTCTTATTGGAATCTACATTAAATTTAGATGGCTTTATGACATAATCATCTAATTCTGAAGTAAAATCCTGATCATACTTTGGAGGTACAGCTTCAGCATAATTTGGAGAGACCAGAGAAAATCATACAACTGCTAATAGCCCTAAAATAAATAATCATAGCCCCTTTTTTACAAATGATATCATTTTATATTTTTTATTTTATAAATAATTTTTTATTCTGTCACGACATTCACCACTGAAACAAATAGTTCTATGATATAATAGAATCATATCAACAAAACTACTCATATTGTAATGTATAATAAACTATTTTTAAATGTAGAAATCTGTTTTTCTCTATCTGTAGCCGTGACAATTTTAAATCAATTTCGTATCAATATAATGGTTGCTGCTGTAAGTCCAAGCCACATAATATATTGTAGGTAATCTTTTATATTTTCCTGAATATAACATAGAGTTCTAGTTAAAGTAAACCTAGAATCTACGGAAATATCACATTTATCAGTTTTTGATGTAACTGCATCTAAATCTGTATTTTGAATCTCTGTTGATGTTTTTTTATTTGCTTTTGTCTTAACTTCATCGACAATACCAACTGGACTATTCTGAAAATTTCGTTCAGCATTTATCCTAAGCACCGGCAAAATTGCAAAAATCGCAATTAACAGCATATAAAAAAGTTTTTTCATATTTATACATAAAATATAAACACTTAATTATAATCAGAAACACTATAAAATGCAAAAAAAATTAGACTTTTTTCATAAATTTTTCTTTCATTTGAAATAATGAATTAAAATAATATCATATTTTGTGGTTAATTTTTAGGTTTTATTTTTTTATGAATTTTAAACTATGCAAGACTTTTTTGATGAAATTTGAGTAAAAGTGCCTGAAATTTATTTACCCAAGGATTGAACAGATTTATCTAAGTGGGCTGTGGTTGCTTGTGACCAATACACTTCTCAGCCAGAATATCGGAATGAGGTAAAAAATATCGTTTGAGACTACCCTTCTACTTTAAAGATTACATTTCCTGAAATTTATTTGGATGGATGACATAAAGCTGAAATAATTGATAATATAGTAAAAACTATGCATGAATACGATGAAAATGGAATTTTAGAGAATCAATGACTAGGATTTGTTTATATTGAAAGACAAACTGCCCATGTGCCTGTAAGAAAATGATTAATTTTAGCTTTGGATTTGGAGAAATACAATTTTAGCAAAGGTTCACAAACTCTAATCAGAGCTACAGAATGAACTATCATTGAAAGGATTCCTCCTCGTGTAGAGATTAGAAAAAATGCAATATTTGAATTGCCTCATATTATGGTATTAATTGATGACCCGGATAAACAAGTAATTGAACCATTAAAAACTAATGTAAAAGATGAAAATCTACTTTATGATTTTGATTTGATGATGAATGGTGGTCATATAAAATGATGGAAAATTTCTGATGAAGAAACAATTATGCAGATTGTAAATTGATTAAAAAGATTAAATAATCCTGAAAGTTTCAAAGAAAAATATGGATTAACTGAAAATTTATGAGTTTTACTTTTCGCAATGTGAGATGGAAATCACTCTTTTGCTACTGCTAAAGCTATCTGGGAAGAAAAGAAAAAAACTCTTACTCCTGAAGAGCAACTAAACGATCCTGCTAGATTTGCTCTGGTTGAAATAAATAATGTACATGATGAGTGAATTATTTTTGAGCCTATTCATCGTGTATTATTTAACGTAGAAGAAAATAGTTTCGTAGATGAAATGTGAAGATTTTTCAGAAGTATTGGTTCTGATTTGAAAGTGGAAGAATATTCGAGTAAAGAAGAATTAATGCAGAATATGAAAAAATCTGATTGAAATACACATTACTGTCGATGAATGTCAAAATCTAGTTATTATCTACTTGGAATCGTAAATCCAAAATTAAATTTGGAGGTTGGAAATATGCAAGCATTTTTGGATCAATATCTAAAAGATCATACTGATTCAAGAATTGATTATATACATGGAGATGATGTAGTAGAAAGACTCTGAAAAGAAGATGGAAATTTTGGAATATTATTCCCCATTATGAATAAATCAGATTTCTTCAAAACTGTAGTAGTGGATTGAGCTCTACCTAGAAAAACTTTCTCAATGTGAGAAGCTGATGAAAAAAGATATTATCTAGAAGCTAGAAAGATTGTAAAATAATTTGAATTTATTAATTTATAAATCCTCAAAATCTATTTTTGAGGATTTTTTTAGATTTAGTTTTTCAAAATTGTGTGGAACTGGGTAATGCCTAATACTATTATATTCTTTAATTTGATCTACCCTATCTGACATTATAATATGAACTCATAAATCTTTCATTGCTTGAAAATCTCATGTGTCATTTACAGTATATGTTACTACTTCTTTTCATAAGCTTTTAGCTCTTTGAACTACCTCTGGAGTAAGAGATTCATATGGAGCTAAGAAATATTTGCTATTATTTTCTCATATAAAATCTAAATCATTTACATCAAAAGTATCCCATCAAAATATTATATCCGGATCAGAATTTAGCACTTCTCTTGCAGCATCTGAATAGCTGATAAATATTACTCTATCTTGCATATTTAAGTCTTTCACAGTCTGAATTGCATCTAAAGCTTGCTCTGCTCATAGTTTTTCATCGTAAACTTTTATTTCAAGAAAATAATAATCAAACAATCAATCAATAACTTCTAACATCTTTTGTAATTCCTTATATTTTTCTCAATTTTTGATTGTACAATTCTTTTGAATTCGATCAAGCTTTAAATTTCAAATTTTTCTATTCTTACAATTTGATGCATAAAGAGTTTCTCAATGAACCACGACATTTTTATGATCTTTTGTGTAAGACACATCAAACTCTATTCAATCTGCTCATAATTCTTTTGCCGCTAAAAATGATTCTAGTGTGTTTTCTGGTGAATTCTCAATAGCTCATCTATGTCATATAAATTTCATAGGATTTGGATTCGTTACCCCTTCTTCATCTCAAAATTCAAATGATGCATACGATGAAAAATAACCATACATTGGATCATTATTCACCGGTAAATTAGATAAGTTCTTAAATAATAAAGCATCTCAACTAAGAGTAGAAATCGTATATCAATTCTCTACATAAACCGAAGAATTTGTAATTCATCGATTCCTATTTGTTTGTTGAGTAAAAATATCATTATATACACTATCTACATCAACATATCCATTTCAAACTAGTCTTTTTAGAGAATTATAAAAATCTGTATGCTGAATTATATTAGAATTTACCGTTCATGGGACAATTCAAGATCACACCACTGTTGCAACGGCTCTTGTATATCGATTAGGGCCAAATCTTTCTGATTCTCACTCTTCTACAGCATTCATCTTCCTATGATCTCATACAATAACTAATATTCAATTATCAAAAAATCAGATTTTTTGAAGTCATTGATAAAATCTAAACAATTCTTCATCAGAATATCTCAACGCAAGATCTTCCGTCTTTCACAGTGGAGTATTATATGGCTTATGAAATGATATTGTCTGCAATCCAATAAAATATTTTCATGTTTGAATCTGTACCTCTTGCAAAACTCTATCATATAAATCTCTATCTGGAGCGGAATCAAAAGTATATATTTCACTACCCGCAAATTCTTCTTCTCAAATTATTTTTTGAAATCATGCTCATGAAAGAAAATCTCTTTGCTTCAAAAAATTTAAACTTGCCGTACTAATGAATGTAGTCATATATCACTGAGAATTAAGATAATCTGGCAAAGCTTTCATTTTTAATTTATAACCACTATACGGACTATTCCCTACTCTTATATTTCTCAAAGGCATAACTCACAATAACGTAGATATATGAGCAGTATCTGATGTGGTTCAATTTGTAATAAATTGTGTGAAATTAATTCATTCATCTTGAATCCTATCAAACCGTGGCATTTTATTATTTCAACCAGCATTCGCCGAATCTATGGCAGAAATTGATTCTGCAAAAACTAATATAATGTTTAAATCTTTTCACTCACCACGTATTTTTTCAACTTTATATCAATTATCATCACTATTTATCTCTTCTGCATCGTTCGACTCCATATCATCATGTTGAAAATTTTGAATATTCAGTGAAATAATATCTTTTACATAATTTAAATCAATATTTGAAATAAAAATTACTGCATAGAATAAGGCATAAATAAAAGTGAAGATAGAAAATGATACAATCATATTCTTGCCTGATTTTTTGAAAATTTTCGTTTTAGATTGCACCAAAAAGAATGTAAAAAAAGATACGGTTATAAAAATGAGTAACCATTTCCCTATTATTCAATCAAATCACGAAGATCCACTACTTCACAACATAAATATGTCGACTAATGCCACTCTACTGTGAAATGTTAATATAGTAAACATATCTATTATATACAGCAATAGAACAGCAAAAACGATAGTATCGTTTATCAATCTAAATACACGACTTTTTATCCAATAATTGATTATTATCAATAAATGTGAAAGGAATATTATTGGAATATCACTTGCTAAATAAGATATTACATTTTCTCGTGGATTTAAATTTTCATAAGAAAAATATATTATAACTCATTTTATTATTAACGCCAACAACAAAAGTATAATCAACGTTCTTCAATATAACGGACTATTTTTTATTTTATTTTTAATTCATAAGAATATAGATTTTATTTTTTTATTAATCTTCTTAAATATCATAAGATTTATCAAATCTTACATTATAAAATGTAATTATATCCTCTGATTATTTCAATAGCTCTTTGTTCTGCATATTTTCTGTGTATTGTTCAGTATAAAAGTTTTTATTCTAAATTCAATAAATTTTGTAGATAATATTAATTTTAAAAATTCCATTAAAAAAAGTCCCAAAAATTTTGACAGAGAAAAATTTTTGAATATAATAAGGTAAGTGATTATTTCACGATTTATTCATTATTTCAGTAATCATGCAAGGAATTTGATTAGACATTGAGTCAATTTTAAAGCTCATTGCAAACAATCAAAACATTTCAGATTTACATCTTTCTGCAGGTGAATGTATTGCCTATAGATTGAATGGTGAAATTGTTAGAAAAGAAGATTTATGAAAAATCTGAGATGAAAACATGGAGATTTTACTTAAGCAACTCTTCAAAAACAATCCTCAGAGATATGATAAATTTCTGGTAGATAAAGAAGCTGATTTTGCATATGTTGCAAAAGATGATACTGCATATAGAGTTAATGCATATCTAAGCACATGAAGGATTAATGTTGTTATGAGAAAAATTAATAGTACTCCTAGACAGCTGGAATGAATTATGTTTCAAAACATATCTGACTCCATCAAAAAGAATGTATTAACTTCTCCTAAATGACTATTCCTTGTTACTGGACCTACTTGATGATGAAAATCTACATCAATTGTTGCAATGCTTGAAATTTTGAATAAAGAAAAACCTTATAAAATCATAACAATTGAAGATCCAATTGAATATGTATTCAAGCCCCAAAAGTCTCTAGTATCCCAAAGAGAAATTGGTCATGATACACGATCATTTTGAGCTGCTATTACTTCTACTCTCAGAGAAGATCCTGATGTTATCTTTGTATGAGAAATTAGGAATAGTGAAACTGCTGAGGCTGTTTTAAATCTTGCAGAAACAGGACATCTTGTATTCTCAACATTGCATACAAATTCTGCCACTCATACAATAAATAGATATCTATCTTTCTATCCTAGCGATATGCAAAATTCAATATTGGAAAGAATGGCCGACTGTTTGGTGGGAATCATGTCTCAAACTTTAGTGAAAACAAAAGATGGACAATGAAGAATTTGAGTGTTTGAACTTATGTTGAATAGTAATGCAGTAAAGAATAATCTTAAGAAAAGAGAAGTCGATCAAATGCAAAATATTATAGAAACTTCAACGCAAAATGGAATGATTTCAATGAGACAGTATGCTAAAAAATTACTAGAAAGAGATATTATAAATCAGGAAGATGTAGAACGGCTATTAAATAGCAAAGCAACTCCTCAAGTTTAAATCTATAACACATTTATACGATGCGAGAATGATATCATGGGTGATGATGAAGACCCAAAAAAATGACAAAAAGACAAATAGAAGAAATGATAAAAAATATGAAAAAGACGTGAATTGTTAATGAAAAATCTAATAAATATCATAAAAAGGAAGAAATAGAAGCTGATGATATATTAAAAAAGTTATAGAACTCTAGCAAATAAAAAAAATAAATTTTATTTATATACTTTATAAAACATGGTAACTGAAGAAAATATTAAAGAATTTTTACCAGAACGTTTATGGGGAATCGCTCCAAATTTTGATATCCCTGCTGATATGCTTGAATTCAATTCAGATTTGGTAGTACTCGTACTGGAAAGTAAATCTATTAGCGAACAAAAAGAAAAACAAAGTTGGTTTGATTTGTATTCCCTAATGAATCAAGAACAAATTGATAAGCTAAGAGATATTTTAACTAGAGAGAAAGAAAAACTCGCTGAGATTGAAGCCAAATATCAAGCAAAACAAGATGAAATTAGAAAAAAGTACGAAGAAACCTATGCTTCTGGAGCATATCAGCAACAACAGGATAAGATTAGAGATACTGAATCAGCTTCTCGTCAACAAGAAGAAGTAGAAGCAGATGCTTTACTTGATCAGATTTAGTCATATGACAACTCGGTTTGTTAAAATAAAATTTTGAATTTTATATTTATCGTGATTGTTTTTGTTATTATTGTTCTTGTTTTGATGAAGATCATACGCGGCTAGTGATTTACTAAGACAAATTTTTAATCCAACTGACAATGGTGACAATAGTACTATAATTGACTTAGGGGAAAATGCTCAATCTGTATGAAATAAAGTGATAAAGTGATGATATGAAGCTAGCATTGGTTGATCAGATAGATGACTTCAGAGATCTCCATCAATAATTGTAAGAGTAACTAAATTACTACTGATATTAACAATTGCTTTATCGGTAACTATGATATTGTACAATGGATTATCATATATTATAAAAACTTGAAAATGAGAAGATGGGAAGAATCTGATGAAAAATGTATTATTGGTTATTGTTTGAATATTAGTATCATTGTTTAGCGTAGTTATAATCAATCTAATTCAGTCTATACCGACTACTATCGATAAAGAATTGATTGAAAATTCTGATAATGAAACTGACAACAATATTCTTAAATGAAAGAAAATGGCACGACATGAGGTGCGAAGTGAGATACATAAAGAATGGCACGATTTAAGGCATCCAAATGATAAAGATACAGAGGATAATGCACAAGCAAACGATACTATTGAGGAAGAAATGAAAAAAAATTGTGAAGCAATGTCATGAAACTACATCAAAGATATTAGTAGTATATGAATAATAACATATAAATGTGAATTCCCTGACTGAACACAAGATTCTTTATCTATAGATCAATATAATAATGTCCAAAATTAAAAGAATAATAAGTGTTTGAATAATTTCAATAATTGGGTGTATACCCAACGTTTATGCAGTAACTACACGAACATTTAAGAGGACTAAAGATACTGCTAATCATAGCTGGACTCAGGTTGAAGGTAATCGTTCAATTTTGGACATAATATCTTTGGTAAATGAATATTTATGGTTTATTGTATGATTATGTTGTTTTTTATTTATGGTTTATAATGGATTTCAGTTAATTACAGCTCAAGGTGATAAACAGCAATCAGGAAAAGCTATGAATTGACTAAAATGATCTATAATATGAATTGTTATTTGCTTGCTAGCCTATATCATTGTAAATCTAGCCGTAAAATTATTCGCTTAATATTTAAACTAAACTGTTTTTTATAAAAACTGGTTGTAAAAATCAGTTTTTTATTTTTTATTTATATTTTTGTTTTTAATCTATGCTATTTCGTCCTTAATTGTATTGTTTCATAATTTATTTAGATATGATTTAGCCATCTCTTCGTATCATTTAGGATTACTCGACATTCAATTAATAATACTTCTAGCATTATAAAAATCTTGTTTGTTGTCATTAATATAATGATCTAATTTTTTACTTTCTTGACGATTTGGTCATCAATTTTTCATCCAATCCATTGCAATAAAAACAGCCAAATCATTACTTTCTAATATTATATCTGGGTTCTTTACTAAATCAATTTCATTTCACTTAATAGTATTTCAATTATTATCTTTAAAATCTTTTCATGAGGATTGAATTATTTGAGTATATTTTTGATAGTTTGCTTTATGCGTAATTTGAATAAATCATCTACCATAGTATGCTTTTCATGTAGATGAATCAACTTTTCAATATTTTTTGTTTTCTCATCAAATTTCTTTTTGATTTTTAAATCAGCTTTCTCATTTTATAGTAGAAAGGACATAAGCAATTTGAGACTTATTTGTAATTCCATATTCTATAGCTTTATTATAAATCCATTGTTCAGAAACTTTTTGTTTATCTGAAGATTCAACTGAATCTAAATTTTCTTTTCATGAATTATCTCATGAATTATCTCTCCTATCTAATCAGCTATTTCATCATCAATTTGATGCTAATCAATAAACTACACCATAATTTTCTGGTAAAAACACTTTTGCTTTCACTCATTCAATTATATCATCTTTATCTGCGTATAGCGATGCCGTAATGCATAAAACGATATCATCTGTACTCTTAATATTAGCATAAAAATCTTTTAAATTATCAAAATTACTTTCTAGATGAGTTTTCATATTTTGAATATGTTTATGTGTTAATTCTTTTTCTTTATGCTCATACTTAATTTTATCTGCATCAACAAATATTTTTTCCTGTTGACTTCCATTTTCCGTAACAATCTCCTTCTTTAGATACTCATTTCATAAAGTTTGCTGAACTACCTGAGGAGAAATAAGATTAATATCAAGGCTATCTGCCATTACATCACGTAGCTGATCTCATTTAGTTGCAGAACTTTTATCTAAATCTGTAACAGCAAAATCTGCCAAAGTTGCAATACATGAATTAACATCTCAAATCGACACATTAGTTCAATTTCAGGCTAATTCCTGGTATTTTTTTAAGATATGACGTATATTTTCATTTTTTTCATCCGTGAAGTTAAGTCTATCCAAACGCCATTTTTTTACTACTCATTCTAATCATCATGTAATTCATATAAATTTACACACAAAATCCATTATCTTATATAACAATCACCTCTCTTCTGGTGCTTTAGAAGACTCTCACAAAAGATCTATTCAAAACATTTTTGTAACTGAGTTTATTGTATTAACTCAATTTAGCAAACCATTTGCCGTTTTTTGCAAATCTTCTGTTTTTTGTAAAAGTTTCTCAGGTTTATCCAATATCTTAGCAATTAATGCTGTAGTTTTTGGATTGTCTGCCACTTGAATATTTCAAATCTTTTGTAAAACTTCTTGTTTTTCTTGTAAAGACACACCAAAATCAAAAGTCTGATTTTCATTTATTCTAAATATATTGTCAGATATAGTTGCATATGGAGAATATCATTCGGCTGCAAACCTTGCATCATTCATATATTTTTGAAATTCCAAAGGGTTACTCAGAACTTGTGATTTATTTGGATTATGAAGAATTCCGTTATGCACCGATAAATAATCTACAGCATTAATCCACTGACTAAATTTATTATAAGATCATGTAGTATTTTTTGCAAAATTTCATACTCATTCAAGTAAATTATTAAAACTTTTCAATGGACTTTTGCCTTCCCAAGAAATTTTATCTATTCATTTCAACATACTAATATTTGTTTCATTTCATTGATCGCGGAGCATCTCCATTAAACTCCACTCAAATGCTGGAACAATTGTATTATTTATCACTTTTTCTATATTTTCTGATTTTCATAGTTTATTTTTCATAAATAGAACTATGTTGCTACGAGCTTTTTCAAAAATATACTCTAATTTCTTTTCGGCCGTTTCTCACGGCAAATTTTTAAATTTATCTGAATTTGATGAAATGATATTTAATAATCTGTTGTAAGTTTCAGAATTTTTTAATAATTCACATGTAGTAGGTGTTGATGCCTTTTCGTTTTGTAAATCTGCGACTTCTCATCTATATTCCTGATATGCTTTTTTAGTAGATTCGAGTTTTGTTTTTAGAGATTGCAAATCTTCTTCTTGTAGTGAAGATAGTGTATCTATCAATGACTTCATTTCAGATAATTCTTTTTCTAGTTTTTGGATTTCATCACCTTTTTCTTGTTTTTTTGAATTATCTGTTTCTGTTTGAACCTCATTTCTTAAATCTTCTAATTTTTTTTGTAATTCAGAAAAATTGTTTTTAATTTGTTCTTCTTCCAATTTTCTCTGTTCTGGTGTCATTGATGATATAATAATGTAAAACCTGTTACAATTATACTCAAAAACCTAAAAAAATGCAAAAAAAACTGACCGAAATCAGCTTTTTTGTCATATTTGGAATAAGTATTAATTTATTCCATATCGTTGATAAATCTTTCAGCTTCTAATGCTGCCATACATCATGTTCATGCTGAAGTAATTGCTTGACGATAAACTTTATCTTGTACATCTCCTGCTACAAATACTCATGGGACTGATGTTTTTACTCAGTCATGCGTGATAATATATCAAGTCTCATCCATATCTAATTGTCAATTTAAGAATTCTGTATTTGGCTGGTGTCCTATCGCATAAAAAAGTCCACGACATTCAATTTCTGATTCTTCTTTGGATTGATTATTAACCACTGTAAGTCATTCCAGATTTTTATCTCAATGACATGAAACAGCCTCAGTATGCCACATTATTTTGATTTTATCATTCTTGAAAACTTTTTCTTGCATAGCTTTGCTAGCACGAAGTACATCTCTTCTAACTAACATAATTACTTCACTGGCAAAATTAGTTAAGTAAATAGCTTCTTCACATGCTACATCTCATCATCCGATCACAACGATTCTTTGATTACGATAAATTGGCAATCCTCCATCACAAACTGCACAAGCAGAAATTCCACGCTGTCGGAACTGATTTTCTCATGGGATCCTGAGTCTTTTCGCAGTCGCTCAAGTAGCTATAATCACAGTCTTTGCCAATATTTCTTCATCTCATGTATACAATTTGAATGGCTGAGAAGAAAGATCTACACGTTCGACTGTTTTCATCAGAATTTTTGCTCATTGTTTTTCACTCTGCTGTTTCATTTGAGTCATCAGTTCTAATCATCATATCCCATTAGGGAATCATGGAAAATTTTCTACAGTTGTAGTTGTAGTTAACTGCCCTCCCGGAGGCATTCATCACGCCATAAATCATTCATACATTACAGGATTTAGTCATGCTCTAGCTGTATAAATTGCAGCAGTATGCCCTGCTGGTCATCATCATATTATAACTACATTTTCCACTTCTTTCATATATAGAATTTTAAAATTTAAATCTGAGTAAAATATATAATAAAGATTTTTAAATTCTAGTGATTTTTTATTTGAATTTTAATGCTTCTTTTTTATAATTATGTATTGGTATCTTTTATTGTTAAAGTGATATGAAAAAAGTAATTCACTCTCCTGCCGAGATGCATCAATTATGAATAGAATTATCTAAATCAGAATCTGTTCTTTTTTTAGTTGGAAATTTATGAAGTGGAAAAACTACTTTCACAAAATGATTTGCTGAATGACTTTGAATTGATCCTAAAAAAGTTCAGTCTCCTACCTATACTTATGTAAATGTATATGATGATAAATTATTACATATTGATATGTATAGACTTGAAACATTTGAAGATTTGATAGAAAAATGAATTATGGATTTGATTAATGAATATGAATATGTTTTGATAGAATGGCCAAAGTGGGCTGAAAAATTAAATCTTGAATGAACAAAAACTCTTTATATCAAAAAATCATGAGATAAAGAAAGAGATGTCGAACTAATATAATTAATATAAATTTTCTATCTTATCATAGTCCTGGCAGTCATCCACTCATCATTCCAGCTAAGTCGTTTGTATCTACTCAAAGAATTTCTTTAGTTTGTTCTGCCACTACTTCCTGAGCTTTAGTTTGAGCTTTTTGAATAGCTGCAATTAATAAATTTTCTAAATCTGATTTTCTATCAGGATTAAGTAAAGATTCATCATTAATATGTAAATCTTTCAATTTCATCTCTCATGAAATATCGATAACTACTTGATCTTTTTCTTCTCAATCTTCCATGTATTTTCATTCTTTAGCTCTAATAATCAAACTTTTTAATTTTTTATCTAACTGCTTATATTTCGTAAACATTTCTTTGTACTGTCAGAGATCTTTCAAGCTTACCATAATTTTAAAAATTAAGAATATAAATCTGAAGATATTATAGGTTTTCTCACAGAATATTCAAGTTAAGTTTATTTCAAATCTTTACTTACGATTTCAATTCATGAATTATTTTGACGAATTCCTTCCAATAGAAATCAGATTTTTGCTGGATTTGAAATATCTCATTCAATAGTCGCCATTGTCATTTTTCACTCAAGTTTTTCAAGTTCAAACTTAAAAATTGGGATAGAAAATGTAGAGAATAGAGCAATTATATCGATAATACTCATTTTCTTTTGCGAAAACTTTAGTTTGATATGTAATGTGTAATTTGTAGGCTTTTCACTCTCCTTTCGATGAGCTTCTAATAATGATGAATAAGATAACGTTTTCAATGCTTTACATCTCAGTGTATGAATTTTTATTCATTCACGACCGGATTTTGCAATAATCTTATTTCAAAGAGATGGTTTACATTCAGGGCAAAACACACAATGAAGTAATTTATCATTATCGACTATCACATCCGAAGATTTTACATCTCATGAAATCGCTGAAGTAATTTCTGACTTCAATTCTCTTTGCAAAACTGTCGCATCTGTAATCAGAGTTTTTCATTGTGTTTCTTTTTTCAAATCTGGATATGCGGCACGAACTAATCATCCATAAGTTTCCTGTTTGTCCAAAACTTGTAATAATCTTCTCTCCACTTCAAGTGGTTCTCATAATTTTTGAATTAAATCCGAATCTGAACGAAACAATGGCAATCATAAATTTTTGAGATATTGATTCAACCCATCAATAGCTTCATCCAAACGAGCCTCCCTCTCCTGCGTACGAACATATTTTATCAACTGTCCACGTGCAGATGGTGTGTGTAAATAATCAATCCAATGCTTTACTGCAGAATAACGATTTTTGAATGTATTAATTTTGATAATATCTCAAGTCCTAACAATATATGAAAGAGGCCTTATCTGACCGTTAACTATGGCATTTTTGAATCTAAGTCAAATATCTGAATGGACACTAAACGCAAAATCTAATACTGAAGATCATGCTGGTAATTCTTTAATATCTCATTTTGGTGTATAAACAAAAATTGTTTTATCGAGAATTTCTATATTCAAAGAATCTTTAAACTTCTCCTTATCATCTGACAATTGGTAGTCTGAAACGATTTGCTGTAAACGCTGAATCCATTGTCATTGCTGAGATGAAGCAACTACGCTTGCATTACTTTCTGCATAAGCAAAATGAGCAGCCACTCAATATTCTGCTACTTCATCCATTTTTTTTGTCCTGATTTGTATCTCCACTGGAAAACGAAACATTCAAAGTATTGTAGTATGAATACTTTTATATCAGTTAAATTTTGGAATAGCAATATAATCTTTAATTTTTTTGATGAGTGGAGTATAATATTTATGAATAATTCAGAGAATCATATAACAATCTGTCACTGTTTCTGTCACTACACGAAATGCAAGCAAATCCATAATCCTACTTACATCTTCCGTATGATATTTTTTGTCCATTTTCTCAAAAATTCTGAATGGACTTTTAATTCTTCAAAGTACTTTAAAATCTTCAATTCACTCTTTTTTGAGAATCTCAGTTAGATTTTTTATTCATTTATTTAAGAATTTTGAACCATCTTGAAATTGCTTAGTAAGGTATCACATAATTTCTTCAAATTTGTCTGGATAGAGCACACGAAATGATCCATTTTCAAGGTATAATTGATAATTATATAGTCAAAGTCTTTTAGCAAGAGGTGCATAAATCTTAAGAGTTTCTGTAGCAATTTTCACTCTTTTTGATTCTTCTGGATGATACTGCAAAGTCTGAATATTGTGAATACGATCTGCAAATTTCACAAATATTACACGTAAATCTTTGGCCATTGCAAGAAACGTTTTTTTGATAGTTTCCAAATCACGCTCTTCTCATTTATATCTAACTTTAGACACTTTCACCAATCATTCACAGATATCTGCAATTTCCTTTCAGAACAATTTCTCTATATCTTCATAAGTATAATCTGTATCTTCGATAACATCATGCAAAATACAAGATTGAATAGAAACTACATCTGGATTAATCTCCATCAGAAATTCTGTCGCTCTAAGTGGATGAATTATATATGGTTCTCATGATTTACGATAAACTCATTTATGAGCTTCACGAGTGAATTCATAAGTTCTAATTATTTCATCAATTTCTTCAGGTTTGAGATATTTTCTAGCTTTACGTAAAATATTATCCAAAATATCAATTGGATTCTCCTCATTACATGGTTTATAGTCAAAGAATTCCTGAAAGCTCTTTAAATCTTCCATAATCGGAGAATGAAGTAAAGTATTTTAAGAATAGAGAAAAAAATCTAACTTTCAAGGCAAAAATTTATCACTAAAATTTACTGACTAAAATTTGCATTTAAATTTATTCTGTAT
The DNA here is from genome assembly GCA_946408385.1 of uncultured bacterium. Taxonomy (GTDB): domain Bacteria; phylum Patescibacteriota; class Gracilibacteria; order Absconditabacterales; family Absconditicoccaceae; genus UBA3291. Next base: position 31,637 of record CAMJSB010000006.1, on the reverse strand, counting down.
ATAATTAGTTATGTTGTTTTATGTATAAACACAACTCAATGCAAAAATTTATTAGAAAGATGTGATTATTTTTACTCGGGATTTTCATAAGTTTTAGTATTATTCCTTCGTTTTATTTACAAGCATGACTTGCTACACCCGGTCAGCCATCATCTTTAAATCAAGAAAGATCATCTAATCCAAAAATGGGTAGAGATGATATTTCTAACGATGATTCTATATGACAGTGAAGTACAAATATATGAAACAAGAGTATTTGAATACTACACTTTCCTCAAGCTACTAATTATGAAACTAGATTATGATATACTTTGGCATTGATACAAGTTATCATAAACTGGACATTGGGAATGTTGATGTTTGTTGTTTTAATTTATGTATTATACTGTGGATTTTTGATATTATCGGCTTGATCAGATGACAAAAACACATCGAAAGGCAAAAGTTGAATTAAGACAGCTGCTATTGCTATCGCATGAATTGGTTTATCTTGGATGATAATCAGTGCGATGATTTGGTTTATAAATAACATTACTTGAGCTAAATAAAAATTTTATTTGATAGAGGATAACATGGCAAAAAAAATTTCAAGATTTACGATATTTACTCTTCTAGCTAGCATTTTGTTTAATTCTTTTTGTTTATGACAGTGAAAAATTGGCCTATTAGAGAGTGATTTTCCATATGGAAATGAAGCCGTTGATTCGTTAACTTGTGATGAAAATACAGATTTATGAAATTGTACAAGTGTGAAAGAAGATAAAGAAAAATGATGAGAACAAACAATAATTAGAAGACTTTTAGGTGTATTTGGTTTGGACACCGATACAAATAAGGATTTAAAATTTATGGACTATGCAAAAGCTATATTAAATATGGCATTAAGTTTAACATCTTTCATTGCATTAGTTATATTAATTTATACATGTTATATGGCTATATTCTCTGGAAATGATGAAATGATTAAAAAAGCAAAATGAAAATTGGTTGGAATTTTCATTGCTTTAGTTGTTATTTGATTAGCTTGGCTTATTGTAAGCTTTATATTCCGATTATATCAAAGTTTATGGAAAGATAAAGAAAATGAAATACCGAACATGAATGTTTCAATTTTAAACGATCAAATAGATAATCAGATTTATTTTACTATTTAATCACAATGGGGATATTAGATTTTGACAAATCAAAAGTGAAAAAGTGAAAAACAGACAATCTGTTCAATACGGAAACCATGCTCCCAATTTCTGAAGTAAAAAACGGAATTGTTATTCTTAAAGATGGAGGTTTACGTTCTATTCTAAAGGTAGAATGATTAAATTTAGACCTAAAGAATTACGATGAGCAACAAATAATTTTAGAACAATATAAGAGATTTTTAAACTGACTATCTTTTCCTATACAGATTTTAATTCGTAACACTTATTTGGATTTAACTGAATATTTATGATACCTTAAAAATAATTTAAAAGAAATAGATAATCCTGCTCTTAAAAATCAATGAAACAACTATGTGACTTTTCTTGAATGAATAGACAATCAACAATGATTAATTTATGTGAAAGAATTTTATGTTGTAATTCCTTACTACTGGGATGAGAGAGATGCTGAACAAATCAATAGATCTCGATGGGATAAATTTTTGAACATACTAAATGCGAAAGATAATGTGGAAACAATCGTAGAAAGATATAGAACATTTATTAAATGTGAACAAAATATTCAGACTAGAGAAAATGTACTGATTGCATGACTAAATGATTTATGAATGTCTGCTGAACGTTTAGATACTGCCGATGTTGTATCATTATTATTCCGCATGTATAATCCTCTACTAGATAGTTCTCAAGCGAGATTTGTAGAATAATATTGTGAAAATTTATGATGTAACTCCACAATGTGGAGTTTTTTATTTCAGAATTTTTATTGCTTTAAATTGAATTTTTTTTATACTTGTTTTCTGGTAATTGTTTAAAAATAAATTATAGATGCATGTTGCTTGTTAAATGAAAAGAAAAATCTGAACTATTAAAAGATACATATAGAGAACTAAGAACTCAATATTTTTGAGATGAAAAAAAATTTGTAGCTGTACTATTTTTTGGTAAAAGTAATCCATCTCAGGTTTATGTAAATCTTAAGAAAAAATATGCACAAGAAATTTGATTTGATTGCTTAATTTTTGGTCAATGAGAAGTTTGATTTGAAGAAGAATATCCAGATTTAGTAAAATTTCAAAAAAAAGAATATTCAAATAAAGATGAAGTAATTGGATTAGTGGAAATTTTGAACGATGATGAACGTTGTGTGGGAATAATTTGCCAATTGCCTTTGACTGAAGAATTAAAACCTTATCAAAGAGAAATTTGTAACTCAATCACTCCCCTAAAAGATATGGATTGACTCTGAGATAAACTACAAGAACGAGCTTTTAAATGAGAGATTGAGTTTTTGCCAGCGACCCCACAAGCTGTAATTTCACTATGGAATACCTATGATTTATGAGATTTTGGATGAAAAGTAATATCTGTAATATGACAAAGTGATATAGTTTGACGTCCGATTAGTAGATATTTGGATCTGAAATGAGCAGAAGTGCACACTTTTGATATCAAAAATACTCTAAATGAAATAATAGATCAAACTAAAAAATCTGATGTAATCATTTCATGTACATGAGCTTTACATTTAATCGATGATAGATTTGTAAATAAAGATAAAAATCAGATTTTAATTGATGTATGATATTGATTTTTGGATGGAAAATCTACTGGTGATATAGATTTTGAAAAAGTGAAAGATAAAGTTTATGCAATTACTCCCGTTCCATGATGAGTGTGACCAATGACAGTTGCAAGTTTACTTGGAAATATTTTCAGGATTTGGTGACAAAAAAAGGAAATCGAAAAACTTTCAAAATAAAAAAATCCTCCGCTATGGAGGATTTTTTAGTATTTTCTAAATATTTATTCTTATAAATTTTTTACTTTAACAAATCCTCACCTTCCACATCAATTTGTTTTACCAAGTTCGTTTGCTTTGTTCCAATAAATAACTCTAGTCTGACTTCTGTCATATATATTTACGCTCCATCACTCTAATATTCATTTTAATGACATGTATGTTTCACAAGAAATTCTTTTATTTGGATTTACATCTGTTCAAATCATTGCTTTTTCTTGTGCAGTTTTGAAATATGGATAGAGCTCATTTGATTTAGCGACATATGTGAAAGATTTATCTGTTTTTGTGGATAATTTATATCACTGAAGCAAATGTTTTATGGCTTCTCACCAAGTAGCTTCTCTTTCAGGATCATCTACAGTGGGTGCTAATGCCTGTTGTTCTTCAACTTCTGTCTGTGAAACTTTTTCTTCCTGAACAGCAACTTCAGGCTGTACAACAGATTCTGATCCAACATTTTCTGCAATTCAAGAATTTGTTTCAACTACTCATGCTGTATCTACTAAGTTTCATGATTCATTTTCTATTGTTCATGTATCTTCTAGTCAAGTATCTTGGATTACCTCTCCTGTTCATTCAAATACATAATCTAATTTTTCATCTTCAGAATCATCAGATTTAAATAGACCATTTACATAAGAAGAAACTTTTTCTGAAAAATCTGGTGGCAAGATTGAATTATTGTTATTTTGTGTTGAATAAACTCCATAACCGATTCATGCTAATATTAATATTATATATATTCGATTTGTAACTAATTTCTTTGCATTATAAAATCCGTTTACATCGAATAATTTTCCTGTAACCAAATACAGCATCCATCCTAGAAATAATGCTATTGAAAATCATCGGCATCATAAAAACTCTTCCAAAGTTCAAGCAACCAATGCAACTACTCCAAGAGTAATTAATAATATTAATCGCTGTCATCGTTTTAGTTCCTTACTTTTTTTCTTTGTAGAAGTTTGATGTCATGAAATTGGTTGGACTATCTTTGGGATACTTACACTTTCTCTCATAGGTTTATCTGCTTTTTCATCAGCTTCATCTCCCATAGATTCTTCAATATTTTTAACTAATCACTCTGTAAGATTTGCCTGATTTTCATTATCTAAATTTTTAAGTACAACCTCCTTTTTATTTTCTACTGCAACTACCACTCCATCATCATTTTCTATTCTAGAGATTTTCTTTTCAGATGTTTCTACTAATTTTGGTGTACTATCTTCCACATTAGATTTGCTTGATTTACATAATGCTGAGATTATCCAAGAAATAATAAATACTCCTGCATTTAATCATGCTAACTTATATAAATTAGTATTGCTTAACATTCATCCAAGTAGAGCAGGTTGGCCAACTAAAATATAGAATGCTAAGAAAAATTTGAGTCAATTTGTCATGTTTTGTCTATAACTTATGTAAAACTTAAGCCAAATTTCGTATTTTGGACTGATATTCCTTATAGACAAAGATTTGTCTATTTCAAGTCAAAATAAATAAAATAACGATAGCATATAGTTATCACATTTTATCAAAAAATATTAAAAATCTGCAAAATAAAAAAAGCCAGCATAGATCCTATGCCAGCTTTTGATTGGTCTGAATTAGGCCTCAAACTTCTCCTTGAGTACAAGGAACTCATGATATGGTACCACATCCGTGGGTTCATACATGTCCAGCTTACAAAAGCCCAAGAACTGGGACACATCATCAGCAAATAGATGTTCTTCTGCCCATTCATAGAGTGGCTTTTGCTGCTCTCCATTGGTTTTTCTTTTTTTTGCCATAATTTTGTTATTTTGGGGGTTTAACATGTTATTTAACACAATATAATTATAATGATACGCATATTAAAAATCAAGATTTATTTTTGTAAATGTTTTTGAAAGAAAAATATCATAAATAAAACTCTCTTGCTTTAATACATAGAAAAAATAAATTAAAATCAGATTTTATATTATGAACTAACCAAAAAACAATATGCAATGAAATATAGTTTTCGTGTGAGCTGGTGGATCATGACTAAGTAATTTAGTGTGAATTTTATGGGATTTAGGGTTTCATAATTTAATATGAATAGACGAACAAGAATCTCAAATCACGCAGCAACTACAGGAGAAATGAGTCCAGATTTTCAAACATTGAAAATATCAACTAAAACCTGATGATGCTGTAATTTATTCTGCTGCGACGAAATGAAGTCCAGAAGTTTTAAAAGCATTTGAACTCAAAAAAACTGAACATAAACCATTTCTAATTTGGGATTATTTCCAATTCCTCTGAGAAATGACTAAATATTTCAAGAGTATTTGATTTACAGGAACAAATGGTAAATCCAGTTCAAGTGCTATGTGAATTCATGTAGCATCACATTGTCTGCCAAATTTTGGAATTTGAATAGTTGGAGCTTTGGTACCTGATTTTGGTGGAAAAAGTTATATGCTAAATATGAAACACAAAGATGAATTGAAAAATATTTTTAACTATATTTTCACCTGAAGAAAATTGGATTACTCACTTGTGAAAAAATATTATTTCTTATTGGAATCTTGTGAGTATCAACGTCACTTTTTGAATCTGAATCTGGATGAAGCCATAATCACAAGCCTGGAATTAGAGCACACAGATTATTTCAAAGATTGGGACGATTACGAATCAGCTTTCTTAGAAATGATCGCAAAAACTAAAGATAAAGTTTACTGCTTGAGAGATTTGAATAGCAAAAAAATTCTGGATGAAAATAAAGTAAAAATCGTAAATAAAGAGCTTTTTGATATGCATTTCGTATGGTGAGAACATCAGCAAGCTAATGCATCATTAGTTTGTGAACTTTTGAAATGATTAATGAAAAATGAATGAATGGAAGAATTAATAGCAGAGGACAAAATTCGTGGATATTTGAGGGATTTTAAGTGAATCTGGAGAAGAATGGAATTTTTGAAAATTCATGAGAATTGAGCTCAGATTTTTAGTGATTATGGACATGTGGCTTCTAGTATCGAGCTATGATATAAAGCTTTGAAAGAGAAATTTCCTGATAAAAAATTGATTTGCATATTCCAGCCACATCAGATGCATAGAATTTTGGTGGGATGGAATGAGTTTCCTAATGCTTTGAAACTCTATGATGAAAGTTATATTTATGATATCTATGCAGCGAGAGAAAATATTGAGGATTTCGCAAATGAAGAGATTTTTAAAGATTTACATTTAAAGAGTGTGGAAGATTTAGGAAATGCTTTTGCTAAACATTGTGGAAATACTTATCTGAAAGAATTTAGTGAAGTAGAAAATATTATAGAAAAATTAGATAAAAATTCGGTAATAGTTGTATATTCAGCGGGAAATATAGACTTCAAATTAAGGCAATATTTATGAATGTTGTAAATCATACTATTTCTATGAAGTAGTTAATAAAGTAAAAATAGTTTCTTTTCTCCATAGAAGCTTTTCTCTTTCTAATTGGAATCTCAAATTTACACACATATAACCAACCATGCAAATATTAATTACTTGCCCTTTCTGATGTGCATCATTACTAACTAAAGAACTTAAAAGGCTGAATTTACCCCTGATAGAATCGCACCCAACTGCAGTTTTGAGTGAATGAACATGGAAAGATATCTATCGCATCAATTTACGGTCAAGAATAGCAAATAAAGTTTATGCTGTAATGTGAGAAGAAAGTATCACTAATTTTGATCAGCTTTTTGATTTTGTTTTATCTTTAAACTGGAACACTTTATTTGTACCGACTTCTGAATTTTCTCTTCATGCAACATGCAAAAATTCTCAAATAATGTCTGAAAAATCTTTGGTTTCAGTGGCACATAAAGCAATTCTGACTTCTCTGAATATTTTGGAAGATACGAAAACTGATCCAGAAAAATCACAGGAAGTCTTCCTATTCATGTCATGAAACAATTTGAAAGTTTGTATAAATACTTCATGAGCTTCACTACATCAACGCTGATGGAGAACTCAAACTTGACCAGCACCTTTAAAAGAGAATTTAGCAGCTGCAATTATCCTGCTTTCATGATGGAAATTCAATAAACCATTGATTGATCCATTCTGCGGTTCTGGAACTATCGCAATTGAAGCTGCTCTACTTGCAAGAAATATCGCTCCATGAAAACATAGAAATTTCGCATTTCAGCAATTCAAAAATTTTGATTTTAATATATGGAATGAAATTTTTTTAGATGCAAAGAATTCTGAATTTAACAACAATTATCAAATAGTCGCTCGTGATATAGATGAAAAAGTTTTGGGGTATGCAAAGATTAATGCTGAAAATGCATGAGTAAGCGACTGCATCAGTTTTGAACATCAAGATTTTCAGTCAGGTTTGATGCTTTTTGAATGAGATTTTTGGCTAATCACCAACCCACCATATTGAAAAAGGCTGAATGCAAATGATAATTTAACCCCACTCTATAAGAAATTAGCTGATTATCTAAAAGAATGTTATGGTGGGGTGATTTCTTCTTATCCAGGAATGAATAAGTTGTTTCATTCAAAATATTTCTCACATAAGCAGTTATATAATTGAGCTGATGAAGTTGAGTTTTACTGGAAGAAACCTGTGTAACTAATCATTTTTGACATATTTTTCAGAATAGAATTGTAAAAACTGGCGTGATTTTTATAATTATAGTTAGTTTAAAATTTCTCTACACTACATGGCAAAGGAAAAAAATACTAAATGAACATTTAAAAGATTTTTTTCTCCATTAAAAGGGAATCTTCGAACTTTTACAAAAAATGTTTTTGTGAGTTGTTTTTACTCATTTTTTACAATTCTGACTGTTGAAGTCTTTAAAAGAGCTACTACTCTTATTCAAAATAATGATGCTGAATGAGTAAAAAACTTAATCATTATATATGTCATTATAATAGTTGTGTTTATTATTTTTAACCGATTTACCAGACAAACAGAGGCTAGTTTAAGACACGATTCAAAAAGGCTGATTCAAAAGAAAGTATTTCCAGTATTTTTTAAATTAGATAATACAAGTGTCGAGAAGTTAGGAACTTGAAGGATTCAACAAGTGATGGATACTGGAATGTCTAATTGGAGAGAATTATTTAAAAAGCTTACTCAAAAGATACCTGATTTGATAATTCTTTCGCTTTTTGTTCTATACCAAATTTTTCAAATCTGATGATGGAAATATATAGTCATATTTTTCCTTCTCTTTTGATTTGTATTTTTGATTGTTACAGCATTAAACAAAAAATGATTATCATGGAGAAAAAAGAAAGAAATAATTAACGGAGAACATTCAAGGCAATTTGTTAAAATGATTATGTCTAAAATGGAAATAGTCCAAAATAATCAAGAAAATACTGAAATACAAAAAGATGATAAAATATTGCAGGATATAAAAAATTGTGATTTACATATCAATACAGTTTGATGGTTCCTTTATCGAACTTGAAATTTTTTCTCACTCATGCTTAATATATTTATCCTTTATTATTGATGGACTATTGTAAAATATTGAGGAGATTTATCATTATTTGTGTGACTTTTAGCTTCAGCTACACTTTTCCAGAAAGTACTTGATAGTTCAATTATCTTATATAAAGAGTTTACTAATGAATTTACGGCTGTACAAAGACTTTGGGATACTTTTGATGAGATTCCTAATATGAAGAATAAATACACTGAATCAACATTTAAATATAAGAAATGAGATATAAGAATCGATAATATATCATTTTCTTACGACAATAAATCTGATGTTTTTGACAAATTTTCTCTAAACATTGATGGATGAAAAAAAACTGCTCTCGTGTGAGAGTCTGGTTCGTGAAAATCTACATTGGTTAAATTAATTGCTTGATATATTTCACCAGATGAATGAGAAATCTTAGTTGATGGACAGAATATTTCCGAAGTAAATGTATATGATTATTTTTCTCATATCTGATTTTTAACTCAAGATCCATCAGTTTTTGATGGAACTATTTATGATAATTTAGTTTATGCTCTAAAAGAACAACCAACAGATGCAAAACTTAAAAAAGTTATAAAAGCTGCAAAATGTGAGTTTATTTACGATTTTGCAGAATGACTTCAAACAGAAATTTGAGAAAGATGAGTTAGATTATCATGATGACAAAAACAAAGATTAGCTATCGCAAAAATTATGCTAAAAAATCCTGATATAATCCTTCTTGATGAGCCAACTTCTGCATTGGATAGTTTCAATGAAGAAGAAATTTCTCAAGCTTTGAATAATCTTTTTGAATGAAAAACTGTCATTATTGTTGCTCACAGATTACAGACAGTAAAATCAGCTGACAGAATACTATTATTTGAAGATTGAAAAGTTATTGAAGATTGAACTCATCAATCATTAATTAGAAAGAACTGAAAATATAAGAAAATGCTAGATTTACAATCTGGGTTTTAGGTTAGAAAATGTAGATTAAAAATTGCTTGACATTTTGTATAATATATATATATATTTTATATATAAATAAAAATTAATAATCATTAAAGCCGGGAACAGGGTTTCTGAACAAAGACAATTATGGATACTGATATGACTTTGGCATTATTCCATGATGGAAAATTAACACAAGTTGAAACTGTAGATCTATTAGCTCTAGCACTTCAGAGTGATGAGCTGGACCTGCGGTATGGACTGAGCTCTTTAGATGAGAGCAGCTTGCCAGTATGCAGAGAAATTAAAATCATCCTTCGAAAATTGGGTATTGTCCCACAAAAACTGGTTAAGCTCGATGCGAAGAAAATTGTAGACTTTCATGAGTATTCCATCACAGAACAAACTATGTCAAGATTCTTTGACAAGAATGCATCACAGCAGGAAACCCTCGCAATTCTTATTGGTGCCTCACAAGATTCCACTGTAAAATCATGCGTATTAAATGCTAATAAAAGCGGAAATTTGGATAAAAATACTACTATTTTATTCAAAAAACTTGGGGTGTTACCAGCGATAAATGCATGAACATCTTTGGATTCAAATGGATTTCTTAAAACTACTAATAAATGAGCCGGCTGTTTTCAAGTCGGCTTTTTATTTTAATTGAATAAATATTGTATTTTTCCCATAAAATCTTACTTTAATCTTAGATTTTATTCTGATTTTTGAATGGACTTTCCTCACGAAATAATCTATAAAAACACTCGTAATGCCTATGCTAAAATCAATCGTGATGGTATAGTAGTTTTTACTATTCCGACTAGGCTCAAAAATAACGAAAAATTCATGACTGAGTTTTTACAGAGAGGTGAAAAACTATATCAAAGATATTCCAAAAAAGAAAAACTAAAGTCCACTACAGATGATGAACTTCTTATTTTTTGAGAACATCTTTCTTGGTCAGATTTTTTTGATAATGATAAATCTTATTCCAAAGCTACCAAAGAAAAAAAGCTGAAAGAAATTCTTTTGGAATATTCCAAAGAATGGGTTGATAAATTTTCAGATCAATTATGAGTACCTTATAAATCTTTATGAATTAGAAAAATGAGAGCTCGCCGATGACAATGCTCATCTAAACAAGATATAGTTTTAAATTTACAGCTCATTCATTTACCTCAGAAATATATTCAATATGTAGCTGCTCATGAATGTGCTCATTTAGTACAAAAAAATCATTCAGATAAATTTTGGAAAGTAGTAGAAAGTTTATATCCAAACTATAAACAAATCAGAAAAGAAATGAGAAAATTTATCTTGGAGTAATGTATCTTTCTTGACATTTATAGCCGAATTATTAATAATTAATTCGTTTTTTGTATATGTTTATAATAATGGAAAATTTTGAAAAACTTGATAGGAAGATAAAAGGTAAAAAAGTCTGAAAAGAAGATGAAGTTTTTGAAGCAATATGAAATGAGAAAATAGATAAATTCTTTGAGAATTATGAACAGTTTGATGAATTTTTACTATCCAAATCTGGTAAAGTACTTGAGTTTTCTGGTCGTTTATTTCTTGATTCTGAAGTTTCTGTAAAATTTCATTCTGATTTTTATGAAACCTTTCTAAATTCTATTAAAAATTTAGTTTGAGATGAAGAAATTTTTAGACGCTTATGATTAGCTTATTACAATAAAAAAGATTATGTACTCTCAACTAGAGAGAAAATGCATGATTGAGATCCTTTTGTTGATGATGAATTTAGTGCAATATTACTTTGAGATGTAACTATTGCACACATAATTGAAAGAAGAACGGATTTAAATAATGTAGAATTTCATTATATAATATATCCAGATCGTATATTTAGTTTTATAGATAAACTCTGTAAAGACCATAATCTCAAAATTTAATTTTATATTTCCTTATTTTAATGCGTATGTTTTGACTTGTATTAATCCCATTCTGTATATGTATGTTTTTTTATGTGATATGGAGATTTTTTGTAATTTTTTGAAATGATTCTAAATTAATTCCTTTAATTATTTCAATAATTCTAGCCATTCTAGTAATGTGAACTTTCATGTATCAATGAGATAGTAAAATTATGGACATAATATGAACAATTGGTTCACGAATTTTTGTGCTCGGATTTTTATTGATGATTTTCTTATTTATCGAAAATATCATCCATATTTGGTATAAAATCAATCCTCGAATTATCGTATGAATAATTGTGTTTATTTTCTGATTATGAACTTATTTTGCATTACATACAAAAATAAAAAATCTGAATATTGAAACAGATAAAATTGAAAATGATGTAAAGATTTTATTAGTAAGTGATATCCATACAGAAAATATCACTCAAGATTTTCATGTAAAGAAAATTATAAAAACAATCGAAAAAGAAAAACCTGATTTTGTGATAATTGCCTGAGATTTGATGAATAAACCAAATTATGGATATATTGACTTTTTGAAACCATTTAAATCTGTAAAAGATACTCCGATTTTTGCTGTAGAATGAAATCATGATGTTATGTGAAATACTACCATTGTTCAAAGCATTCCAGATAAATCTGGTATAAGAATATTGAATAATGAAAGTGTAAAAATCGCTTGAATCCAAGTGATTTGAATTATTGATAAAAGTTTGTGGTGAAATTCTGTAGAACAAATAATGAATCAGGTAGAATTTGATGATAATCAGGATTTATTTAATATCTTAGTTACTCATCAGCCAATTTGATTAGATAAACTCCAGGACTACCCTATCGATTTAGAAGTAGCATGACATACTCATCGTGGACAATTCTACTGAATGCGTAAAGTGGTAGAATGGATGAATGATTATGCATATTGAGAATACAAGCTATGAGATAAGACCGCATTCGTAACTCAGTGAATCTGAACATGGTGATTACCATTCAGACTTTGAACTCAAAGTGAAATGGTGATAATAAATTTAAAGAAAAAATAATTATGTATAAAGAAGTCGTTGAAGATTTAGAAAATTTAAGAAATCCTGATAAAGCTAAAATTTTATCCAGATTTTTCAAAACTTGAAAATGAGAATATTGAGAATGAGATAAATTTCTATGAATACCTGTTCCAGATGAAAGAACTGTTGCTAAAAAATATTTTGAGAAATGTAATCTGGATGATATAGAAAATTTATTAAAATCTGAATATCATGAAGTTCGTATGACTGCTCTCTTGATTTTGTGCTATAAATATGAATTTGTAACGAAGAAAAAATTATACGATGAACAAAAAAAGATTGTAGATTTTTACTTATCACATTTGGAATATTGTAATAATCGAGATTTAGTAGATTTGGTTTGTTATAAGATTTTGTGAAATTATCTTTTGGATAAAGACAGACAAATATTGTACAAATTAGCTAAAGATAAGAATATGCGAAAGCAGAGAGTTGCGATTGTTTCAACTATGGCTTTTGTAAAAAATTGAGAATTTGATGATACTCTAAAAATCTCTGAAATGCTTTTAACTCATGAACACGATTTAATCCATAAAGCTGTATGATGGCTACTGAGAGAAGTTTGAAAAAAAGATGAGAAAGTATTGAGAGATTTTTTGGATAAATATTCTAGTAAAATGCCTAGAACTATGTTAAGATATGCAATTGAACAATTAAATGAAAATGAAAGAAAATATTATTTGAGTTTAAAATAAAAATCGGAAGATGATACTCCTCCGATTTTTTAAATAATAGTTAGAAACCCTCTTAGAAAGTCAGCCAACCATGATAAGCATGGTGGAATCTTTCAGCAAAGTGCTGGGTGATCCGAATTGCACCTTTTGCGGTACGAACTAGTCCTTCATCTTGGAGAAAAGAGGCGATATCATCGAGATCCTGCTCTTCAATAGGGATCTGAAATTTTTTCCCTTCTTTTCTTACCCGAGACCACAATTCATCTTTGAAGATGTGATTTGTGGAGGACAGCTTTTTCTTCTTCCCCCTATGACCATTAAGGTACATAAGGGAGTACAGTACAAGCCCACACTGATTAGGCACGATTCGAACTCCACTTTCTTCTTCAGATTCATAAACTGGACAAGGACAATCATGTCTAAAAGCCTCAAATGCTTTTCGGCTTTCATCATCCATAAAATCCAAAGAGAAAATTTCACCACTCACAAGCTCGTCATTTGGCTGAGCTAGACCGAATTTTCTCCACAGCTCTAGCGGAGAAATAGAACTGAATTTAATTTCAGGACCGTGAATACTTTCTTCCTTCATAAATTTAACTAATTTAAGGGTTCTTGCTTTAAAGCTATTAAAACTTAATGAAATCTTTTTAAATGTCAATCTATTTTTTAAATATTTTATGTAAAAAATACTACACCTGTTTTCTTGTGTTTTATAAATTGTTGTTCTACTTGTTTTTTATCAAAAAAAATATATAGTCAAATTATCTATGAATAGATTTTTATTTTATTTTTTTGTGTAAATTTTCATGAGATCATTCTGGAATAAACGTAGAAAAATTTATGGATGCTTAATTTTTCTTTCTGTTATTATTGTATTCTTCTTTTGAAGGATATTTGATGCTGAAACAGCAAAGAATAAGCCTTCTCTTTCTTGGGATGGGGTTACTAAATTTAGGAAATGATTAGATGTATCTGGAGGTACTAGGCTTACATATAGAATCGCTTATGATGCATATGAACAAGCTTATTCTGGAAACTCTCAAGCATTAGCTGATATTAGGAACACAGTAGAAGGAGTTATCACTGAAAAAATTGATCGTAGAATTTCAAAATTATGAGTGAGTGATTATAAATCATATACTCAACAATTAGATAACGAAACTCAGATTGTAGTGGAACTTTGATGAGTAGCCGACCTTGATCAAGCCAAGGAATCAGTTTGAAAGACAGTAGAACTTGAGTTTAAGTTACCTAATGATTCCGTTTGATCTGAAAAAGAAAAAGCTGAAAGAGCTACTCTCGCCCAAAATTTATATGATGATTTACTTAAAAATCCTGATAAATTTGAAGCTATCGCTGGATCTAAACAATCTGAAAATGTTTTTCATATAGTATATGATAAGGTTCCTCTTTCTGAATTACCTACTATATATCAAGAGAACTCTAATGTATTGGATGAAACTCAAGAGTGAAAAATTTCACCATTGATGGAAGGTGTGTATTTATCTGATGAACAACCCGATTTAAGTGGAAATATGCAAAAGATTGATATCAATGGTTATACTTTTTTCCGTATGATTGCTAAAGAGCAATGAGCTGTTACTGGTGTAAATTTAAGCTGAGATAATTGAACTGGACTTAATGAAACACCAACAACTCAAACGTTGTATTCTTTAGAGGAAGTATTTGTGCAAGATAGATTGTTATGGAAAAATGCTCAATCTGAAAATTGAGAAATCTTAAACTGAGGTAATTTCAAATATGCTGAAGTTAAAACTTCTGAATTATGACAACCTGTAGTTAGTATTACTTTTGACTCTAAATGAGGTAATATCTTCTGTAGTGTTACAACTAATAATGTTGGAAAACAAATGGCTATATTCATTTGATGAGAATTAATTACTAGTCCTGTTATTCAAACTAAGATTTGTGATGGTTCTGCTCAGATTGATGGAAACTTTACTGCTGAATCTGCAAAAGAATTGGCTAATCAATTGAATGATTGAGCATTACCTGCTCCATTGATCTTAATGCAAGAAGAAAAAGTTAGCCCTACACTATGAGAAAATGCATTAAATTGAGCATTAATTGCTATGGCTATATGATTTATTGCTATATGGCTATATATGTCTTTCACTTATGGATGGAAAAAATGACTTGTTAGTTTAGTTTCACTAACTATATATACGTTAATATTGTTTGCTGTTGTAAAAGTTATTGATTATGCCTTATCTCTAAGTGGAATTGCTGCTGTAATTCTTTCTATTTGAATGGCTGTAGATGCTAATGTACTTATTTTTGAAAGAATGAGAGAAGAGAAAGAAAATAAAAAATCTGACTCTGATGCTATTAATATAGCTTATGATAGAAGTTGGAATGCTATTCGTGATTGACAAATCTCTACATGAATGATTGGATTACTATTAATGCTTATGTGAATCAATATATTTAAGTGATTCTGAACTATGCTTGTAATATGAGTATTCTTAACATTATTGATTAATACCCCTGTCATTAAGGAATTGTTACACATTTTTTACAGAAAAAAGTAAGTTAAAATATATTTCACAGAAATGCCAATCTTTCGATTGGCTTTTTTGTTATTTAGATTAATCAGATTTTAAATTATATGTATTTTTTAAATGTAAAATCATTTGTTTTTATTATTTGAATAGATAATATAGGTTTGTTCAGAAATTGTCTGATTTATTTTTTTTACAGTAGAATTATGGCTACGCCTCGTACTCTTTTTGCTTATAAGCAACTAAATGCAAATTCTAAAAATTGGTCAGAATGAGCGCATAAAATTTCGTGACACAAAAGATTCTGATTTTGGAAGAAACTTGGTATAATTTTATTGATTCTTTTAATTATTGGGATAGGAGTCGTATCTATATGGCTACAGTTAAATGTATTTAGAAATTTACCGGATGTTAGCCAGGTAAAAGATATGGTTTTCTCACAGGCTACTATTATTCAGGATAGAAATGGTGTAGAGCTCTATAAACTTTTTGATGAAAATCGTGAATATGTAGATATAGATAAAATTTCTGATAACATGATAAATGCTATCGTTGCAATAGAAGATCAAAATTATCGAGAACACGAATGACTTGATCCATGGGGAATTTTCCGTGCCGCTGTAAAAGGAAAAGGATGAGCATCTACTCTCCCTCAACAATTGATGACTAACGTTTTCAAATTAAAGGCTTGATTAACTAGTAAAAACAAAAGTAAAATCTGATACCTGATGGACAAGGTTGCCTATAAATTGCGTCAGATTGTCCTTGCAAAAAGATTGAATTCAACCCTACAAAAACAAGTAAAAGCTGAAAATCCAAACCTTTCTAACGATGAAGCTAAAAGAGAAATGAAGAGAAAAGTATTGGAATTGTATTTGAACTATATCGAATTCGGAAATAATTCATTTGGAGTAGAAGCAGCAGCTAAATCTTTTTTCGGAGTATCTGCTAAAGATTTAACGGTTGCTCAATCTGCCATTTTGGCATCATTACCTAAATGACCTTGACAGTACTCTCCTCTCACTGATTCTGGAAGAAAAGCATTAATGTGATACTTTAAAATTACTGATGTCGCTTGAACCGAATATCCTTTTGAAGGATCGTTGAAACAAGAAATTATTTCAAAGTTTTCTAATGCAATACAAACTGCTGATTTTTCAAATAAAAAAAGCTGAAATTCTTCTGTTAATCTTTTACAGTGATTAGGATCTTTTACTTTGGTACAAGAAGGTAAAGAGTATTATGTTACGTTCTACAATTGAAGAAAAGATGTGGTATTGAGTAGGATGTTTGAAGATGATTATATTACAGAAGAAGAGTATAAAAAAGCTGAAATTGAATCTCTAACTGTAGAATTTAAGTCAGCATCTTTTGCTATTAAAGCTCCACATTTTGTATTCTGGATTAAAGAATTACTTGAAGAACAATATGGAGAGGATGCTGTGTTAGAATGATGATTAGTTGTAAAAACTTCATTGGATTATAATATTCAACAAATGGCTGAAGAAGCGTTTACGAATAACATAAAAACGTTAACAGCCAATGGAGCAAATAATTCATCTTTATTATATGTAAACACAGATAATTGAGATGTGCTCGCTTATGTCGGATCTTTAAATTACTTCCTAGAAGAAATTCAATGACAAGTGGATATGGTAAAAAGTCGTCGTCAGTCATGATCTTCGATTAAACCTTTGATTTATGCTCTTTGATTTATGAAATTACCTTTAACTTTAGATACTCCTATTTTTGACATTGAATATCAAGTTGGACCTGATAAACCAAACAATGCTGATAATAAATTTGATTGAATGATGACTTTAAAGGCTGCTTTGTGACATAGTAGAAATATTCCTGCCATAAAGATGTTTATTGCTGAATGATGAGAATGAGTAGTGAAACCGTTCCTTCAGTCTCTCTGATTACCTCTAAGTGATGATATTAATTACTGATATCCTCTAGCAATTTGAGCTGCAGAAATCAGTCTTTTAGAATTTGCTAGTGCATATTCATATTTAACGACTGAAACTCCAGCTGAAATAAATCCTATTTTGGAAATTACTGCTGCTGATTGATCAGTTTTATATAAAAAAGAGGTTGTTGAAAAAGAAGATAAGATTCCTGCTTGAATAAAATATCTAATATGGAAAATCCTTTCAGATCCTAATAACAGATTAGCAGGTTGGGTTAATAAATTCAATGTTTCATGATTGACTTATGCATTAAAGACATGAACATCCAATATGAAATCTGAAAAATGAAATCTTCCTAGAGATGGTTTGGTAGCGGCTTATACTCCTGATAATTTAATATTAATGTGGGCTGGAAATACTGACGCATCTCCAATGTTTACAAACGCTTTTTGATGAACAATTCATGCGCAGCCATTAAAAGATTTCTTATGATGATTGCTTAAATGATGATACATTACAAATAGAGAAATGACAAATGTTGAAACTTCCACTTTATCAATTTCAAAAATTACATGAAAATTACCATCTGACACAACTCCATGAGAATTAATTACTTCTACTATTTGATATGTAAATAATTTACCAAAGGAATCTGATGGTGGTGTAACTATGTATGAATATGATGTTGCCTGCGGAAAACTTGTTAGTCCTTTGACGCCTGCTGAAGAAGTTAAAAAATGATATTATATGAAATTGACTTCTTTTATGCCTAATAATGATGATTTAGAAAGCATAAAAGGATGGTGGGAAGCTAGAGCAAAGATTCCTGCTGGATGAGAATGATGATGAGGATTTAGTATCCTAACTGAGATTCCAGAATGATATTGTGAAAATAGAGAGCCTTCAGTAAGTGATGAAATTAATGTATCTATAATAGATCCAGAAACAAATCAGAGAATATCAGCAAAACCGTCTATTATGTATTCTATTAAAAGTAGTGCTGCTCTAAAAACTCTAACAATTAATGTAGATTGAACTGTTGTATACTCAAAGAATTACAAAAGACAGTACGAGGATATTGCAACAGCGGATATTGATTTGTCTAATTTTGAACCATGAACTCATACAATTACTGTTCAAGCAATGGATGTAATGTGAAAGATGAATAGTGCAAGCATTTCTGATGTTTTGGAGGCTGACGATAAAGAACCTCCATATTTAGTTGTAGAACAATCAAAGAAACAAGATAATGGTGATTGAACCCTTAAAATAACTCTTGTATTTGATGATCATTTATCATGAATTCCTTGAGGTAGTGTTAGTTCTAATTGAACTCTAATCACAACATTCTATGGAAGATTGGTAACGTTTACTACTTCGGCTGAAGTATTTGATGTAGAAGTGAAAGATAGCTATTGAAATGTATTAAATAAAAGTATTGATATAGCTGATTTGTAAGTAGCTTTATTTGTTAAAGATTTTGTCATAATGACTACAGATTTAAAGGAAAAAGGAACAGATTCTGCCCTCTCTAAAGCAATGAAAAATCCACTGGCAGAAGCTACAAAAAAATCTGATGTTGCTGATGCAATCTCTGATGATAAAGCTAAAAAACTTGCTCCAAATCAGATTTCTCCTCAATTAGATAAATACGAAAATTCTCTGATTCGTAAAAAGAAGTTCCAAGAATAATCTCTTATCTTTGACAAAACCGCAAATTGCGGTTTTTTTAGTTATTTACATTATATAATCTATAATCTCCCCCCTATTATAATCCCTTTCCAGTTCAACTTGGATATAGTTTTCTGTCCATCATCTCCATTTTCAATCTCTCCTTTCTTCAATCAAAATTTTATGAGACGTTCATTTATTTGATTGAATAAATTTTTCTCTAATTTCATCTCACTTGGAAATAAGTCTGATTTCTCTCTCCTTCTTGATTTTTTGATCTATCTGATTTGGTAGAAATGATGCAGGAATTCTTTCTCTTTGAGTATGATCTGAAAAGGGAAAAGCATGTAATTTTGTAATTCAAAATTCTTCAATTCAATTATATGTATCTAAGAAATCTGATTCAGTTTCTCATGGAAATCAAACTATAATATCTGCTCAAATTGAAATCAAATTTTTCTTTTTTAAATCTCTTGTCTTTTTTAGAACTGTTTTTAATTCTTCTGATGAATAATGTCTTCACATATTTTTGAGAACATTATCAGAAAAGCTTTGGATTGAATAATGAAAATGTGGTAATATTCTCTCATCACTTATGACTTCAAAAAATTCATCATTTGCATATTCAGGTCACATGCTTGAGATTCTGATTCTTGGAATAGTTGTTTGTTTCAATATTTCACGGAGTAAATATGGAAATTTTGTTTCTTCTGGTTTGGTAGAATTTGAGCATCATCGAGCAGCTAAATTTATTCATGTTATTACAATTTCTTTTCATCACTGAGATTCAATCTCATGAATTTCCTGAATAATTTCATCCAATGGCCTACTAATATGGGGTCATCTTTTTGCAACTGTAAGACAAAACGAACAGTGATTATCACATCCATTCTGAACTATAAGGAAATGTTTTGTGTATACGGAAGATTTTCCTCAAATTTTATATTCAAATCAATTCTTTGATGGACTTTCTGGTAACAACGTAATTTTGTCAGAATATTGCTTTAATTCTGGATAAGTTGAATAAAATTCTGACTCTGTTGCTAGATTTCAACGAGAAAACGTTCAACATCATGTAATTACCACTTTTAATCAATTCTGAATTGCATGTTTCACTTCCCTTACTCGTTTATTTTTTGCTCTATCTGTTACCACACATGTGGCAATTAAAAGAGTATCTTCCAGATTATTTCCATTTTGATGAAAATAATCCAATCGTTGATTGAGAAAATATTTATTCACTTTACATCCAAAAACTTTATATGGCATAATTTCGAAGTTATAAGATAATAGTTATTCTTATACAGTTTTCTATATAAAAAAGAAGATATTGAGATTAAAATAAACTTGACATTTATGTAAAAAGTGTTAGACTGTATTTATACATACTATATATCAAAAATACAAAAACGGAACAAGAGATGAAGAGAATTATTAGTGAAATTTTGACTATTTTTGCATTGTGAATATAATTAACATGTGTTATTTATTCGTAAAATATGACTTAAAACTATGGTCGTTGTATCAATGAATCTGAGAGAAGATCCGCCAACAAATATCGTAAAATGAGCAGCTCTAGAAAAGACTGTAAATGATTTGTACAATAATTTTGAGGCATGAGAACAAAGAAACGCTGAACTAATAAATAGATTTTTTGATCAGACATATTTTAGAGGTGAAGAAAGCCTAATCGATAAATTAACTGGGATAGACCCCAATATTAAATTTGATGATATAGGAAAGGAACAAATAAATCTTGCCACTTTAGTATATAATAAGTGGATGTGGGATTTTAAGGATTGCATGGATAGAATTGGCAATATTAGAATCAAACAGGCTTTTATGAATGAAATTTATGATAAAGTTCGCTCTCAAATTTGAGCTCCTACTGCTCCTTATAGTGATTTTGATACCGAATGTGCAATTCCATTAGATACTAATGTCGTTAGATATATTCAGGAAGTTCTAATTTATCTAGAATCGAAAGAATGATCTACTGGAGCAAAGAAAGCGATAGAAATATTAAAAGAAGTAAATATCACAAATGAAGATCTGAATAATAATCTCCCCGTTGGGATACAAATTCCTGCATGAGTTAACCTAACAAATCCTACTATTCCGGCCAGTACTAAGCAAGACTTTGATACTCTACTCGCATTTGAAATATGAAAAGAGGCAGATCGTACAGTAAGTATCGCTAAGGACTTTTCAAAAACTTTTCAGTGATTGCTAACAAACAGTATTCCTGCAATAAATACAATAGTATGAGAAAGCGATGAATATAAATATAGTGAAGATAGAATATCAGAGAAATATCCTGAATATCAAACGAGAAAACAAGCAATAAATGACGACACCAATTTAAGTGAAGTCGAAAAAGCCTCTCAAATAAAAGCTCTAAAACGAGAATTTTATCTGCAATACTTAAAGACAAAAAATTCAAAAATCTGAAATGCCTTAGAGCAACTTTATAATAATGATTTTGACTATTCTAAAATTGATTCGAATGTACTAAAAGATTATTTTGATAAGGTGGCAGATATTCGCTTAAAAATGCTGAATGATGAATGAATAAATGAATTTCTAAGTTTAAACTGGTGAAATTATGATGAATTTAAAGAATTTTACAAAGAGCTGACTGATACATCCAATCCTATAGTTAATCTAAGATTGTCCGATGTTAATATCCCATGAGCCACACCCCCCGCTCCACTAACATGAGACATATTTTTACCGATTCATAAAAAAATTAAAGAATGACCAAATAACTGGCTAAAAGATATTGATGAATTTTGAAAAAATGCTGAAAAATCCCATGATGCTTTTCCAATGGAATTTACAATCAACAAGTCAGATATAGATGGGTTAAATATTGCTATTGAAGATAAAACGAAACTTTTAAATTTTTTAGCAAGATTCGACCAATGAGATAGATATGAAATAAAATGAGAAAATATTTGAAATTTAATTTATCTATTTTTTATAATAAATAGTAAACTTCCTATCACAAAACTCGATCCAAATAAACAAAAGGAGGTCGAAAAGTGCTTCTGACAAGCAAAAAATGTCGAGCATAAAGAATGAGAAAATGAAAAAGAGAATCTTGCAAAAGAAGAATATTTACCAGCAAAATTTAAATATGAGCTTGAGCAACTTTGACAATGAAAGTTTGAAAATGGATCAGAAATCTGGCTACCTATGTGAGAAAGTGAACTACCTTGATGATGATATCAATGGATGAAAGTCAAAATTAGTGATGTGAATATGACAAAATGAACATTTAAATGAACTGTATACTGATGAGAGCTAAAATTTAATAGCAAACTCGAGTGAAAAACTAGAGAATTTAAGATGAGCAAAAAAACAATAGAAGAGTTCAATAGTTTATCCAAAGATTCTAATAAAATTTGGCTTTTGCCAAATCCTGATAGCTCAGACTTTAATTCTTTTAGAGATAAATTGGGTGGTAAGCTATGAACCGGAGAATTAGACTTCCCTCCATCATGAACAACTTGGACAGGTAATAAATTTATGCAAAAAATTATAGATGAAGACTGAAAAGAAAAAGACGTAGAAGTGAAATACTTTTGAGCATCTGCCGATGATAAATCAACTTATAAAGTGGAATACAATCCAATTAGAAAAACATTTACCGTTTCATCAAGTTTTAACTGAGATGAAAAATGAAAAGACTGAAAAACTGAAAAAAAGCGCTTTTCATATAAACGTGATATGGATTGGAATAATTTTTTGATTTTCTTTTCACAGAAATGATTGGTGCCACAAACTGAAGCAGAATCAAATAGTGCACTTCAGAGACAAGATCAAGAATTTAAGATGGTAAATGGATGAAAGTGGAAATTAAATTGGTTTAGTTTTAATAACGTTAAAAACTGACTTAAAGACATTTTCTGAGCTTTAAAGAAAAAAATATGAGACTACGACAAAGCTCAAACAGAATTATTTAAGTGAATGGTTGAAAAAAATTTATTAAAAAAACTTTCTGCCATCCCATTATTACCTCCATCTATAAAAAGTGCTATCTGAAAACGTCAACAAGAAATATACAACGAAGAACTCAATGGAGCTTGGACAGAAATTGAAGAATATTTAAAAGCTCTTCAAAGTGATGGACAATTTGCAGATACTTTTGATCAAGTACCTGATCATGTACAGACTCTATATGGAAAATCATACAAAAAATTTATTACAGATTTATTTGATAAATGAAATCCTTCTAAAGTAGAAAGTCGTAAAGCTGCTGCTCTACTTTTAGCAAACATACAAAAATGAGGATCTCCATATCGTGGCCTCTCTGGACAAGAAAATTCTTGACTTTGGATCAAGGTTATTCTTGGAGACGCACATTATGAACAATTTTTAAGAGACAAACAAAAATGTATAAATAAATTAAAAAATGCATGAAAAGAAAAGGATCAGATACAGGATGTTTTAGCTACCTGTGAAATGGATTATATTATAAATAATGTTACTTGAGCCAACTGAAAACTCGAATTTTTTGGATCTCATGAGTGAAGATGAATCCCATGAAAAGAATGAACTAATTATGTACCGAATCCTTCTAAAAGACTATTATCGGAAAAGTTTGCAAATGAATTGAAAAGCTCATATCAATGATGGTTTAATAAATCATCTGTCGAAGATGCTTTTGGGAAAATCTCTCATAATGACTTCAAGTTGGCAAGTGAAGATTTCAAAAGACTTATCAAATCTTCTAGATTTTCGTGAGCAATCGGTAATCTTAAAAAAATGTTTATGTTAGCAAAAAACCCTGAACAAAAATCAGAGTATCAAAAATGTTTTCTGCTATATATGTTGAGTGGAGTATTAGATGTAAATGGTAAAAAAGATCTAAGAAAACAAACTTATCAATGGGCTAAAACCATGTGATTTTTACCTGGCATGTTGGCTAAAGAGACAAGTCATTCTCCAAAAGTCGTAGCTTTACTAGATGATTTTTGCGAAGAAGAACATTTATGAAAATTTTCAGACAGTGTTAAATCATATTTCCATGAATGAGATTTAAAAAATTGAAAATTAAATATTGATAAACTAATATGAGAATTAGACTCGCGATGGGATGTGGATAAGATGAACGCTTTTGAAAAGTACTCTAAATCTAGATTCCCTGCAAAGACATTCCCTGAAAATTCAATTTTGAAAAAATTACAATCAGATGCTTTGGACTCTGGAATGGAGAATATAGACAACTCACTACTTGATAACCCTGTAGTAGCAAATAGTTGATGATTATTGTCAAATGCTAATGTTGTACGTGATAGAATGGCAATTAGAGATGGTTCATTTGACTGAAAAGATCCAGATGAAAGAAACAATAGAGCAGAGTTCTGGAAACAAATTACAAGAGAAGTTTGAAATATGGATGCGAAGTCTCCTGAAAGTGTAAGTCTTGTATTAAAACAATATTTTAGCCGATTCGGTTTAAACTCTGAAGCTGACAGACAAAAAGCGTATAAACGAATACATACTGCATATTACTGGAGAAATAGGATATGACAACCTTACACATATAACTACAATGGGAAATGACAATATTTAGATATGTGAAACATTTCTTGAGAGGAAATAAAAGATATTTTGTGGTACACTTTTCAATGAACTGTTCGAAAAGATTGTTTCTCTTCTCGTAAATTACCACCAGAAATGGAAAATGCTTTAAAATCATTCCAAACTTTTTTTGAAGAAGCCTTTGAAAAAGGAACTCTAAATAATTCTCTTGTAATAAAAGAAGCTTTTAAATCCGATTGAATAAAAACTGAACCTATGCTACTATGATCACGTAATGTATACAAAGATGTCTTTGCTGGGGACTGAGAATATGAATATGACAATACAGAAATATGAGATAATGCAGATGAGTTTAAAGATTGAAAAAAACGTAGAAAAGCTCAAAAAAGAGCATTTCAATCATGACGTTTCATTAATCATGACATTGCACAAATTGAAAAATCATTTAAAAATCGTTTACCTTCAAGTTCATATAGGGTAATAACTCAAGATACTTCATCAGATATAGAAACTAGAATCAATCGATCAAATGTCGCATAAAATATTTAATAAAAAAAGACCTCAAATGAGTTTTTTTTATTTTCTGAATTTATTAATTTCACATTAATGGTATTGCTACTATTGGATGATGATTGATTTTTATGTTAATGCTATTTTTATGAATTAATCCTAAAATTAATTACAGCTTGCTTTTGGTCTTCAGTCTTTACCGTACGTAAAGTGTAATTCAATCATTGTGCGAAATCAGACTGAAAATAATTTATATTCTCTACATCTCATTCGACTGATGTAATTTCCATATTTCGTGGATAGTAAACCATTCATTTTTCTCGCCACATACGTTCAGGTTTTCAGTCATAATGATTCACTGGACTGAGGACTAAAATTCCTTCCTCTCTTGGAGTAATTCCTATTTGATATTTTTTCTCCAATCAATGGATAAAATTCTTATAGCTCTCAGGAACAAAGAAATAATAATCAATCACGAGCTGATACTCCCCTACTGGCAAATCTGCAAGTGAAAGAATTTCATTCTGCTGCGATGTAATCAATTCTCATGTAGATGAATATAGTTTAATCCATTTCGTAAGAAAATCATCAGACTTATTATTTGCAATATTCACATCTCGAGCATAAATTTTTCATCATTCAAATCTCGTATTCAAATTATTTTTGGCTATCATATCTCTAAATTCCTGACTTACAAACATATCAGAAAGATAAATCTGAATGTATCTTTTGTTTAACACTTCATCTCGATTATTTATCAGATTCTTTGCGATGGTTGTGGAATTCTTAAAGAAATAATCAAGCACTTCTGCAATATAAACTTCTTTTTTATTTCCACGATCCTCTCCACGTATTATATCTATTGAAGCATTTACAAACTGCCATTCTCTCATTTTATCACTAAATCATGGCAATAGCTCCTCAAGTAAGTTTGAATCAAGAAAAATTACTCATTTTATATATTTATTGTGTAATAATTTTCGCTGATTTCCACTATACATCTCTTTCACTTTATCCATTTCATAGTCTTCATTGAATGCTTTTTCATACAATATTTTCAAATTCTTTCCATCCATATCCGTAAATCAGAATTTATTTCATGCTACAAATCAAAGTTGATATTCTCCGAAATATTGAGAATATCGTGCAGGTAAACGCATTCTAGATTTAGGAGCAATATAATCTGCCAAATATGAGTCAATAACTTCCAAATTCTCGATATGTCATCAGCTTAAAGTTACAAAAGCAAATGAACCAAAAAATCATCCATTTGGACGTTTTTCATTTCCATTTTGTAGTGGAATTAAATAATTATAAGCATGATTTTCTCACAAAAGTTCATAAACTTCTTCACGATGATCATACATATCTGACAAGAATCACATTAAAGATTCATAACGTTGAAATCACACTGATGAAAGGTAGTTTTGGTTATTTATAATATAGTACCGAACTTCCTCTATTTCAGGTTTTTTTGTTTTGAATATATTCTCTCATTTTTTGTATGACTGAACAATAGTGTCTAATGTGTATAATTCATGTGAAACCTCTTTATCGATTGGAAGAAAATAGATAGATAATGTCTGCAAATCATTCGTAAAAATGTCTAATGTTGATCACCCAAAAAGTATATTTGTAATATTTGCGTATAGACTAAATGCTCGGAAGAATATTAAAAACAATAAAGAATATATAAAAAACTGCACTGGAGGCATTTTTCTCTTTCTTTTCTGGGTTTCTTCTATTCCAAATTGCTTTTCCGCCATAAATATTTTTTCAAAATCCGCCAAAAACTGAGAAAGATAATTATTCTCACTTGTGCCTAGTGTAGGATTTTTTTTGTAAGTTTCAAGTAAAACTAAAAATACTTGACTTTATATGTAAAAAATATATAATATCAATCTAATTAAACGAAATCATATCAAAAAACATAATCTAATTAAAAAATTTTTTAAATGAAAGAAAGTTTATTCAAATTAAAGACAGCTTTGATTTCCGAAGGAAGAAGCTCCATTAACGACATCAAGCTCGCTTTTAAAGCAAGTAATGTTGAGAGGATAACGGTATTTAACCGCTCAATTTCTATAACATGTAGTCACTTCCAGATTATGGAAACACAGAGCCACAGAGAGTGGAAAAAGTACTTCAAATGCAAGAGAATACCAGATGGATTCTCAATTGAAGTACCTGAGGGATATATTCCTGGGTTACCAATCTAAACAACTTAATGCAGTGGATATATTCTACTGCATTTTTTGTTCTAAAAATTTGTTCTAAAACACAAAATAAAATCAGATTTCTCTTGCATTTTTTATCGAAATTTTTATAAGTATTTGTTGTAAACTTTCGTTTTTTATTATTGTAAATAATGGAATGCTTGACTTTATTTATGACAGTTTGGATACAGTGAAAAGTCTAAAACATCCAGACAGTAAAATGTACATTACATTGACTGCTGCTATTTTTGGTGTAGTTATTGTAACTGGTTTATATTTTGTACTTGCTGATTATATCTTCAGCGAAGGATACCAAATTTTTTACCAATCCATGACTGGAGCTCTTTAATATCTCAAATTAAAAAGCGGTAAAATGTTTTATTTTCTTCACTAAATATCATGCAAGAAACAAATACAGTAGAAATTAAAAAACAGATTGAGGACCGTACATTTAGACGATATGTACTGAGTGTTAACTCCGGTCAAGAGGATCTTGTCCTTGAAAATCTAAAAGAAAGAGTTGTGAGACAGTGACTTCAGGAAGATGTAATCGAATTATTGAATCCAAAGGTAAATGAGGTTTCTGTTAGTAAAAAGTGAGAAAAAGTGATTAAACAAAAAAGATTATATCCATGATATCTGTTCTTTAAATCCAGAATGAACGATAAAATCTGGTATGTGATCAGAAATACTCCATGAGTAAGACTAATTGTATGAGCAGATACTCATCCAGTTCCACTTACTGATGATGAGTTTAATCAGATGATGCAGCAGATTCAAGCTTCTGAAGATTCGTTAAACGTTAAGGTGCCTTTTAAAAAATGAGATTTGGTACTTATTAAATCATGAGACTTAAAATGAACTAAGTGAACTGTGATTTCAGTTGATTCAGAAAAATGATTGGTAACTGTAAGTGTTGAATGGCTTTGACAACTTACACCAACGACAATTTGAATGGATGCTGTGGAAATTGCTCAATAACTTTTATCAAGCAATATTCGCATCATGATGGAAAACAAAAAAGTAATTACTCGATCATTAATAATTCTGTTTCTAAGTTTGTCGATTGTATATTCGCTAACTTATCACAAAAAGGAATCTCTCTTTAAGACCTCAATGCAAGAATGAAACGAAGTTATTAATAAGACATGAATTACAAACCAGAATTTATGATTAATTACGCAGGATTCTATTAATGATAACTTGGGTGATAACAGTAATTTAAAAAATGTTAATCCTTCTAGTTCGGTTTCTTTATGAGATATACAGCAGAATTGAATAATTAGCTCAAATACTCAAACATTTGATGTTTATGAAAATTCTAATTCTGTAAGTTTAACTTCTGCGGATATAAAGACACTTCCAGGCACAACAGAATATTTTGGGACTTTGGATATAGTAAATATTCTTTGAGAAAATCCAAAATATACGCTACAGGATTCTAAATGAAATTATTTTGCTTACTATGGAGATCGTTTGGAATTTATTGATACTGTTGAGACACTAGGAGGGAATGTGTATGAAATGGTAACTGAAGCCGAAATTCTTCAGAATCAATTATTTGGAGATAGAGTAAGTTATATAAACCTATCTATGTTCAAAGATGTCTGGGTTATAATGGTGGTTAAAATTGATGGTAACGTATGGTTATTACAGATACCTGCTGACAAGTATCATTATAGCAAGGATTATCTCAAATCATTATTTATTCACTAATTAAACTAAACATGACAAAAGAAAAAAAGTATGTTAAAGTTCAAAGTGAAGAAACAGAAAGTAAAGAAGTTTATGGGAAAGACAGTCACGGAAGAATTATAAAAATCGAACAAACTTGAGATCCACATGAAAGGGCTACTACCAAAAGAATTTGGGCCATTGTATGCCGGGTTATTGCAATAGCCTTCGAAGTAATCGGAATATTAAAACTCTCAGATATAATCAACTGGTTCAGTGGATTAGATATAACACGGTTCTTGATAATTTGTATCATATTAGATTTAGTCTTTGTAATAATTGGTTCATTATTATGGAAAAAAGCAAATCATATCGATCCTGCTTCAGAAAAGAATAAGACAAAATTCTGGTTATGGAATAATTTATGAACAATTCTTTCTGTGATAGCATTCCTACCAATTATCATATTAATATTTACAGACAAAGATTTAGATAAAAAATCTAAAGGTATAGTTGGAACTATTGCTATCATCGCTCTAGCAATTGCAGGACTTTCAAGTTATGATTGGAATCCTGTTTCAATGGAATGACTAGAAAGAGCTGAACAAGAGGTATTGCAAGTTAGTCCATCATGAACTGTATATTGGGCCACTCATAGTAAAAAATATCATGTAGATAAAGATTGTCCTGCCTTCTCAAATAGTGAAACAGTCTTTGAAGGTACAGTTAGAGATGCTTATGAAAGATGATTAACTGATCCTTGTAGAAGATGTATCCCTGAATATAAGTGAGATGAGGAAGTTGATGAAGGTATTGAAGAAGTTGAAATAGAAGAAAATGAAGGTGAAGAATCATGAATATGAGATCTACTTTGATGATTATTAGAAGAGTAAAGAAATCTGAAAATTTAATGAAGTTGAGTAATTATCTCAAATACTCAAAGTTCCTAATTGGCCTGAGTCTTCTACCTCAGAATGTCTAAGCTTCTACGGATGTGAAAACATTTGTTAGACTGTCCAAAATGGAAATTTAAACATTTATTTGATTATTAAGCTTGAAAAATGGCAAAAGTGCAAAACATTCTCAATCTTGAGATTCCTGCTGGAAAAGCTCAACCAGCTCCTCCTCTTGGACCTATGCTTTGAGCAAACGGTGTAAATATCGGACAATTCACAAAAGAATTCAACGAAAAAACTGCAGATTATATGAAAAAGTTCGCTCCTACAGATGTAAAAATTAAATGTAAATTAACTATATTTGTAGATAGAACTTTCCAAATAGAAATCTGAGCTCCTATTACATCTGGATTAATTAAGTGGAAGTTACATCTTGCTAAAGGTTCTGGAGAACCAAATAAAAACAAGGTTGGAAAACTTTCAAGAGCTGATTTGGAAGAAATCTATGAAATCAAGAAAGATGATTTAAATGCAAATAGCGTTGAAGAAGGAATCAGAATTATTGCTGGAACTGCTAGAAATATGGGAGTTGATTGTGATTTAAAATAAGATTTCTAATCTCTTTGGAGAAATGAAATATTACTGTGGCAGAAAGTAGGGGCTGTCATTCTGAGCGTAGCGAAGAATCCATTGCACAGATGGATTTCTAACATACGTCCGAAATGACTTTGTCACTTTCGCTATGGACCACTTTTATTCTTATTATTATTGTAATTATGCCAACACACGGAAAAAAGTATGTTGAAGCTAAAAAAGCTATCGACAGTCAAAAACAATACAGCGTTGAAGAAGCTGTAAAATTAGTTAAACAAACTAACTACGCAAAATTTGATGCAACAGTAAACATTGCTATCAAAACTAATGCAAATCCTAAGTACAACGATCAGATGCTTAGAGCTACAACTATTCTTCCTCACGGAACAGGTAAAACTAAGAAAGTTGCTGTATTCGTAAGTGATGATAAAGTTGAGGAAGCTAAAAAAGCTGGTGCAGATATTGCTGGATTTGAAACATTATTAAACGATATCAAAGCTGGTAAAATGGATTTCGATGTTTTGATTACTACTCCTGAACACATTAGAGATTTAGCTCCAGTTGCTAAACAACTTGGACCTAAAGGTTTGATGCCTAGTCCAAAAGCTGGAACTGTTGCTATGAATATTCCTCAAGCTGTAGAAGAAGTAAAAAAGTGAAAAATCGAATTCAGACTTGATAAGACGGGAAACATTCATGCAGGAGTTGGAAAGGTTTCATTTGATGATGCTAAATTAGTAGAAAACGTAAATGCTCTACTTGCTGCTATCGAAGAAAATAAGCCAACATGAGTTAAAGGTAAATTAGTTAAGAAAGTTGTATTGAGTACAACTATGAGTCCTGCAGTAGTTATTGCATACTAGTAATTAATTACAAAAAATAAAAAGCTGACCAGAAATGGCTAGCTTTTTTGTTAAAATTTCCCCGTATATGAACTAACAAAAAATCTATTAACTTTTTATATTTATAATAATGGTGTAGGTATAAATAAAAATAAATAAAAATAAATAAAAATAAATAAAAATAAATAAAAATAAATAAAAATAAA
>CAMJSB010000005.1 GCA_946408385.1 uncultured bacterium | reverse complement strand
ACTATGTTATAAATCTAAAAATTTGAGATAAAACTTTTGATTTACCTTTGGAAAAAAATTCAGCCACAAAAGCTTTGATTGAAAAACTGCATGAATGAGATATAGCAATAAATGCTCGTGAATATTGATGATTTGAAAAAGTAGGAAATTTATGATTTGATTTACCTAGAGCAGATAAACAAATCACAACCGAACCTGGGGATATTGTTTTGTATCAATGAAATCAGATTTCATTATTTTATGAAAGTAATTCTCGGTCATATACTAAACTCTGAAAAGTCGGAATGATTTCTAAAGATAGCTTGAAAGAAATTCTATGAGATTGAGATGTAACTTTGGTATTTTCATTACTGAAATAATTTTTATTTTTTTACTTATTATATAAATGAAAACACGAAAAAAAGTTTTATGGTGCATTTTGGCACTTATTTTGATTGCATGAATCGTATGTGCATGACTATTTATTCAAAATGAAAACAAATTTAAACAAAATTCTGTTTACTGTGGAGATAAGCTAAGACAAGAATTATGAGAATATCTTGAAAATGTCAGTATGCCAAATGCTACTAAATTAGATTGAGCTTATATTTACACATGAAGTGTAACTAGTGAATGAGTAAATTACAATTTCTCATGTAAAGTTTATAGCAAAGATAATGTTGATTTAGATTTAGAGCCAGTTCATGAGACTTGTGAATGAGAAGCTTGTGAAATTCCAGGTACTCCTGATGAAGAAGCTCAGACTTATATTATTATGTGACCAGAAAATTGATTTGATGAACAGCTTGAAGCTGGAAAATTAGTTTTGAGATGAGAATATGAAGACCATGCTGATGTTATCTTTATAGACCAAGAAATGTGGCAAAATTATGTAGATCCACATAAAATGATTTATGGAGATTCAGTTTTATTCAAATGAGAACTCGATGGTATAGATTGAGCAGCTGGAACTCATTATTACAATGCCGTTAGTATTGATACATTAGAAGAATTATTCCTTACATCAACATTGGAATGAGAAAAATCTTTGGTAATCGTTTTTTCTCCAACTGGACACACTAAACAGATTGCTACATACATTTCTGAAATAATTGATTGTGAATTAAATGAAATCTGACCTGAAAATCCTTATACAGAAGAAGATTTAAATTGGAGAAATGAACAATCTAGGTCATACCAAGAGTACCAAGACTTATCAATTAGACCAGAATTTGGGAATGATTTTAATCTTGATCAATATGATACAATTTATTTATGATTTCCTATCTGGTTTGGTAGAACTCCAAATATTATCTTCACATTACTTGAAAAATATGATTTCTCTGACAAAAATATTGTACTTTTCTGTACTTCATGATCATCTTGAATTGAAGGTAGCTTTGAATATTTAGAACCATACAACTTAAACATTATTTGAAGTAAGAGATTTGCTCAAGGTGCATCAAAAGAGGAAGTTCAACAATGGCTCGAAAGTTTATAGTTTTAATTTTGAGTTTATCTGTTAATTTATAATAGAATGAAAAAGATCTGACTTTTAACTACTTTATTGATTGGTAGTTTATTACTTATAGGATGTAATAAGACTGTAGAACAAAATCCTGAAATTAAAAATGATACAAATGTAGAAAAAAATTATGAAAATATAATTTCATGATGATATCTTTATAAAAATTTAGATTTAACAAATGAAGAAGACAAAGCCGAATATGAAGCTCTACAAAATGATAGAAATATGATTTTAAAATATCAGACAGATACTTCTACAGCTGTAAATAAATTTATAGATATAATCCATGATGATTTATTGAAATCATGTGAACAATATTGAACTGGTTATGAAACTATGACATGAACAATGTATGAAAGAGATGTTTGTGTGGATAATTATATTTCGGATTTATATGAAAAACTTAAAACTGAACTTAACAATCCAAGAACTGTGTATTTATGAGATGATCCAGTTTTGTTATCATATTATAATGATTTAAATTGAGATCATCCATTTGTTCGTTATTTTGTAGATTTATATACAGAAATTAAAGACTGACTTTGAGATTATGGACCATTACCAGAATATCCAAATATTTGACCGATTATTCAATTTGAAAATTGAGAATATTGAAATGACGAAGAAAAATGAAGTGAACTTGTTGAAAAATATTGAACAGGATTTTATACATATTGAGCAGGAAATATTATGATAGACTGAATTGAAGAAACAAAAGATGTTATCACGAGTATAGCTTCATGAATAGTTATCAACTGACAAATGTTAGAATGGGTTAAATCCGAATATTGATATACTTTCCCAATATACAATGATGATATCATGTATTGAACTTCTCCAATGGATTGACCAATATTATTGCACATAAAAGACCAATATGGTAGAGATTTTATTTATCAAATCCTCTGAGATGGAGCTGGGTCATGAGAATTCCATTTCATAATTCGAATGCTGGAAAATTGAAAACGAATTCCTGTGTGACAGTGTGAAAAATATTGATATGTATTATTCCCTAGATATCCAATATTATTCTGATATAATGATAGGCCATGAACTTGCGAAAAACGAGAACATTTTGACCCATTAACTATTTTTACACAAGAATACAATTTATATGAATGAAATGATATTCCGTGGATGGCTTATAATTTCACTTCCTTTTTAAAAGCTTTGGAAAGTGTCAGAGTTTTAAATAAATAATTTAGCTAACTATGAAAAAAATCTGACTTTTAACTACTTTATTAGTTGGTGGTTTATTACTTACAGGATGTAACTGTAATGTAAATGTAACTAATGACTGTAATTCCCTTAATGAAGCATCAAATGAAGCAAAAGAATTTTGTTTAAGTAAATGATGAACTTATTTATGGGCAACTTCTCCAGTTGAAGAACATTGAGAATGTATGTTTCCTAGTTGAATTTGATGTTGGGATGATATGATTCTAGAATGAGAATGTAATTGGGAACCAGATATAAGTGATATCGATACTGCTGAAGAACGTCAAATTTGATGTGAAAATAATGTTGACTGATGGATGCAAGATATGATGGAATGAGCTGTTTATTATGGAATTGAATGGGATGGAGATGAAGAAGAAATAAAAGATGAGGAGTGAAATTTAGTAATGATTACTAGAAATTTCTATGCAAAATATGATAAAGACTGACAACATTGGAAATTGCCATGAAGATGTGAAGCAAACTTTGTAGATGGAAGTAATTGAACAACATATGGTGAGGAATTTTTGATTGAAAATGAAGATTATAATCAATTCTTAGAAGATATTAAAAGTAGTTGAGAGCAACCTCAAGGAAAGAACGATTATCATGAAGAAGTAGTTGAATAAAACTAAACTTATAATAATAACACTACTAAAAATGGAGCTTTATACTCCATTTTTTTGATTCAGAATTATTAAAATTGAAAAAAGATGTCATTTCCTTATATTTCAAATCGCTTAATTTTACGGTTAATTATTCAAACAATTATGAAAAAAGCTAAAAAAATAGCCAGAATCTCATTAGATACTTTAATTTTGATATTCATTATCCTACTTGTGGTATGAGTATATCTTTTTAATAGAATGCATAGAAATACAATCATTAAACCTGACGAAGAATTGATTTGAGACCGTTATGAAGTACCAAGGATGGGAGAAGAACCTGTGAATGTAAATTTATACTACCCTGATACTTATGAATGAGCACTTCCTGTAGTTTTTAATATTCATTGATGAGCATTTTTCGCCTGAAGTGCAGACACACTAG
The DNA here is from genome assembly GCA_946408385.1 of uncultured bacterium. Lineage (GTDB taxonomy): Bacteria > Patescibacteriota > Gracilibacteria > Absconditabacterales > Absconditicoccaceae > UBA3291. Next base: position 82,659 of record CAMJSB010000005.1, on the reverse strand, counting down.
ATACACAAAGTGAAAGAATTGCTAAAGACTGGAATGTGATGGTAGTAAATATCAACTATAAATTACTCAATATGGATTATTCCATTTCATATGCTTTAGACGAAATCGTGGATACTATCAAATATTTCAAAAATAATGCTGAAAAATACAATATTGACCCAAATAAAATGATAGTTATGTGATATTCTGCTGGATGAGATTATGCAATGGAAGCCTGTATAACTCTGAAAAAAGAAAATATCGACGTTTTCGCTCAGATTTTGTGATATGCTTATATTTGAGATGCTGACGATATGTACTTAGAATTATCTGAACAACAGCAAAAATCTATCGCTCCTGCCCTATTTATTTTGGCTGATAATGATTTAATTTGAGATACTTCACTGGAATATGAAGAAATATTAAGAGAAAACTGAATTCAAACAGAGATTAAAGAGTATTCGGGAGCTATGCACTGATTTATTGAGAGTAATAACCCTGAACGCGAAGCTGTAACTGGAGAAAGACCTGAACAAAAAGAAATGGCTAGAGATGCTGAAGATTATGCACTTCAGTGGTTGAAAAATTTGTGATTGTAAAATTATTTATCGCTTTTTCTCCTATTACAATCCCTACAAAGCATTTGGCAATTTTCCAAAACAGTCTGACCTCACTGACTTCGTGGAGTGATATGGTCGGCTTCCATTTCTTCAATCTGGAAATGTTTTCCACATTTAGCACAAATTCAATCTTGTTTCAAATACGTAGCTTGTCTTTCGGATTCAGTAAATGCACGAATATTTAAATATTTCTCGTCACGAGTGAGAATATATGGATAAATTCATTTTTTATTCCCAACTGAATCGTCCAAAATCAGCTTTGCTGTTTCTTCTTCTACTTTATTTGTATCATAAATTTGGTCTTTGAATTTATTATACAAAGCTCACCAATCCACTCATTTCATAAATTTACTGCGTTTATGTGTGAATATAGATTCAAGCCAAGTTATCACATCTTGAAAATATCTCCATAACGCACTCGCATTTGGGTCGTGCTGGTGATTTGCCATATAAACATCAATATTTCACTTAGAAATCCAATCAATCGCAGTTTCTAAATAATCCTGACGAATCGGACTACCATTCAAGTAATCTTTCGCCATTCAATAAGCTGGACAACCTGTCTTACTAAAATATCTTTTCGCATCACTTACCCAACTTCCTGCATAAACTGCATTTCTGAGTTCTTGGTCTGTAAGTTTTTCTCAAGCGATATTGATAGTTTTAAATCGTTCCAATTTTTCACTATCTTTTCCGCTACAAAAATAAATCATCAATTTATAATTCAGAATTTCTTCTTGTTCATCTGGTTGCAGATTGTGAAAATATTTCATCATATATGCAAAATCTCCATTGATATACTGACAAATGGAAATCGTTCTCTGCTGACCATCTATCACTTCATAAGTCCCATCTTCACGAACAGCCCAATACATCACATTCAAAGGGAAATTTTTCGTAATCGTATCAATTACGGCTTGTCTTTGGACATCGTTATAAATGAATTCTCTCTGATACGGAGGACGAATATCAAGTTTTCAGTCATAACCTCTTACTCAAGCTTCAGCATCGTCTTTGTATCACTTTACCAAATCACGAATAGGGATTTCTTTTAACTCAATTTTCATAATAACAAGAAAAAAAATAAAAATTTGATTATTTTTTACGGCGAATTAAAATACGAGAAAATGGACAAGAAGACTTTCAATTCTTTGTATATGCTAAATCAGTTCTTCATCTATAATTTTTTTGTATTCACAATTCTTTTGCACTATCTCCTGTTCAAATTCACAATAATTCAAATTGTTTTGGATTATATTTATCCAAAAATGTTATAGGAACTCACATTACTCAGTCATAATCAATAGGAATTTCAGAAATTTTATTTACATCTATTGCATTGTAATTATCATATTTGGGATATTCTTCTGGATTATATTTTTTATACATTATCAAATCTTCGTGTCTTTTCTTTATATCTAGGTTTGTAAACCAACAAATAGCTGGAACTTTTACATATCAGTCATCTGGATTATATCATTTTCAAATCACAAATTTACGATTAGCTTCTAATAAATTTGGATACGTTGTTTTATATACCATAGACATATTAAAACCATATCAAGTCCATAATTTATTATCTCTTATTAATGGAAAAACTTCCTTATAAGGAATAGCATTCATATTTCACAATATCAAAAAGTTTTTCTCATATTTTACTAATTGCGATATGTATTCACGGAACAATGAAAATGGTGGGTTTGTAACTACAATATCAGCTTGTTTCAAAAGTTCTATACATTCTTCACTTCTAAAATCTCAATCTCATTTTAAATTATGAACTCAAATTTCATTCATATCTGGAATATTATTTCAATTTTTATCTCAATTATATATCAGATAAACTGCTTTTTCACTTTCATTAGTCGTAAAAAGACTTGGATTTTGATTTTTATAACAAGTTGTAATTAGTCTTTTTAGTCCTAATTGCTCAAAATTATATGCAAAATAATGAAAGAAATTACTTACTCTGGGGTCATCACAATTACAAAGTACAGTTTTTCATTTAAAGTGTTCTTTATAATGTCTTAATTCATTTTCAATATCTGGTAATTGTGTATAAAATTCATCATTCTTTTGAGCTTTTGCATTTTGTAAATTTATATTTCTTCACATATTAAAAATAGTTTAGCGACTAAAAGTAATCAGCCGAACTATTTTTTCATATTAAAAAAGACGACTGATATTACCGAGTCGCCAAACCAAATTTCTAGATTACCTAAGCTTTTCAGCTGCTAATGAAGAAAACGATAATACCAATCGTCTTCATATAGCAACTAAAAAACCGACTAAAAAGTTTCTTAGGTAAAATTTGGTTGGCTCTTTCCTTATATCAATATTTTCTCAAAAATCAAATAAATCCTCCATTTAAAAAAATATTGTAATTTCTCCATTTTCCCATATTCTTTATTCAGATTTATTTGCTTAACTAAGAACTCAATGACTGACTTAAAAGACAAAAAAAGTATCGTGATTTACTTCTCTAGAGCTGACGAAAATTATGGAGTTGGATATATAGAGAAATGAAATACAGAAGTTATCGCTGAATATATCCAGGAATTAGCTTGAGCAGATTTATTCAAAGTGGAGAGAAAAACTCCTTATGCCAAAGATTATGCCACTTGCATCAAAGAAGCTCAAGAAGAAATTGATAATGACGAAAGGCCCGAAATAGTTAATACTTTGGAAAGTATTGATGATTACGAAGTGATTTATGTATGAGGACCAATCTATCGATGACAATTACCTCAACCAATGGTTACTCAATTAGAGAAACTTAACTGGGAGTGAAAAATCGTTAGACCATTTACTACTCATGAAGGTTCTGGTTTAGCTTGAGTTCCAGGTCAATTAAAAAATCTCTGCAAATGAGCTGAAGTTTTGGATTGATTAGCTATTCGTGGTAGCTCAGTTTATCAAGCAAAAGAAACAGTTGAAAATTGGTTGTAAACCAATATTTAACATGTATGAAAATTTCTAAAACAGCAAATATAATCTGAATTGTATTACTATGAATTATTTTAATTCTATGCTTATTTTTTTGATTAAAATGGAATAAAAAATCTGGATGGAATTTTGCGATTATTCCACATTTTATGCTGGATAGTGAAAAGGTAGACAAATTTTATAATTTTCTCAAAAATGAATATTATCACGGTTGAGAACCTGGAAAAATAATTCTGATTTCTCCAAATCATTTTCACTCACATACAAAAGAAATACTAACTATATGCGAATCAGCATATGTGAGTTATAATTCTAATACGAGAGAATTGAGTTCAGAATTAAGTGAATTTTGAATGAAATGTGATAAAAATGGAGAAGTCTTTGAGGTGTGGTGAAATAGCTTAAAAACAAATGAACATTGAATTTGAGAACATTTTCAGTGGATAAATAAGTATTTCCCGGATAGTGAAGTTTTGCCGATTATATCTCCATGTTTTCAACTTTCTGCTGTAGAAAATCTTTTAACAAACTTGAAAGGTTTGAACTGAAATATTTTGGTTATTGCTTCGGTAGATTTTGCTCATTATCAAAATGAACAACAAACATTGCAACACGACCAAAAATCCATAGAAACATTAAAAAGTATGACATTAAATCAGTCAGAATTTATTGATTGAATTGATGCCGACTGCCCTGTTTGCTTATATTTGCTACAAACTTTAGCAAGCAAAAACTGAAAAAAAGCTGAGTTTCGATATCGTGATAGTTCCTCTACAATTCTGAATCAAGATATGTGAGCCGAAAATACATCCAGAATTTTTATGTGGTATAACTAAATCACATGCCAAAAAAATCAGGCTTCAAAACTTCTAAAATTCGCAGAAAAAAAGTGAATTCTAAAAAGGGATTAAAAAGAAATAGTCTGGTTTTTTGTACACTTGTATTATTTATTTGCTCAATTTTTGTACGATTCATTCAAATTTTTGCTGAGTGAATGGAAAACTTATTTTTAACATACACAAAAATACAACAACAGCAACACGAATTGTATTGTTTAGAGCATGATGATATAGCCTGCATATGAACTTCTTTTAAAAATATTGAACTTCCTAATTTTTCAAATCCGAGCTATATCGTAGCTGGAGGAGATGTGATGCTAAGTAGATATATCGGGACCTTATGAAAAAGAGAGTGATATGACCGCATTTTCAAGGAATGAAATTACAATCCATTAAATGAATTTGAAAATTGTAAATCTGATAACTGTCTGCTTTTTCTAAATTTGGAAAGTCTATTCTGTGAACCAGATAATGATGTTCCAAAGTGAGGATTTGATTTCCGTTCTAATCCCAAAAACATTGAAACATTGCTACAATATCGCCAGGATAAGCCATTACTTCTCGCATTAACTAATAATCATTTTTCTAACTGATGATATCTGTGATTGACTATCACGAAAGATTTGCTTGATAAACATAACATTGGTTATGTGTGAGCAGGACTTACTCAGGAAGAAAGTAGAGAGATTTTTTCATGGGAAAATAACAATATGAAATTCTGTCTATGAGCTTATTCTTATGATGGAAAATCTGCTAGAATTCGTGGATGAATAGTTTATCGGAATGGAATAAATGAAGAAGAAATTAAATCTGATTTACAGAAAATGAAAGATATGAACTGTGATGTAAAAATCGTTTCACTTCATCGATGAGCTGAATATCGTTTCTCACCTAATAACTGGCAGAAAAATTTAGCACATAGTTTGGTAGATTCTGGGGCTGATTTAATCCTTGGATGACATTCGCATATCCCATGAGAATTTGAAATGTATAATGGAAAATATATTTTCTATTCATTAGGAAATTTTCTTTTTGATCAATCTCGATGAAAACGTGAAAGATGATGAGGATATAGCTATTTTTATGATGCAGATTTAAAAAAGAATAATGTTCCGACTTATATTTCTATGTTAGTCTGACTGAAGTTTGAAAGAAATCTGATGAGATGAATAGATATAAACCTGGATCAAATTGAGTTCAGTTCTACAACTGATGGACTATTTTGAATTGTTTGAGAAGAGACGAGAAATAATTTGCTAGAGAAAATTAATCGTACAAATATTTCATTCTAAATATAACAAAAAGTAAGTAAAATTTTGATTAATTTTCATTTTTTGACTATAATTAAAATGATATTTTATATATTGATAGTTATTCATGGAAATTACAGATACTAATGAAAATATTAGCAGTTATGAACAAGAGATTCGTGATATTACTGATAATTTTCACTCAGAATTATGAGATTTGTCTGGTGATGTTCTTAAACCTAAAGTGCCCATAAATGATTTTATTGAACAAGAAAAAATGCTGGCAAGGAAGATAAAGAAATTGCTATTAGTTTAATAAAAGCTTGATATTGAGAAGAGATAAAAAATTCAAATTTATCCCAAAACTTTAAGGAACAATTATTTAAATTTATAGATAATACATATTCAAAATATTGATATAAAACGAAAGATAAAGATGCTTTTGAAAAGCTATTTTTTCAAATAGCACAAACGATAGTAAACGAACCTGATTTTACTCCAAATTTATTTTTTGAAAAAATACAACAAAGGTTACAAAAAGTGGAAATAAAATCTCCGATATCTTTTGATTTCATCAAATCTACCATCGGAGAAAAGCATTTAAGTTTTTCTTTACCATATTGAGAAATAATGCATTGAGATTGGTCTGATTCTCAAGATGTATTAAACAATATTTCTTTTTATGATAATTCTTTTGGAAATGACTGTAAATTTCCAATGTGATATAATCCACACGAAGTATTTGAAAAATGAAAAAGCATTGGATTATGAATAGACAAAATACACGAAAGATACACATGAGAGTGAGTAGATATTGCCATAATTGATAATCCATTAGCTCCTCATGATGATATAAAACCGTTAGAACATGTTAAATCGTGAAAACAGCCTCATTTTCATTGATCAGCTGTTGCCAGTATTCTCTCATGAAAACAAACTGGAATAGTTCCAAGTGCAAATTTACATTATATAGAAAGTTCCTCTGAAACTGATAATAAGGATATCTATGATAATTTATCTAAATTAAAAAATAAGAATATAAAAGTTATTTCAATATCTTCAAATTTATATCAATGATGGATGACTGAAAAACCCGAAGAGAAAGATAAAATTTCATGACTAGTAAAAGAATTCAATGAGAAATGAACCTGGGTATTATCTGGAGATGAGTTTATTAAAAATTTTGGGATTCTTGGCAAAAAGAATCCTATGTGAGATATTGAAGATTTTCAAAATTATCAAGTAACTTGGCCTGACCAAAGGAGTATAAATAGGAGAAAAGAATTATTAAATCCTTCTTATAAACCAAAAGATAAAAATGAGGAATATGAACGTGATTTTACTAAAGAATTTTATAATAATGAGGAAATAGATATAGAAAATTTAATTTTTATAAACTCTGGGGATAGAACTGTTGCAGATCCTAATTCACCATCATCATATAGACATGATGCTATTTGAGGTACAAGTTGGACCATACCAGCTGTTGCATGATACTATGCTTTAGCATGTCAAGTTGATTCAAATATGACCCCTGAAAGATTTATGCAATTAGCAAGAGAAACTGCTGAAATAGTTAATATATCTGATATTCCTAAAGATATGAATCATATGACTCAGTGAAGAGTTCCAATGAATGCAAAAATTAAAATACTTAACATCCAAAACTTAATTCAAAAAATCGAAGAAGAGAAAATAAATAATTTTATACATAAAAAGACAAAATAGCAATATAAATAGTCCTCATTTTTTTGACAAAAAGTATGTTTTCGTGTATACTTGAATAAAGGGATTTTTATTCTTACAAAAACAAAAACATGTGATTTAACGTTTCAGAATATCAAACACAAATAATCAAAGAGATTGAGGATAAGCTCTCAAATGTAAATAAATTATATTTGGAAGTGGTTGGAAACTGTATAGACCAATCAGCTTTTTCTCGCATTATCAACGGATTTCCTGCTGATTTATGGAAAAGAGTTTTCTCTCATTTTAAGTATGAAATGGAAATTTTCTTCTGCGTAAGAGCGGAAGATATTTTGAATGAATATAAAGAGCGACCTGGTGGAAAAGAATTTAAAGATTTCTTGGTGATATATCTAAAAAAGATTGAAAACCAATATGGAACAAAACCACATGTAGTAATTAACGGAATCGATGTAGAAAATATGTACGATTTGATTTTCAGTTTTGAAACTTATTTTCAGAAACAGTGATATAGAGTTTGGGAAAAATATAAAGTTAGAGCATATGAAACTCCAATGTCTCGCTTATTAAGTGAGGATTGATTTGGTAATGATGATCACATTCCAACAAGTAAAAAGCTGATTTTAGTCTGTGGATTGACTCCTGAATCTGGAAAATTAACTACAGCTGCTGCTCAGATTTATCAAGATAAAGAAATCTGAATTAACTCAGATTATGCAAAACTCGATCCAATTCCTGATTACAGTCTGGATAAAAATGCTCCAAGAAATATTGCGGCTCAGACTTTGGATATCTGCGCATTGCATGAATATCAATTGGATGATATTATTGAAAATCGTAATGTAATAGAAAAATCTGAAGAAAAATTTAAGTTCTTAAAAAAGTTTAATGAATCTTTAGGAGTTAAGATCCCAGCAAAGATTGAAGATTATACAGTTTGAAAGATTGAATTTGATGATGAAGATATCATTAATCTTTCAAAAGTTTTGCAAGAAGAAATTGAAAAAGCAGATTCTCCTACTCTTCAAGAAAAATTTGTTGATTTAAAGGATAAAATTTAATTCTATTTTATTCTCTTAAACATAATAAAATGGAATTGGAAAAAGAGTCTAAAATAAAAAATTACATACAAGAAAAAGAGCAACTGACATGAAATACAGTTGCTGATTTATCATCCTTAGATAAAGAAATCAAGGATTGATTTTTGACTGAATGGGTAAGAAATGATGCTGGTTTACTAAAATATGCTGAATTAGCTATGAAAGAGGAGCTAAGTTTGGGAGAGTCTGTAAAATTAAAACTTTTGGATTTGAAGTTATCTCTCTCTTGTTCTTATTTCCCTGATTTTAAAAAATTTCTTAGCGAACTTAAACAGTGAAATCATAATTCAGATACTAATAATTCATTCAGCTCAAGTAAAATTCAGAGTAAAGAATCTCTCAAATACGAAGCTGATTCTTTAAATAATAAAACTACTGAATCAAAAGTAGAATCTAATAGTTGAGTTATCGAATCTGCCATACAAACAGCAATGAAAATTGCTGAGGATAATAGCTATTGATATGAATTATGAGGAACTGGGAATAAGAATGGTAGAAAATGATTTGACTGCCAAAGTTTTGTTCGCCATTGTTTTATACAAGCATGAATTGACGTACCACCATCATGATGATGTAGTCCTATGTTAAAACAGTTTGAAGATAAATGATTTGAATGTATAACTTTTAACAAAAGTGAAAAGCTCAAACCATGAGACATATTACTTGATCCAAAAAAACATACCGAAATGTGCATATCCGAAGATAAAATTGCATGAGCACATTCCAATAAGGATAAAAAAGCCTGAGATAGTGGTTGAGAAGAAATATCAGTAAGAAGTGTCAAATCTTCACTTAGTTATCGAAATCCAAAATATATTCTAAGATATAAGTGAGGTGTAGCATAGCAGTAATCACTACTATATTTTTAATAACTTTCCATTTCATCATCTATAATATGCATTGCTCAATTATAGTAAGAATCAGATATCAATTTTGCATCATGTTCTTCTTTGTATTTTTCTTTAATTTCTTTTAATTTATTAACTTTTTCTTTTTTAGTTAAACTTTCTCCTTTTTTTACATAATCCTCATACATCAAATCAGCTGATGTTTTTTTAATTTTTTGTTTCAAACAATCGACTTCGATTTTTTGGACATTATATCAATATTCCTCAAATATTTGCTGCAACACATCTTGTATTGCTAAAATACGAGGAACATAATTAGCATTTTGTGGAGCATCAACCCTTTTCCTTTCTTTCCCTATCATTATATATCCTCCATTTTTCTCTGCTAATTTTTCTAACTTCTTTGAATATTCATTAACATCTCATTTACATGCTTTCATTCACGATTTTACCAATCCAGGACTTCAATTAAACATATAAAATGCAAAAATCCATTTATCACTTTCCGTTATACTATATCAAAGTTCCTTAGCATACCTACAAACTCTTTCATAATTATCTTTTAAATGTTCCATGGCCGCATCTGTACTTTTTTCTGGATCTGAACGATAATCCTTTCAGTCAACAATCAATCCATAACTTATAGCCGTACCTTCAGTAAATTGCCAATATCATCTCGCCTGCCCAGAATTAGCTCATGCCTTCCAACATGATTCAGCCAACGCCAAAAAGACACATTGTCTAGGTACTCATGCTGCATCTGCTTTTTCTAGTACCATTTTTAAGTGTCAAGCTTTGATCATTCTACACATTCATTCTAAAACACCTCTCGTCCCACCATACAAAAATCCATTTTTCCAACCATCACCTTCTCACAAATATCTTTTTACCCAATGATCCTCATATTCTTTTCATGAAGATCTAAAATCCTTAATAATATCCTGTGAATCAAAAAAATCTTTAACACTTTGTTCGGCCTCTGACAATTTTCAAATTTCATTTTTACCTTCATCTTTAATTACAATCTCTTTTTTATCTCAGTGTTTATTATCTCTCACTGTTTCATTAACTTTATATCATCAAAAACCCAGTGCAGATAGTGCTATAGCTAATTTTATAGCATTATCCCTAAAAAATTTTCAAATTTTTCATGATTTTTTTCATTTTTTTAATTGTTTCTTTTCTATCTGCTCTCCAATCGCTTTATCTCATGCATCAATCAAATGATACCCAGCTTTTGTTCCATATCATAAAGCTTTTAGTAATCATTCAACAATCTCTTTTATTCATTTAAGAGCCTTTGTACCGTACTTTCAAGCTTTATTTATATGTTCTTTTGATTTTTTAGAATATTTCTCAGCCATTTTATCAAACTTTTCCTGCTCATCTGGTGTAATTAACTCACTATCTCAACCAGGTTTTGTAACTATTTCACCTCATTTTTCTAATGCTGATAAAAGAGTATATCACAATGCTCATGCAGTTCCTCATACTACATCGACTGCTCAAGTTAACATTTCTTTTCATCATTTTAGAGTCTTTTTTCATGATTCTTTAGCCTTATCAATAGCTTTTTTTCTTTTATTTGTCATTTTGAATATTTTGCTAAATTATAAAAGTTGTATTTATTATATTCAGAATAAAAAGTTTTTGCAAATTTTTGAACACTTTTTATCTTTCTATAACAAATAATTTATCACAAGTATAACATAAATTTTAAAAGTGTGAAAAATATAGAATAATCTGTGAATTTTTTTAATACAGTTCTAATCTAATAAATCTATCAATTGATTTTAATCAAAATTACCTTATTGTAGTTATCACTAACTTTACAATCAAAACATATATAATGAACAAAATACGAGACAAAATTCTGATATATCTAAAAGGTATACTAATGTGAGCCTGTGATGTAATTCCATGAGTGAGCTGATGAACAATTGCTGTGATTACTGGAATCTATGAAAGACTAATTCAAGCTATCAAAAATATAGTTCCAAATTTGAAATTATTTTTCACATGAAAATGGAAAACTTTCCGGAAAAATATCGATGGAAACTTTTTATTATGCTTAATTCTTTGAATCTGAACTAGCATAGTGCTTTTTGCAAACATAATAACAAGTGCTATGGAAAATTATCCAATATTAATCTGGTCATTTTTCGTTGGACTAATTCTGATTTCTGCAGTATTCCTAGGAAAACAAGTGAAATGGAATTGGAAAACTGTTTTATGTTTGATAATTTTCTGAATTTTAGCTTTTTTCATAACTGCTCCAACTAATACTCCCCTTTCCATCACTTCTACTTGGCGGTGGACTTTCATTTGTGGAGCTATAGCAATTTGCGCAATGATTTTGCCTGGAATTTCTGGTAGCTTCATGCTCGTCTTACTATGAATGTATAAAACTATAATGCTGGCTGTAAAAGATTTCGACATCGCTACATTATGCATTTTCTGAGCATGAGCTGTAATCTGAATTGTACTATTTTCAAATGTCCTTTCTTGGTTATTCAAACATTATAAAATGATAACTCTGGCTTCTTTGACTGGGTTTATGCTTGGATCTTTGAATAAAATCTGGCCATGGAAAGAGACTTTGGATGTTAATTTATGAACTGCAAAAAATATTTTACCAAATCAATATAATGGAGACCATCAAATTTTTTGAGCAATAGTTTGTTTTTTAGCTTGAATTGGAATTGTGTTATTAATTGAATTCCTTGGGAAAAAATTTAGCAAAAAATAGTATTCAGACTTCAAAATTTCCTAATTTCAAAAGAATGATAAATTATAACGATTTACTTATATGGATATATCTTATCCTTTATTTTACAATTATTGGCAATATCTGTTAATATATTCTTGTAAAGAAATATTATTATCATTTTTTATGATATTATAGTGGTTATCTATAGTTCTTTTCATTTTTTCAACTCAATTTTCATCAAATTGGCATTTAAAAAAGAAGTTACGCATTTTAGTTCCTCGTTTTTGGAATATTTCATTTCAAGGATTTGCAATTTGACAATTTGTCTTTCAATGTTTATTAATTCAGAAGGATCTTAATAATATGTTATAAAACATATTATTCATTTCTAAAAATTTTCTAGCATAAATTATACTTTCTCAATAAATTCTTCTTTTTCTTTCTGTATTTCATCCTCTCCAATTTGGTTTTCATGGTCAATAATTCCAAACTTCATCCCAACTAACTGCTTTTCTCATCAATTCGTTTGCTGTATTTATACGTGCAAAAAATTCAAAAATAAAGACATTATTATTTCTTTTATCTATTCATTCTCTCATTAGATTTTCATATTCATCTAAAGTCCTTGCCTTTTCAAATATACTTAAATAATATTTTATATTATACAATGCATGATCTATTTCATGATATAATGTAGCGTAAAAATCCACACGAGAGTGCAAAAAATTTGGGTTTAATTTAATCTCTGGAAAGTATAATGGCATTAGTGGATTATGTTGCATCCCCATTCTAAAATGAGACTCTCCCTTATTTTGTCATAAATCTCAAAACTTTACTAAATCTGACTTTCTTGAATAAAAAGCCTGATTGATAATTTGACGCTCCAAGCGACCATTCAATCAATATAGATTTGCTCATTCATTGACGCATTGATCAATCATTTGACTTAGTTGTTCTTCAGACACTATTTCTCTTCTTCAATTTATAGTATCTCATATCATAGCCTGATAATTTGGTCTCATAAATGAAGAGTCTCTCTTTTTATTATTTATTAAATTAGGCTTTTCCATTCACATATATACATCATATAAAACTTTATTATAATTATCGGACACAAGTTATAATCTAAAACAAAGAAATACAAGATAAAATTATACTATAATATAGTTACATAAAAACACATAAAAGTCAAGCTCAAGATATTAAAAAGAACAAAGATGTCTATAAATATATGAAGAAAATATGAAGCCATTACATGAGATAGTAATCAGATTTTATGAGCTATCATTTATTTTTTAACTTGAATTGGAATTGTGTTATTGATTGAATTCTTAGGTAAAAAGTTTTCTAAAAACAAAAAATAGTTTGCAAAATTTGAACGGAAATATAAAATTTTAATTAACTTTATATTCTCATATATTAATATGAAAAAAGTTTTACTAAGTCTGATAGCAATATCACTATTTGCTGTATGATGACTCACTTTTGCACAGGAAAGTGATTGGATTGAACATGATGCGGATGCATGAACTGTTACAGTTTATTCAGCTGATGGTAGCTATGGAATAGTTATTCAAGACAAAAATTTATGAGCGACTGAACTATGAGGATGAACATGAGCTTCTACTGCATCATATTGATATTATTATCAGTGGTGAAATAACTATGGATTTCCATCAGAGCCAAGTGCGACTATAACTGTTTCATCAACTAAAGTTGATGCATCATCGTACTGACCAGAAAATCCATATTCTAGTGGTACTTTTATAAAAGGATGTGCAAATTATAATAAATGGTGTTCAGATTGGAGTAGTGTCCGTAATGACAATCTACGATGATGAACATGAGATGACGAAACAAATTGATGGGGGTTAGAATCTGACAATCCTATTACAGGTAGACAATGACCATGTCCAGAGTGATGGCATATACCAAGTGTATGAGAAATTGATGAATTTGTCGTAATGTGGTATAATCATAAATATAATGCTGATTTGCCAACATGAGCTTTAATCAACTCAGATACTTTACAGGAGGAAGGTATTAATGTAGCTGCAGATTTTTCGAATGATATGTTTATGCCTTTTGCATCGTTATATTGGTGAGATGAGTGAGAAATTGAACCATATTATTATAATATTGCAGGTCAGTTTTGGTCTTCTACTCCATTCTCTGGTATGTGACATACTTTGAGTTTTACGCTACGAAACGGAAAAACAGGATTAATTAAAAATGCTGCATATCTAGCAAATGATAATTATCGTACTACTGCCATGTCTGTTCGTTGTTTTAAGAATGAACGCGTATATAGAGATACCTCTAAAACTTTAACTCTTAATGTCCTATCTGGCGAAAATGTAATTAGTACATGAGTATCATTCACTAATGATGAACCTCTCACCTCTGGACAAGTTTTTGGTGCTATCGATTGGCTTTCTAATGAGATAGATCTTGCTACAGGATATCACTTTGAATGGTATGCTGATGATGAATGAGTAGAAACTGGATTTGATTTAGATGAAGCTGTATCAGAAGGAACTATCACCTGAAATCTAGCCCTCACATGAAAGATAGAGCCAAATAAATATACAATCAGCTTTTTGGATGAAAATGGTACTGAAATAATGTCTGGTGGATTCACTTATGACCAAGAAGCAACTCTTCCAACGAACACTAGCACCAAAGAATGATACACTTTCAAATGATGGAAAGATGGACAATGAAATACTTATGGAGATTGAGCTACTGTTAAAAATTTAACTACAGAAAATGGAGCTGTCTTAGAGTTTAGCCCTATTCGAGAAGAAAATAGTAAGCCTTCTGGTGGTGGTAGCAGTTGATGAGGTGGTAGATGAAGAGGCTCAAAAGCAACCGATTCTCAAACAGATACTCATTGATCTGCTGATGATAAAAATCCTGATAAAACCACAAATTCTGATTCAGAAAATAATGATGGAGACTTAGATTGAGTTGAGGTAGTTAACTATAACCCAAATTTACCTGCTAATCAGCAAACATTATCTGATGGATTAACTCCTGAAATGCACGATGCTTATAAATTTGCTTATAAAAACAAGATTACCACTATGCCTACTATTATAGAGGCTGATATGTTTGGACCTTTAGATAGGATATCTATGGCAAAAATGCTATCAAAATATGCGATAAATGTACTTTGAAAAACTCCTGATACAAGTATTGAAGTTCCTGCTTTTCCAGACGTAACTCCAGAATTAAATGAGGAATTTTGAAATGCTGTGACACTAGCATATCAACTATGAATAATGTGAATTAATATTGATGAATTTAGACCTTTTGATTTGGTTCCTAGAAGTGAATTTGGTACCGCCTTATCTAGAATGCTATATCAGACTTCTGACTGAATATATGAAAAAACTGATGAATATTATACTCCACACTTCCAAAAATTAAAAGAAGGAGAAATTATGACCATGCTTGATCCAAATATACAAGAACTGAGATGATATGTAATGATAATGTTAATGAGAAGTGCTGAAAAGTAACAAATCTAATGAGTCAGATAAACATAAATCAAATAAGAGAAAATTTTAATCTGACCCTTTTTTTTAATTATTTTTTTATAGATCAAGAAAACAATAAAACTTGAAAAAAAATATAATTTCTATATAATCCATTTTGTTCAATCAAAGCACAAAGTTTTGGATAACCAAAATTAGGAAAGTCCTGACATTGAAAAATGGGAGGCATCTCACGGATGCTGGACAGCGACAGCTCAAATGAAAGTGCCACAGAAACGTAAACTAGTGTGATTTTATTCACATGAAAGATGCAACGTGAAGATAGTAATTTAGATTACTTACTTCTACTCAGTTTAGCAGATTGCTATTCGAGGGGCAAACCACTTCCCAATGCAAGCTTCCTCTTAGGAGGAGTGCGAGATCAAAGACTGATGCTCTTTGCTAGATATATCGTGCTTTAAACACAGAATCAGGCTTATTGGTTGGATGATTAAAAATAGGGCTGTAGCTCAGAGGTAGAGCGGTGGTCTCCAAAGCCGCGCGTCGCGAGTTCGATTCTTGCCAGCCCTGAATTAGAAAAAATTTAATTTTAATAATAAATAAAGGCTCCAAAAAGCCTTTTTAATTTGCTTTAATATATCTCATGGAAACTCGAGGAAATCAAATCTTAAATTCATTCGAATATGTTTGAAATAGTATCTATAAATTTATCTACGAACAACCTTTTATTTTTATAATAATCTTAATTTTATTAATATTATCATTTGTTTCTAATATATTCAAGCAACGCCTAAAAAAGAAATATATAGAACCGTATGAATGGTCATGAAATACTGATAATAAAGATTTTTATGTAAAATATTACCAAAAAATTCAGTATGTAGACTTTTTTTGAGCTTTCATATGAATTTTATTGATATTTGTATATTTATTGACAAAGGATACAATCGTCTGAGCTGTTTGGGCAGTATGAGTATGATGAATCTTAATTACTTTTCAGACTTTTTCTGTGTCTTTATTTACATATTTTTTACTTATAAGAAATTACAAAGTCTGAGATACAATCAGATTAAAAGTGAATTGAGATACTATCCAATGACAAATATTATATTTAAAGCTTCTCCATGTATGAATGTCTGGTAAAAATGATTTTGGGGAAAATACTTGAGAATCTTTCGTAATTCCAAATTATCAAATGTGGAATAATCCTATTGTAAAAGTTGATCTATCTCTAGATAACTTTGCTAAAGATTCTCTGACAATAATTTATGAGCCGAAAAATTTTAATATATCATTTGAAGATTTTTCAAAAAATCTGAAAAAATTTTTAGATGACATATTCCCATTAAGATCAGCTTCAGATGTAGATTATTTTAAAAGTTATATTTGAGTAAAATATAAAATAGATTACAGATACGACTGAGATTGAAAAGCTAATATTCGAATCTGATTCGTAGAAAAAAGATCAAAAGCAAAACATGTGAAAGAAAAAATAATATCTTTTGTTGAAAATCTAAAAAAAGTTGAATAATATTTATCCCTTCCAGCAGCTACTTTCTAGTTCTTGGAAACCTCTTTGTAAATCATGAAAAATTGTCAAACGCTTGTCCCATATTCACCAAAGCATATTTGATGTTCATTCTAGAAAATCTCTATCATGTGAAACAATCAACGTCACACCATTAAATCATTGTAACATCATTTTGATAGTTTCTTTTGAACCTAAATCCAAATGATTTGTCGGTTCGTCCATTATGATTATATGAGGTTTTTGTAACAACATTTTGGTTACTGCGACTTTTGCCATTTCTCATCATGAAAGTGATGAAACTTTATGATCCATCTTTTCTACATCGATTTTCAATGTTCATAAAAAAGCTCTCGCATCTTGATAAGAAATTCCCACTCACATTACTGCTTCTATCACAGTATCATCCGGATGTAAATCGTCAAAAACCTGTGAATATGAACCAATACGTAATTCAGGATGAACTTTTACAGATCAATGTAAAGGAGAAATCTGACCAAGAATTGTCTTTATCAAAGTCGTTTTTCAGATTCAGTTTTTTCATATTATTCAGATATGCATTTCTTTTGTGATTTCGATTTTGTTTGGTAAAGTAACCAATTCTTTTCAAGGATATCAAACAGTCAATCACTCAATCTGCATAATCAGATTTGGCAATCTTTGTGAAAGTTTGAAATTGATTTTCTTTGGATCTGATTCAATTTCTGGAGCTTCGATTCTCTCAATCTTATCCAACATTTTTATCCTACTCTGAACCTGTGCAGCTTTGGTTGATTTATAGCGAAATCTTGTAATAAACTTTTCTTGCTGCTGTAAATATTTTTGCTGTGCAACATAGTTTTTATGCTGAATCTCCAGATTCTTTTCTTTTTGACGCAAATAGTCTGAATAATTTCATTCGTAAAGATGGAGTTTTTTCTGGCTAATTTCTACCACACGATTAAAACATGAATTCAAAAACTTTTTATCATGAGAGATACAAATTAAGGTTTTTCACCACAATTCACAGAAACGCTGTAAAAAGAAAATTCATTCAATATCCAAGTGATTTGTAGGTTCATCAAGTAATAATAAATCCACTTCTTGAATTAGGAACTTTGCAATTTGAAGTTTGGTCTGCTCTCATCATGAAAGTTGCTTAATTTTAAAGTTAAGCATAGCTTTTGAAAATCAGAAATATTTCAAAATTTCAATTTGCATTCATCGTTTTTGATATCCATTCTCTTTCCTTAAAAAATCTTGTAATTTATTTTGTTCTTCTATCAATGCATGATAATCAGATTCTCCTTCAGTTAATAACTTTTCAATTTCTTCCAACCTTTCCATAGCCAATTTGATATCAGGGAAACATGTTTTCATTTCCTCCTCAACTGTATGTTCATCATTTGCCCAAAATAAATCCTGAGAAAGATATCAGATTTTAACTCAATCAGCTATCTCAATCATTCAAAATCCTGATTCTTCTTTTCATATCAACATTTTTAAAAGTGTGGATTTTCAGCTTCCATTCTTTCATATCAAAGCTACTTCATCTCAGAAACGTAGTTGCAAATTTGCATCATCAAAAAGAATCGTTTTTCAGATTTGTTTATCTAAGTGATGGATTTTGATTATATAATCCTTCTTCGCTCGACTTCTTTCCTGAAAATATTGCTTTGGGATAGATTGCAAAGGCGACATACTAGGCTGAATATCTTCTAATTTAGGTTCTTCATCGGCAAACAAATCAATTTCAAAAAACTTACTTAAATATTTTTTCAGACTTTTTATTTTGGTTTCTTCTTTTGTTGGTTTATTAAACTTTAAAAGATAGTCTGAACATAATTCATAAACTTCAGCATATGTTAAATCTGGATTTAGCTCCAATATTTTAGTTATCGATTCATCAATTGCTTCTTCAAGTGTCATTCTTTATCTTATTTCATAAAATTATTTCATAATGTTTGATAGATTTTCTTTAAAGTATTTTATTTCATCAGGGCCAGCATTATATAGTTCCATTGCATGTAATAATTCTTTACAAGACTGTACAAAATAACGTCTTACTTGAATCAAAGAAGTCAATGGAATATCATCACTTTTGTGTGGACGGAGTTGTGCTAGATATTCATCATTCTCTTTTTGTAGAGTTTCTAAAGCTTCTTGAGCATCACTTAAAGCTTTTTTACTATCAAAACGTTGATATAAATGTAGAATTGTGCTATAAAAAACTATAACCATTTCACGTGTATCGTCATAATCTTTTTGTAAATTATCACTACTACTTCGTTGCCAATCTTCGATATGTCACCAAACATCCTTTATAGTCTTACACGAATCTCAAACTGCTAAAACACTTTGATATAATTCTGCATTTTCAGAACTCTTTTCAGAAACTGGCAATGATACCAAAAACTTTAATAATTCATTCTGAATGTATTTTACATCATGATATACTTTTGATAAATCATTTTTATCAAAATTTCATTTAAAAGACAATGTATTTGCGATTTCTTCTTGCGTAGAATCTCATGATTTTACAGCCATTGGAGAAAAGTCCCAAACATTTAAATTATATCTAATTGCATTCCAAAATAGTACTAACATATCCTGCTTGGCTACTAATTGTGCTACTGCTGGTGTAAGATCTTCAACATTAAACACCTTCTGAATCGCCAAATCTACAACCTGTTTTTTGTCTTTTACTCTCTTTTTCAAAATTTTTGAGATAGAGTCTACAAAAGGCAAAAAGATTAAAGCAAATAAGCTACGCCATCATACTCGTAAAATAGTAAATCAGATTACGATTCAAACATTTGGTTCCAATACGGATATAAAGAATTTAACAATCAATGGAAGCATTAACATTCATACTAATGCTGTAACCAAATTAAATCAAACATGTCGAAATGCAACCTGTTTCTTTATCGCTAACGAATTTTTTCATATCGCTCATATAATTATAGTTATTGTTGATCATAAATATCCTCAAAATATTATTGGCAATGCTAATGTAGGAGACAAAATTCATGAGCCAACAGTTGCCAACACAATAATAAATGTTATACTTCAAGACTGCACCAAAAGAGTTAGCATAAGTCAAAAAAGAAAAAATAGCCATGGACTCATTCATGTAAATATTGAAAGATCTATATCCGTTAAGAAACTCAATCCATTTTTCATAAAAGAAAATGCCAAAAAAATCAAACCTAAACTAAGTAAGAATTTTCCAAACGATTCTACTTTGTTCCAACGAGAAAAAAAATTTATACAAACTGCTCAGAAAAGTATTAATGGAAATGCTATTATTGACACATCAAAACTCAATCAGACTATTCATAAAATCGAAGTAGGAATCATTGTTCATATATTTACTCAAAGGATAACCGCTAATGCTGAAGTTAAAGATAATATTCATGCTCAGACAAATGCTAATACCAGTACAGACATAATATTCGAGCTCTGCAAAATCGTTGTAATTAAAATTCAGCTTCAAAAAGATTTTGATACTGATGATGTAAATTTCTTCATAAAATTCTTAAATCATCAATTCGAAAAACCTGATACTGCTTGTTCCATATAATTTATTCCAAACAAGAAAAATCCGATTCCTCATAAAAACTGTAGTATTCACTCCCGCATTTATCTGTGAATGAATGATAAAAGTTTTTAACATAATAATTAAGTGTATTAATCCTGCAAGAAAATGCAAGTAAGTTAAAATTAAATCTCTTGCAATTTTTTTTTGATATATTATACTATAAGATATATAGTTTTATTAGATATAAGCATTAAAATGGCTATTGATATTAAAAAAACAGAAAATGGAATTTTGATTGAAAATAAATTCTTATTTAATCCTACAGAAATAGAAGTCTGAATTATTAATTTAATGGCCACAATTGGAGAAGAAATGGCTTATGATAGAGGAAATCTATTATCAATCGACTTTCCTTGAGAGTATGATATTAGTTGAGCTTTTATAAGGGTTTTCATATGAAATTGAAATAAATTGAATTTTTTAATATCGTACGAATGAGCAACTTTTGCAATAATTCAATCTCCTGAAGTTTTAGAATTAGACGAAGTTTGTGATATGAATACCTGGATATTCCCAGATGAATCTGTATCTAAGAAACTAGATCAACTAGAAATGGAATGAAATAGAATAAATCTGTCAAAATTGGATGAAATGCCATTTGAAGATGCAACAGAATGAAACCAAGAAGAAATTGAAATTAAAATTGAATAATTATAAAAAATATAAAATACAATTGTAGCACTCATATGTTGGGTATGTGTTTGTTGAAACACGATTAGAAACAAATTTTCTTGATTTTTATATAATTTATCATACAATGAGTTCGATAAAAATTTTATTTTTTATATTTTTTATACACAAATGAAAAAGTCTCTTTTCTTGTTATGACTATTAACAACAACGATTTCTCTAACTGCATGTGGATCCAAAAATTTTAATATGACTTTCGAAGAAGCCTTAGAAACTGCAAATCATTCCGAATTCCAAGACATTTTAAGCCAAAATGATAACTTTGAACAAAGTTTTGACATTGCTGGTAAATATAATACAGATGAAATTAAAGTAGACGCAAAGATTTCATCAAACAGCAAACAAAATCTTGTTAATAAAAATTCTGAATCTTCAACTGATTTTAACGCAAACATCACATCTTCAGGAGAAACTACTAAATTAAATTGAACTCTTGATATAAAATTAGCAAATGATGCAATATATTTAAACATCTCATCTTTCGAGTTAACATGAAGTGATGATTTGGCTATGATAGAAATGATTGCTGCAGGATTTAAAAATCAATGGTTCTCCATCCCTATGTCAGGATTAAATGACATGCCTAATACATTTTCTATGTTAAAAGATTCTAAAGACTTAAATGACAAATCAAAAGAAATATTCTGAAACGAATGATTTATGGTTTATAGCTGAAAATTTACTCAATTTGAATGATATAATGCTCGAAAATTCTCAATAGATAATGAAAAATTGAATGAACTAATGAAAGAATATTACGATTCAATAAGCAGTGGATTAGATGAAGATTCTATTCAAGAAACACCTGAAATAAATATTCAAAATTTTGAATGATATCTAGTTATTACATGAAAACACAAAGTAACAACAGTTATTGAAAATATGGAAATGAAAAATGATGAAGATGCTAGCACTTTAGTTATAAATTGATTTGCTGGAGAAGACACTGAAATAAACATATCTCAAGACTGAGAATCAATAATAAAAATTATTGCAGACAAAAAAGGTTCAAAATACAATGTTTCTATAACAATGCCTTGAGGAGAATTAAACTGAACAGTTTCCCCAAAACTATCAAAATCTTCAATCAAAATAGGCTTTGATTTAAAATTAACAATAAAATCTGAAGAAAATGGATGAAAAGATACAGTTATTCCACTCAAAGGTTCTTGGGCATATAATACAATTTCAGAATTTACGACAACTATCCCTGAAAATGCTCAAGATTTAACTGAATTATTATCTTCTTATCTTTGATCGGCTATGGGTTGAAATGATTATGAATATGACGAAGACTATGATTACGAAAATTTATATAATAGTGAGGAATTAGAAGATACAAATACAGAATGACTTGCAACACCTGTAGAGAATCCAGAAGAAGTCACAGAATAAAAAATCCATTACAATTAAAATAGGCCTATCATAATGATAGGTCTTTTTTTTAACAATAACTTGCAAAGAAAACAAAATTTACTAATCTAACATCGTGATAAATTTCTAATTTAAATGTTTTTTATGTATTTTGATTAAACACAAATTTCGTTTAAGAACCAAAGATGTGCGCTATTTAACCAAAAAAAGACAATATTGTACAAGATGAATTTTTGGTTTTTGGCGAATTAAACAATATCCAAATAAACAATTTAATCAAATTTCATGCCATATTGGAGTAAAATTAAGTAAAAATGCAACTACAAGAAATTATATCAGAAGAACTATTATGAATTATATAAGAGACAATAAAATTGAATCAAATATGATAAACTGAGAGTTTTACAAAATATTTATAAACTTAAATAAAAATAAATTACCAGAATCATCACAATACATCCAAGAGCATAAAAAACATGAACGAAAAACATACTTTCAAAAAGAATTCCAATCCGCTTTTACATCCTTTCAATCATACATATGTGGAAAGAATTAAAACAAAAACGAGAAGAAAAAAAACAAGTCATGCAAAAAGAATTTCACATACGAAAAGAAAAAGTTAAAGAAAGATATGGAAAACGTTTTCCTAAACCAAAATTAGAAAAATCAACAGATCATCTATTAAAAAGCAATCAAATCGAAATAACTACCGAATCTACAAAAACTACAAAACTGATTTTAAAATTTTGGCTAATATGACTGGCTATTGTGATTTTATGATATATGATGTACATTTCATTGTCATATATATACATGGTAATTGCGGCTTTCATAATTTCATTAGCTCTCGAATGATTCGTTGTTTTTCGACAAAGACTTACAAAAAGTAGAGGATTATGAATACTTATAACATATCTCATAGCCACTTTTTTTGTCCTAGCTTGATTTGTTATCCTAATACCATTCTTTTTTAATCGATGAACAGAATTATTACAATCCTTAACATCATGATTATCAAGCTTTCAATCATCAATATCTCAACTATGAGTTCCTTGATACATTGAAAAAACAAGTCGAATGCCTAATTTCTTAAAAACTGAGCTTATACAGCGAATACAAAATTCAAATTCTGATAGTATACTAACTGCCATTTCTGACAATATTTGAAGTATTATGTCTACATCAAGCGGATATATAAAAACAATTGCATGACAAGCTTTGATATTTTTTGGAAACATTTTTTCCATTATTGTAGATTTTGCTATAGTACTCACTTTATGTATATTTTTCTCGGTAGCACATTATGATATCAAATATTGACTAAAATACATATTCCGTCATTATACAAGCATATTACCAAGAATTGATGCTGCATATTCTGGAATCACAAAACGATTAAAAAGTCAGCTTTTTCTCTGCTTGTTTATATGAATAATGTCCTACCTATGATTATGGATGTTAGAACTATTTAATATAAGTATCCCTCAAAAATGAACTCTAGCAATATTGGCATGATTATTTGAAATAATCCCATATTTAGGCCCATTTCTATGATGACTACCAGCAGCAATTTCTGCTCTTATATTTTCAGGATGACGATGATTCTTAGCTGTGATAATCTTATATACATTAATCCAACAATCTGAAGAAAAATTCTTAGTGCCAGTATTAATGTGAAAAACATTATGAGTTAGCCCACTAATTGTATTTATATGTATGATTTTGTGCGGAACTATAATGTGATTTTTCTGAGTTCTTTTGGCCGTCCCAATAGCCGTAATAGTATCCTTAGCCTTCCGTATACCTCAATCAGAAGAACTAGAAAAAGAAATTAAAAAAGTCGAAAATAATACTGAATTTAAAAAAAGAAAAATCACAAATAAAAAAAGCTAAATTTTAATAAATCGATATGAAAATATGAAAAAAAAGTTACTCCGTGCATGTTATTGTTTTTTAGTAAAATGTGCACATCATTATATCAAACGCCATAAACCAACCGTAATCTGAATAAATTGAAGCGTATGAAAAACATCTTGTCGTATGATTATTTTTCAAACTTTAAAGAAGTTTTTTCCAAACAAAAAAATATCCACTTCTCCCAAAAATTTTAATGGGGAATTCTGACTTTCACTGAGTGTTTTTGAAATCACATCACGATCACCATCAATTTGAAATATGATGAAAGTTTGCTGTAAAGCTGTATTCATGTCATTATTTGGAAGAAAACATTATGATGCGATAGTGCTGGAATATGGAATAGATAATCCATGAGAGATGGATTTTATACTCAAAGTTGCACATCCTGATATCTGAGTTTTTACGGCAATTGATGCAGTTCATAGTGAACAATTCTGAAATCCTCAAAAAATTGCTAGTGAAGAAATCAAGATGGCTTTGAATACTAAATCCTTAGTTTTTCTGAATGCAAATGATGAATATGCTCAACAGTTAGCACCTAGAATTAAGGTTGATAAACTTATGTATAAAACATTTGATAACGATAATATAGAAGCTGATATATATTTCGAATCTCATTCATTTAAAAAATGAGAAGAAAATGCTGATTTGAAATCTCATTTTGTTTTACATATCAAAGAGCAAGAATACAATATTGAGACTAACCTATTTGGGAAAATGAACTATGGATATATCGGAGTTGCAGTTGGAATTACTGAGATTCTAGCATATCGATGGAAAACTGATTTGCATTTGAAAAATAAAGATAAACTAGAATTAATGTATAAACTTCAACCTGGTAGATTATCTGTATTTGACTGAAAATATAACACATTAATCATTGATTCTACATATAATGCTTCACCTTTAAGCGTGAGGAAAACTATTGATACAGTTTATACTATCAGGAATAATTGTTTTCCAAAAAGTGAAATCTGGCTTATACTTTGAGATATGAGAGAACTTTGAGATTTAACTGAATCGGAGCATCGTAAATTGGCTGGATATGTTTCACAATCAGGAGATCAGCTTTTTCTTTTGGGTAAATTTATGAACGATTATTTAGCAGATGAACTAGAAAAAATCTGAGCTACTGATAATTTAACAGTTTGTAAAACTCTGAAAAACCTAAACAAAACTGTTGAAGATAGATTAAAAGAAAGGAATGATAAAAATCCAATTATTCTCGTTTTCAAATGAAGCCAGAATACAATTTTCCTTGAAGAATCCGTAAAACATTTCTTGAAAAATAAACAGGATGAAGGATTCCTGACTAGACAATCAGAATTTTGGATGAAGAAAAAGAGTGAATTTTTAAAATAACTTCAAACAAACTTTTTATTAAATTTCTTTCAGCAATTCCGTAATTATTCCATTATAGCAGTCCATTCATTCATCAGTAAGTACAAATCCATTTCCACATAATTTTAAAAATCCATTTTCCTCATATATTTTTATTTTCTCTGCATAATTTTTAACGAGAACTGGTTCAAACTTTGATACATCATCAATTCATCTATCAGTACGTAAAGATAAAAAAAATGATTCAATTAAATAATCTGATTCTAACATAGGTTGAATAGCTGATTCTACTAAATTTTCATTTCAAATGTATTTTGGAAAATATGGTGTATTCATCCAACGTATTCCATTTAGTCACTCTAAACTAAGTGAAGGATCCACTTTTTTTAGTTTTTCAACGACAGATCAAAAATATGAACTTTTAGCATTTATAAATGATGATGCAGAAAGTCATAGTCACAAATAATCCTCCATCTCTCGATAAACTCTATTGTGAATACTAGACTTTCCTACTGCCGCAAAATTTGATATCTCATAACGTCTATATCCTCACTCTTGAATTATATTTTTGAGAATATCAAATTCTTCATATATCTCATCTTCATTTCAAAACAAACCAGATTGCTGAACAACGGAAGAATTTCAATCAGGATTTTTCTTCCATTTTTGATGCTCAAAAAGTTCTAGCATATACAGAGAAAAGCTATCAGCAAATCATGAATTCACAAAATCCTGAAAAAATTCTAAAGCTGATGGAGTCCACAGTTGCAAATCTCATTTTTTAGTTTGATTAAAGACTCCAAATGCCATAAAATCGAAGTTATACACACTATTTTCTAATTTTAAATCACGCAATCCACGCAAAAAATCTACCATTCCTGGAAATGTATAAGGACGTCATGCATTTTCCAATACTCAATTATCCAAGCTCTGAATTCCAAATGAAAAACGAACTCTTGGATATTTTTTAAACGATTTCTGCAAATCTGAAACAAATTCATAAACTTGGTCTTGTGGGAATGGATTACATTCAAAACTCAATTCTCCTACATTTTCACAGTCAAAAACTTCTTCACAGTGATGAATCAGATTTTTTATTTTTTCTGCTCAGATTAAATTCGGTGTTCATCATCCAAAATAAATAGTTCTTATCTCAGCGCTTCAAAACACTTTTCACCATCCATCAATTTCATTATGCAAATTATCTAAATATGTCTGAATCATTTCATCGTTCGGATTTTGAACTACAGAAAAACTACAATATGGACAGTTTTTTACACAAAATGGAATATGAATATACAAAGATAACATCAAGAAAATCCAAAAAAATCAAAACAAATCATATATACAGTTTTATACAAATATTTCAAATAGTTAAAAAATCAATTATTTCATATAAAAAATCTACCTTAAAATTTGCATTTTTTTCCATTTTGGAGTATACTTAATCATCTTTTATTTATATTAATAGAAACAAAAAATGGGACGATTTGCTGAAAAAATTGATAAACGAAGAAAAAATTACCATGCTTTTAGAGAAGATCCTGATTCATATTTCACCGCAAGGATTATCGTAAGTGATATGCAAGATGGAGAAAGAATGATTGCTTTTTTAAATCCGAATCAAGCAATGGCTTACGGAATTACCGTACATAATAAAGTAAACATCATAAGAATTAATTGAGAAGAAATTGTTGCTGATGTATCTTTTTCAAACAGAGTAACAATTTGAACCATCGCCGTTTCTGATGAATTAGCAAAAAAATATAAAATCAAAAATTTAGAAATGGTAGGAGTTTGTCTTACTGAATGAGCATCTGTAACTACTAATGCCATTAGAAAAAAAATGAGATGAGAACCAATTACTTATGAAGAAATACACGCAATCATCAAAGATATATCAGAAAACAAACTTGATGATACAATGATGACATACTATGTTGCATCTAGTTATTTTTATCCAACAACAGATGAAGAAACTTATCTGACAGCTAAAGCTATGGCCGAATGTGGATCTATGTTTAGATACCCAAAATGAGAAATCATTGCAGATAAACATTGTATCGGATGAGTACCTGGAAATGAAACAACAATGGCTCTAATTCCACTTGTTGCAAGTTTAGGAATAAAAATTCCTAAAAATTTCTCTAAATCTATTACCTCTCCTGCTGCCACATGAGAATGTGTAAATGTACTTATGAATATTAATTTCGACAAAGAAGGGATCGAAAAATTAGTAGAGAAAACTAACTGTTGTCTGGTTTGGTGATGAGGATTAGATTTAGCTCCAGCTGATGATAAACTAATTAAAGTTCAATATCCTCTTTCTATGCAGTCAAAAGCAAAAGTCGTCAGTTCAATTATGGCCAAAAAATATGCAATGTGAGTTACCCATTCACTTATAGATATTCCTGTTTGACCAACAGCTAAAGTAACTAGCATGGAAGAAGCAAAAGACTGGAAACAAAGATTTGAAATCGTTGGAAAAAAACTCTGAATGAAAATGTCAGTTCAAATTACTCAAGCTAATGAAGTTATTTGAAACGGAGTCTGAGCCGTACTTCAAGTTCGTGAAGTTTTAAGAGTGCTACAACAGCATCCAGATAGACCAAAAGATTTAGAAGATAAAATAGTTTTCCTTGGAGGTAAACTTATTGAAAATATTTGACTTGTAACTGGTAAAAGCGCAATGAATTTAGCTAGGCATCAACTACAAACTGGAGCTGCACGAAACAAAATGAAAGAAATTATTACTGCACAATGAGGGAATCCTAACATAGACTCTGAATCACTTAAACTAGGTAAATATACATATGACGTAGTCGCTGAAAAAGATTGAAAAATTACGTGAATGGATTTACATGATGTAAATGCCGTTTGTAGAAGATTAGGATGTCCTATCATAGATGAAGCTGGAATGTATATTTACAAAAAACTATGAAGCACTGTAAAAAAGGATGAAGTTATTGCAAGATTATACGCTCAGGATGAAATCAATTTAAATGCAGGAATCAAAGCAATAAAAGAAAAGAATCCATTCCAGATATGATTTTCTCCATTTTCAAAAGAAAAGAATGGAGGCTGAAAAATTCTAAAAGCTATATCTAAAGTAACAGATAAGATTAAAGGTAAAAATAATAAAGATACTAAAAAACAAGGATAAATTTATATTTTAATGAAAGAAAATGCCTTGAATTATTGCAACAATCTGACCAGCAACACAATCCCCAGAAAAGCTGAAACAGCTATACGAGAATTGAGTCAGAATTCTAAGATTTAATTGTTCTCATGCCACTCATGATTGGATGAAAGAAGTAATCCAATCTGCAAGAGAAGTTGAACGTGCTGTATGAAACAAATTTGCATTTCTCTTGGATACAAAAGGTCCAGGAATTAGGACTTGAGAACTTGAGAATCCAGTAGATTATGTAAAATGAGAAGAAATCAAAATCGTAGTAGATTCATCTCTAGTAAAAAATGATAAAATCATGTATGTGGATTATCCATATATTATCAAAGACGTAGAAATCTGAAGTTTAGTAAGGATAGAATCATGACTTCTAGATATCAGAATTACCAAAAAAGCAACTAATTATGTAATCTGAGTTGCAGAAAATGATGCTACCATCACATCTAGAAGACATGTAAATTTACCTGGGATTCCAATCAGATTACCATGACTCACAGATAAAGACAAAGACGATATTCTATTCTGAATTGAACAAAATATGTCATATGTTGCACTTAGTTTTGCTAGGAAAGAAGAAGATATCCAAGAGTTAAAAGAATTTATGTATAAAAATGGATGAGCCCATTTGAAAGTAATCGCAAAAATCGAAAATCAAGAATGAATTGATAATATTGCATGAATTATAAGAAGTGCTGATGCGATTATGGTGGCTAGATGAGATTTATGAGCAGAAGTACCTGTAGAAACAATTCCTTCTCATCAAATCAATCTGATTCAAAAAACAAAGAGAAAAGGGAAAAAAGTGATTGTAGCCACACAAATGCTTGAAAGTATGATAACAAATAACCTTCCAACTAGAGCTGAAGTATCTGATATATTTTATGCAGTTTCACAGTGAGCTGACTATCTCATGCTTTCATGAGAAACATCAATGTGAAAGCATCCAGTCGCTTGTATCAAAGTGATGAACAAAATTATCAATGAAGCTGAGAAATATATTTAAGATTTTTATATATAAAAAAATAACAAAATGAAAAAAACAAACTGAAAAGAAAACAAATTTATCTTACGATTCGATGAAATCGGAATCGAAGATGTACCTTATGTCGGAGGTAAAAATGCCTCACTTGGAGAAATGTATAGAAATCTCGTTCCAAAAGGAGTAAATATTCCAAACGGATTTGCTATTACAGCATATGCTTATCGTTATTTATTAAAAGAAACATGAGCAGATAAAAAAATCAAAGAAATTTTATCAGATTTGGATACTTCAGATATGGATAATTTAGCTCAGAGAGGTTCTAGAGTAAGATCTTTGATTAAATCTCTCGAATTCCCTGAAGATTTGACTAAAGCAATTATCGAATCATACAAAAAAATGGAAAAAATCTACTGAAAAAATGTAGACGTAGCTGTTAGAAGTTCTGCAACTGCAGAAGATCTCCCAGATGCTTCATTTGCTGGTCAACAAGATACATATTTGAATATCTTTGGATATGAATCAATTATCGATGCATGTAAAAGATGTTTTGCATCATTATTCACAAATAGAGCTATTTCCTATAGGCAAGATAAGCATTTCGACCACTTCTCTATTGCACTTTCAATTACTGTTCAAAAGATGGTAAGAAGTGATCTTGCATGTAGTGGAGTGATGTTTTCTATAGATACAGAGTCAGGATTTAAAGATGCCGTACTTTTGACTGGTGCTTATTGACTATGAGAAAATGTAGTACAAGGTGCAGTAAATCCAGATGAATGGTATATTTTCAAACCATCTCTTAGAAAAGGAAAGAAAGCTATCCTTTCAAAGAAAGTCGGAGAAAAAGCCATCAAAATGATTTACTCAAATTCTGGAGTTTCTCCAACAAAGAATATTTCAGTACCTGAAGCTGATAGAAAAAAACTTACTCTTACAGATGATGAAGTTTTGAATCTTGCTAAACAAGTAGTTATTATCGAAGACCATTATTCTAAAAAGAAATGAAAATTCTGTCCTATGGATACAGAATGGGCTAAAGATGGTAAAACTGGAGAATTATTTATCGTTCAAGCCAGACCTGAAACTGTTCACTCAAATACAGATATGTCAGTTCTAAAGACTTATGAACTAGAAAAGAAAGGTGAAGTTATCGTTCAAGGAAGATCTGTAGGTGAAAAAATTGGGGCAGGTAAAGCTAACGTAATTAAAGATGTAGCAGATATTAACAAATTCAAAAAAGGAGAAGTACTAGTTACTGACATGACTGATCCTGACTGGGAACCAATCATGAAAATTGCTTCAGCTATCGTAACAAATAGATGAGGAAGAACATGTCATGCCGCTATCATTTCTCGTGAACTAGGAATCCCTTGTGTAGTAGGTACTAACAACGGAACAGAAGTTATCCCTCAATGAAAAGATATTACAGTAGACTGTAGTGGAGGAAGTGCTGGTATCGTTTATAAAGGAAAACTTCCATTTAAAGTAAACGAAATCAACATCGCAAAACTTCCAGAAACAAAAACTCATATTACAATGAATGTAGGTTCTCCTGAACAAGCATTTGAAGAAAGTTTCATTCCTAATGATGGAGTTGGACTTGCTAGAGAAGAATTTATCATCAATTCTTATATTAAAGTTCACCCATTAGCACTTCTTCGTTTCAATGAACTAAAAGATGCTAATGTTAAAAAACAAATTACTGATTTAACTGTAGGATACAAAAATAAAGCTGATTATTTTATCGATAAATTAGCTGAATGAGTAGCTACAATTGCTGCTGCATTCTATCCAAAGAGAGTAATCCTTAGATTATCAGATTTCAAATCTAATGAATATGCAAATCTTATTGGATGAGCACAATTTGAACCAAAGGAAGACAATCCAATGATTGGATGGAGATGAGCTTCTAGATACTATTCAGAAAATTATAAAGAAGCTTTCGGTCTAGAATGTAAAGCTGTTCTTAAAGTTAGAGAAGAAATGGGATTAGATAATCTAGATGTGATGATCCCATTTCCAAGAACAGTAGATGAAGCTAAAAAAGTAATTAAAACCATGGCTTCATTTGGATTAAAGCAAGGTAAGAATGGACTAAAAGTTATGTGAATGTGTGAAATCCCTTCAAATGTAATCCTTGCCGAAGAATTCTTGGAAGTATTTGACGGATTTAGTATCGGTTCAAACGACCTTACTCAATTAATCCTATGAGTAGATAGAGATTCAGAATTAGTTTCAGATATTTACGATGAAAATAATGAAGCTATCAAAAAGATGATTAAAAAAGTCATCGAAGTAGCTACAAAGAAGAAAAAATATATCTGAATCTGTGGACAGGCTCCATCTGATTATCCAGAATTCGCTAAATTTTTGGTAGAATGTGGAATCGAATCAATGTCTTTGAATCCAGACACAATGATTAAGACAAGATTAGCAGTAGCTGAAATCGAAAAAAAATTGAAGAAATGAGCTACAAAAAAAGTAACTAAGAAAGTTACAAAGAAATAAAAAAATCTGAACATTATAAATGATTCTATAATATCAATTTAATACATAAATATTTATTATGAATCTTGAATGTAGGACGGGTCGTATTAATTGTAATAAATGTAAATTATCAAAGAATCCGGATACAGCAAATATATGCTATGCATTTAATAAATGAGATTATTTGCAAAATTTAGAAGCTATATTTTGAGAATTACCTAGATTTTATGATAATCTAAAAAATGCCACTATTGTAGAAGTACAATATGATGATGAGTCTCGAGCATGAAAAACACAATACGATAATGGGAAATATACAATTCTAATAAACACCTCCCAATTAAAAAAAGAAGCCAAAAAACTAAGAAGAAATTATCAAGAATATTTTTATGAGACATTATTCCACGAATATACTCATACTTTATCTATAAATAATCAGCAACTTGAAGAAGATTATTCAGATGAAAATATACGAGGATTCACACTACTATTTGAATATTTCGCTCAAGCAATCGCACAAAAAATAATATCACTTCGTTACAACAAAAAATATCCAAAAAAAGAATGTAAACTAGAATTCAAAGGGGATATCCTAAATAAAAATTTTTCTGATTTATTTTGGTATTGAGAGATAGAACCTTTTGCTTTAAAGTTTTCAGAACTTTTGTATTGAACTAAAGATTGAGAAAAAATGATAAATGATTACTTAAATGGAAATATTTATGACCTTATCAAAGAAAAAATACAAGAGAATCCTGAATTTATAAAGCATTTAAATGATCTTGGAATTATAATTGCATGAAACTACATTCAACAATGATATATGGATGAAGAAGAATACAAAAATCGGGTTAATAAAAAATCTTATAAAAAAGCAATTTGTTCATTACAAGATTAACTAAATTAAAAAATAAAAGCTATCCTATATGGATAGCTTTTATTCATTATAAGATCATCTTAATCTACAATTTCCCTTCTAATTCCTCTATCCAAATGAACTAATATCTCATAAGGGATAGTCCCTGCAGCTTTTGCCCGTCATGAAACTGAATTATCTAGTTTCTGATCTTTTCCCAAAAGCCAAACTTTATCTCAAATAAGCACTTTTTCATTTCATAAGTAACATGAGAGATTCATACACACATTTCCAATTTGTTTCAAATCTCCATCTTCATGACTAATCTCTATTTTTTCACGAACTGAGCGAGGCATTCATTCTGCATATCCAAATGGAACTGTAACCGTGATTTTGTCAGATTTGTCTAATTGTTTCCACTGTGGGTCATAAGAAACTCACTCATTATATGGCACCGAATTTATCGCAACTATAACTGAAGACAGAGACAAAGCTGGCTGCAATTTTTCTCATAAATCGAAATCTGAATCATCCTCTGATAATGGATTATATCCATAAAGAGCTAATCATGGACGATATGCATTGAAAAAATCGTCCTGAAGTTTTAACAATCAAATACTAGCTCCAATATGACGATAAGTCGGACTATGTCAATAATCTAAAACTTGCTGATACATCATTTTGAATGCATCCACTTGCTTTTCTATATCCATAGAATTTGCAGAAAATAAGTGCGACATTACTCATTCAATTTCAATTTTTGGATAATCTTTCAAAAATTCTAATGCATTTGGTAATAAATCTGCATCTATTCATTCACGATTCATTCCTGTATTCAAGAATAGATGGATTTTCAGCTTTTTATTTAG
Source organism: uncultured bacterium (assembly GCA_946408385.1). Lineage (GTDB taxonomy): Bacteria > Patescibacteriota > Gracilibacteria > Absconditabacterales > Absconditicoccaceae > UBA3291. The sequence goes on along the minus strand of CAMJSB010000005.1, from coordinate 48,346 downwards.
TTTTGCTAAAACTTGTAAAGTTTCCAAATTATAAACACAGAATGTAGTTCTTTTGAAATTAAACTTTTCATAATTTACAGGCAAAGTTTCTCACAAAAGTAGTACATTAAATTTGCTATGACGCATCACGATATTATATTCAGGGAAAGAATCTACTACAATATATTTGATAGGCAATCACTTATAAATCTGTAAAATCTGATCTATACCATGTCCATAAGCATTAGACTTAATCACAGGAAATAAATCCGCATTTGGTTTTAGTGACTGCAAATATTTATAATTATATAACAAATTAGACCTACTGATATAAATATGATTCATAGGTTCGATGTTTGGTTTGAATCGATCTTTTATGAAAGAGAACATTTTGTTTATAATTTATAACATAAAATTTATTTTTTGAATCAGTTTTCTTTTATCCTTTGAGCAATTTCTCATCATCAAGTTTCTACAATTTTTCATCTTTCCAAGACTATCGTTTCATCAATATTCAAATAATTCAATATCGTGAATATATGTGTAATAATGATGAATGAATTCTGGTCTGTAGAAAGAGATTTGAGCATTTCTGCAACCACTTTAAAAGCATCCACATCTAGTCATGAATCTATTTCATCGAGAATTATGTATTTAGGATTTAATAATTTCATCTGAAGGATTTCTAATTTTCTACGTTCTCATCCACTAAATCCCACATTCAGATCACGCCAAAGAAAGTCTTTGGAAAGCTGAAGCTCATCCAAAATTGGCTCAATCAATTTCTTGAATTCCATAAATGTCGTAGTTTTGACCGAATTATCATAAACTCATTTCAAAAATTCAAATAACTTAACTCATGGAATCTCTGGGATATTTTGGAATGCCAAGAAAATTCAGAGTTTAGCTCTTTTGTCTGGCGATAAATCCGATAAATTTTCTCAGTCCAAAGTAATTTCTCCGTTTATGATTTTATATTTTGGATTTCACATCAAAGTCATAGCCAATGATGATTTTCAGCTACCGTTTTTTCATAGTATACAATAATTTTTACCTAACTCAAAATTACAAGAAATCTGATTTAATATTTCTTTTTCTCATACAGATACAGATAAATTCTTGATTGAAAGCATAAATACAATTCAAAATAAAAATTCCTACCATAGGATAGGAATTTATTATTGAAATACAAACAAATTAATTTTTTAAAAAATATCGAGAGTTATAGCTCCCGATACTTCTTGTAAATTTTTAGAGTTTGTTTGTAAAGGTACACTGCTAATACTATGGGCAATCCAAACATTATGACGAATGCAACCAGAAAGAAAATTCCCCTAAACAATGTTCCTTCTGGAGTCCAAGTGTAGATGTGAGATACAATTTCCCAAACTTGTGAAAGATACGCCGGCTCATAGTTGTGATTAAGAATCCCTGCATAGCCTCCACCAAGCCACCAGTCTACACATAACACGGATATTACTACTGATAGCAAACCTGTTATACATAGCCAAATGAATAATAATACCTTTTTCATAATTTTAAATTTTTATTTTTTGATATTTTTTATTTTAATCTTCATAGTCAAATGGAATTTCTAGTTGTCTTGAATCAGATTTTTTCTCTTTTTCAACCTTTTTATCTCCAGTTTTCGTCTTATCTTCTACATCTCCCTCCTCTTGAACTTTTTCTTCATTAGGAATGTGTTCATATTTTGGATTTAGAACTATATCTCCATCATCATTCATAATATTTTCATCATCTCACCCATAATGATTTTCTGCTCATTCATCTTTTTTGACTTCAGTTTTCATGGCTTCATAAGACAAATCTGATGGTTTAGTCTCAGTTTGAATAGAAACTCTAAGAGTCTCTTTTAATGCCCAAATTTTATCCGCTACAGGTTGTAAATACTTATTTATACTTTCTCAATGCATATTTGCCACTCATCTTTCTTCTTTAATTCTCCTAAAAATATAATCGCTTGAAGGATTTTTACATTGAATAACATATTCATCACGTTCATCCTTTTCATTAAAAATTAGCTTTTGTTTCCAGTCAAAATTTGGTTTTTCTTTTGCAGTACTGATTATATTAAAAATATTTCTTGCAGTTAAAAATCTTCTTCTTTTTAAAGCCTCTGAATAAGGTAAAGAATTCAAATTTTCTTTTAAATCCTTTTTAACATTTTCTCATAATTCAATCAAAGATTTCCACTTCGAATTCATGTCTTTATCATTTTTTAAATATTCTTTCCATGCATCATAACTAAGATTATTTGTTGCACCCATGATATATAGTATATATAAAGATAAAGATATGCATATTATACATAATATTTCATTAAAAGTCAAGTTGAAATCATTTTATTAAAATCCAATATTTGAATTGAACATATGAAAATATATATTAATTATATTCATTTTATATTTTTTACCGTAAAAAATGAAAAAACAATTAAAAGTCATTCTACTATTAATATTACTGATAATTATATGAATTATACTATACTTATGATTTTGAAGTAGAGAAAATAATAATATAAGTGATAAACCTATAACAACAGAAAATATTGCAGAGACATGAGAAATATCCGAAATCAACATCACAGAGAATGAAGAATGAGACTTTGAAGAAGATGTTATGAAAGATTTAGAGTGATTTTTCAATGATAACAATGGATATGAAAATGTTGAATGAGAATTTTGATTTACAAATCCAGAAAATGAATAATGCAAAAAATCATTTGGAAAAATTCTGAAAAAAATATTTTGCGTAAATTTGAGAATGAAGAAAATGATTTTCAAATTATTCCAGATTCTAACTCAAATATAAAATTTTGAGCCGTAATTAAGAGCAGTCAGATTTCATTCCACTTTGATATCCAAAATGAAAATTCGAAAATTGAATGTTACTTTCTAATTCCTGCAATTGAGAATCAAAATATAAAACTAGATATAAATACAAATTTTAAAGTAAGCAATACAAAAGTCTGAATCAATGTCATTGCTTTAGCTTCAGATAATGCATCTATTACTTTAAATGGAAATTTACACATAGAAAAAGACATAAAAAATGTCGAGGCTAAACTTTACGAAGAAACCCTTTTACTATGAAATGCGAAATACATTTCTCTCATTCCATGACTTAGAGTGGATTCTCCAGACGTAAAAGCATCCCATTGAGCAAAAATTCAACGTATATCTCCAGAAAGACTTTTCTATATGCAAAGTCGTGGATTGTCTGAAGAGAAAACAATCAATATGGTTATCAATTCTTATTCAGAGCAGATTGTGGATAAATTATGATTGGATGAAAAATGAAAAGAAGAATTTTATTCTATGATACAATAAACAATGCAAAAATATTTTGATTTATTACTCGAATTATTACGGCCAGAAGATGACGATTTTGTAATTAAAGAGAAAAAAAAGATTTCAGCTACTGCCAAAAAACTAGAAGAAAGATGAAATAAAAATCTGAAAATTGCTCATAAATTTTGATTTATTTTCGAAGCTTATGAAGATTTATTGAACGAAAAGATTACATTCGATGAATTCTTAGCTACATGAGACATTACAAGCAAAAAAAACATTTCAAAAACGAATGAATCTTCAATTGAAATACTAAATTGAATAATTAAATGAAAAAATGATTATGAAAATGCTTTATTCATCCTCGACAATATCAGCTTTGCAAGGCTAGCAAATAACGACAAAAAAATCATTCAAGATTGGGCAAAAAATAACAATTGTGAATTAATATTCTGCTAATATTTATTTACTAAAATAATATAATCATGTCTGACTGTATTTTCTGTAAAATCGCCAATGGAGAATCTCCATGCTTCAAAATTTGGGAAAATGACGAATTCTTAGCATTTTTGGATATCATGCCAAACGTAAAATGACAAACATTAGTTATTCCAAAGAAACATTATGATTCAGATTTATTTTTGATTGACGATGAAAAGTTTTATTGAAGATTAATGTCTACCGCCAAAGAAGTAATCGATATACTCAAAAAAAGTCTAAAAGTTCAGCGTGTATGAATGATTATGGAATGAATGTGAGTAAATCACCTACACTTGAAGCTCTATCCAATGTATGGACTAGGTGAAGATTGGCAAATAAACGAATGTCCATGACACGTATTTTTCGATAAATACCCATGATATCTAACTACTCAAATGTGAGATCAAGCCAACATGGAAGAACTTTGAGAAATTCAAGTTCAAATCACAAATTCAGCAGCCTTGAATTAAACACTTATTAGTCAGAATGTAGTAAAATCATGTCATTCTGTACGTTAGCGAAAAATCTTATGTGGATTATTAACATTACCAACATAAAACAATGAACCGACACCAAAATGTCGGTTTTTTATAACCAATAGTTATCAAATTTTCCTATAATTTTCACCAAGTCAACAAAAAATACATCAAGTTCTTAAATTAAATAAAGAAATCTGAGAAAAAGTGGCCGATTTTTTGCATTTTTTCAGTTTTAAGAATATAATTATGTATCACTTTATATCCAATTATTACTTGAATGTATCAAACATTAAATGATCTTGAATACGTACTAACTCAACCTAAAAATAAATTTTATAAATTTTCAAAATTCTTTAAAGAACTAAAAGTTCTTGGACTAATTTTCACTGTTTTATTTCTATGAACTTATCTAATTACAAACGCGCAATTAGTAATCGATAATTTCACAGATCGTTTCTCTCCAAACGAAGTATTTTGAATTTCTGAAGACGATATTAATTCTTCATTTAACGGACAACATTGATCTAATCAGCAAGTTGAAAATCTAGTGGAACAATATGCAGGAGTAATTTCCATGGAACAAGAGGTAGCAACGGATATGGACCATTACCTACAACAAAATTTGGACAGCTATGACCTTTCATTTAATATGTTACCACCAACAAATAGATTAATAATTCCTGCCATAAATTTAGATGTCCCTTTGGTTGAAAGCCATATAACAAACCAAGAAGATTTTACAGAAACCAGTTTCGATTCAGATTTAGAAAATTGAGTGGTTAAATATCCAACCACACCAAACCCATGAGAATGATGAAATGCTTTCTTTTTTGGACACACTTCACAAGAATATTGGAAAAAGAACCCATATTGAACAGTTTTTCGTAATATTCCTCAACTAAAAGAAAATGATAAAATCCAGGTTGTATGGGATGGTATACTATACGAATACAAAGTTATAAAAACAGTAGTTGTAAGACCAAAAGATGTAAATGATACTTATACTAATTTTTGAGAAGATTGAACTGAATACATCACATTAATGTGATGTTATCCTATTTGAAGAACCGACAAAAGGATGATAATTTTCGCTGAAAAAATTTAATTTTATATCAAAAAATCTTAATGACTTTACCTCTACCTTTAGATCAATTCCGATTTAACATAGTCCTTTGGATTTTAATTACAGCCTATTGAGCAGCTTGAATCTGAAATTTTATAGCATTCGTTCCTGGATGTACCAAAAATGATGCTGAAATTATGTGATATAATAACAAATCAAATTATTCTTTCCGATTAATTTCTTCTTTACTATTTTTTCTACTATGAATATCACAATTTCAATATACAACCTTAATATATTTAACATTATGAGAAATCTATTTAACCGTAATTACGTACGTATACCTAATTTTTAAAAAATGGCACTACCTAAAAACAAACAGGGATAAGAAAAAAGAGATACTCAAAAAAGGAAAAGAGATGCTCAAATAAACTTTATCATCAATAACTTTGTAATTTTTCAATTCTATCATGAATACTAGGGTGAGAATCCCATATCGATGTTTTTATTTTTCAATCACTCGATGCATAATTTTCCACTCAATACACATAATTATTTACATGTGATTCTGAAATTTTCGGTTCTGCAATAAAAAATGATGAGATTCAAGAATTCGCCTTAGCTACATATGAATTGCTAGAGATTTTTTTCAAAGCTGAAATCATCGACTGATTATCCCTAGTCAACTCCACTGACCCTAAATCAGCCATATACTCTCTTTTACGTGAAATAGCCAATTTAATTAATGGATAAAATAAGTATCAAAGAACTAAGAAAGCTATACCAAAAATATAGATTCACGAAGTCTTTTTAGAAGATGAACCAGAATATCCAATCCTTAATATATATTGCCCAACTAAACTCACTACCCCTACAAATACATAAGCGACATACATCAAAAGTGAATCTTTATTTATTAAATGAGTTAATTCATGACCAGCTACAGCTTCAATTTCTTTTTTATCTAAATTTTGAATTAATCCAGATGTAAAAGCCACCCAGGAATCATCTTTTTTCCATCATGTAGCAAATGCGTTCATTCAAGGTTCTTGCATTATTGCAATTTTTGGCATTGGAAGCCCTTTAGAAATACATAAATTTTCAACAATATTATATAATTCAGGATTTTCTTTTCTTGTTATTGGCTTAGCTCCAGAAAGTCAAAACATAATGTCTTTTTGTAAAAAAAATGATACCAATCATCGAATACCCAATCATATAAATACCAATGGGAAAATACCTAACGTCATACTTAATCAATCATCCCAAGACTTTGTATTCGTAAAAAACAAAGTAAACACCACCCAAAAAATCACAAACAAAACTGCAGGAAAAAGAATTAACAACAAAACTGTTTTTCTTTGATTTTCTTCCTTAAAACTTTGCATTCATTGATAAATAGCCATCAGCACATAAAAACATATTTAAAACAAATAATTTAATATACTTTTATGCAAAAAAAACAAGCAAAATCACTATCTATCAAAAGCCTTAAAATATTTCTACAAAAGAAAAAACGGAAGGCAACCCTTCCGTTTATGACCAACCCGAAAGGCAATCCATTATATGGATCGATCTCTTTACCTTAAAATTCAAGACAAAGGCATAGATCCATAAAAAATCAATTCGGGTTGATCCTAACTCATCCCAGTCTAATGGGTAGTACACTGAGATGAAAATAGGATGAATACATCCTTGAGGTAAGCAACCTAGTATAAGGGAATACTGTGTGGGTAGAACCTTACGGTAAGTAACTTATCTCGCATATATTATACTCAAAAACATAAAATTTTGCAAATTTTTGGATGTATTTACCACATAAACAGATTGACTTTTTTATATAAATATATCTACTTATAATCAATTCAAAAAAGTTAATATTTTTTTGCTTTTTATACAAAAATTGAATATAATTTAATATCTACTAAATTTATAAAAAGTAGTAAATAATGCTAGGAAATACACAAAATTATAATCAAACAAATCTTAAGTTTTCTCCATCAAAACTATATTTTCAGCATCAAAATGAAATACTTCAAAAACTTTGATTTATATCTCCTATAATCATAGATATCCATTTTAAATACACTTTCCAAGAAATCGGAAATAACTATTTTATAGAAGGGGGTGAATTTGAATGATTAACCGCCGACCACGACATCAATGAACAATGAATAATTTATAAAATCTGATTTTTCAACCCTAAATTTAAAAACATATTTCAACTTTCTCTGGATCTGAAAAAGAATCTACTAGATAACCCATCATTTTTACCATTATTATGGTGATTTTTATGATGGGGGGCTATATTTGGACTACTTTCACGGCTATACAACAAATGAGGACTTTGGAATATTCTATTTTGGCTAAACACAATTTGAGGAGGAATTCTATTATTAGTTTTAATACGAAAAATATCCAAATTTTGATATAATAAATTAAAGACTAAAAGAGTAAATTACTGATGATTCTCAGCGAATTACGATAATCAAACTGATGCATTAATGCTCTCTCCCGAAGTTGTAAAAATATTAAAAATTTTGAAAAAAGATTTTTGGATTGTCAAATTTTGTTACACATGAAATTGCATATATTTGTTACAAGATATACACGACCATGAATGAAATAGACTATCGTGATCATCTAAATTATATTCAGAACAGGAAAAAGCTAAACTTCAACAAAAAACTTTAAGCTATCTTCACTTGCCAGAATTTTTATCTGTATTTAGCCTAGATTAAATGATAAGACCTCTTATTTCGACAGATAATCAAAACAATTTCAATGATAAAAACAATTTTGCACAATATCAAAATTTTTGAGATTCTAGTAAAAGTTCACAGAGAATAGCCAAATGATTTGCTAAAATTTTATGAAAAAAAAACTTTCAAAAATCTGATATACAAGAACATGATGATCAAATAGTTTCAGTTGTTAAAGAAGTATACCTTCCACCCGAACAACGCACAGAAGAAGTATGAAATTGGATTTTAGATAAAGATACAAATTTTTTAGTACATGCTGCATATAAACATCGTACAGAAAATATTATTTTAATTTGTTATAGGTGAACAGATTTTAAAGATATAAAAGATATTTTCAGCGATATACAAATCGTTCTCTGAGTAAATTGAATCGATGAACGTGTACAAGAATCTTTAAAATTTTTCGATGAAATCCAAATAAAATATCCTGATGCAAAAAAATGGATATGTGGACACTCTCTATGATGAACTATTTGTTATATCGTAACAAAACACAGAAACCCTGAACGTTGTATCGTTTTTAACCCTTGAGCAAGTCCTACAAAAAATTTCATATGAATGATGAAAGATACTCTACTTAAGAAAGAACGAACTAAACACATCACAACCTACAAAATTTGGTGAGATGTCGTATCTACGCTAAGTTTCATCTGAAATGTAAAAAACTTCACTATCAAATCTGCAAGTCCATTAACATTACATGCAATTAATAGTTTCCCAGAATTATTTGAAAAAATGAAAAACGAAAAAAAATAAAAATACACCATTTCTGCATAAACTAATATAATTAAGATAAACCAACCATTGAAGTAAGAGCTTTTAAAATAGCATAAGAAAATATAACTATAACAACTCATATTATTGCATTTGTTATTACACTAGATTTAGTCTGTCATCCATTAAACACACTAAGCATATATTTATATCATGCGAATATTATAAATCCTGCTCAAACAACCAATCATAATTGACTCAAAAATTGAACCACAAAAACTAAATAATGCAAAATCGTATCCCAATTCATTATTCATGATGAAATTTGCTGTGAAGTTGTAAAATTTCAAGAATTTGCAATTTCGTTATATTTTTCCCATACTTTTCATCAAGTCATTCATATTTCTTCAATGGAATTATTAACAACATCCATTTCATTCTGAGTCAACTCTGGTGTAATATTAAATCAATCAACTTCCAAATCATTATTATCCTGAGCATAAATACAATTTGGAATAAAAATCAAATTAAAAACAAAAAATACAGTAACAATACAAATCTTTTTAATTTTCCCTAATATCTTTTTTCAATTCATTTTAAATATTTCTATAAAAAATAAAAAGTTATTAAGCATTACATTTAGATTGCAAACAAGATGTAGCTCTAATCACGTCTAACCATCTATCCTTCGCATTTTTAAAAAGGCTTTGAGATCTAAACTGTCTCTCATTTAAATAATTCATATATCCTTCCATATAATTAGACAAAAAAACATTAAAAGAATTTTGCATCACTGATGAAACATAATTATTTTCTCATATTATTTGTCTAGAAACCACATTATCACACGAATGATTTGATATTTTTTGAATTATCAAATCTCTACTATTATAGTTATATTTATCCTCAGTTGTTAATGCCAACAAAGCATAAAAATATTCACTTAATGCACATGCATTAATATATCTATCATATAAAGTCCATTCATTGTATCTTTTCATAGCATTTGATACATTTTCAGTATCTGAGGAACCTCATCATCATTTCACATATTCCAAAAAATTTGATAAACTCTGATTCATAAATTTACTACTAACATTTTGTGAAATATCATATCACAAATCTGATGAACTTTTTTGCCAAAACTCTTTATATTTATTTATAAAATTTTGAGGAGAAGATCATTCAATAGATATAGCCTGATTACTAATCCGTTGTCTTCGAGCATATCACCTATCATCTACTGTCATATTTGTCTTTGTATAAATATTTGTATCTCAAGTCATTCAATTTAACCTCCTCATTACAACATCAAATATATGATCAAATAAATATTTACTATCAACCACATTATCATTAAAAAATGCTTTATCCTTTTCGCATGTTTCTGATGTTTTAGCTAATCATCATTCCTTACTACAACAATATTTTTTAAGATTCAAAAGAGCCGTATTAAGATCATCTTTTGTAATAATTGCTTTCTGCTGTTCCACTGTTAAAAAATTTGTATATGGATAATCTGTTGTTTCTCGAATTTGATTCACAATATCAAATCAATTAGAACTAGCACCCTTCTGGCTATAAACATGATTTTCAAAAAACTGACAATCCGAATTATCGGCAATCGTTAAATTAAAAATAAAACAAGCTAACACACCACCAATAATTAATGTTTTATTTATTTTTTTCATTAAAATAAATCAATATAAATTTTACACACTCACAATTATAATCTATTTTACTTCTTTTTGCAAATTTTTTAGGTTAAAATTTATTTTTATAATAAATCAGATTTAAATCTCATTCTAAATTTTCTACTACAGCAGAACAATTGGTTATTCGATCTCATGTATTAAAATAATCAACTCAATTAAGTGAATAATTTTGAGGATTATGAAAATGTCATAATATTGCTCAATCACAATTTAAATTGTTTAGAAATTTATTAATTCTCTTCTCGATTTTTTTTTGAGAAAACAATATTGATTTTATGTATTTATTTATTTTTTCTGAAGGTGAAATATGGGATTTTTTACTGATATGTTTATTTAAAATATTTTCAAATTTTAGAGATAAACCACAAATTTTAGTCCATAAAATTCAAATTAGGTCAGAATTCGTTAATCAGGACATTAAGCTATCTCAATGGAGTATGAAATAAGTTTTTCATTTGGTAGTGGTGTAGTAGGTATTTTTACAGATTGTCATATTATTAAAATGAATTTTTTCAGAGCATTTTAATTGTCTATCATGATTTCATTGGATATATGTGATATTTACTCAATTTGTGGATAAATTGTTTATGTAATTTAAAGTTTTTTTTTCTTTTTCTTTCCATTCTCAGTATCAATTTATCCGTCGATAATCTATAAAATCTCAAATAATAATCAGATTTTCAAAAAATATAGAATCTAAAAACCTGATAAGTTTATCTGATTGATTTTTAGGATTACCGATATGAATATCTGAAATAAAAACTGTTTTATAGTGTTCTTTCACCATATTAGCCTGATTAGAATATTAAATCTAATTTTTTATATAAAATTTATGAATTTAATCAAATATTTTAATCAAAAATAAAAATGGGCCAAGCAAGAAATTTTCTGCCTAGCCACTTTTAAATTTTATTCAAAGATATCCAGGATAACATCCTTTGGATTTTTTCCGAAGATGGGAAAATCCTTTCTTCTTGTAAAACCCGTTTTTCGATGGATTGTGATTGTCATCCACCTTGGTGTTATCTCCATAATGATTCCCGGAGTCGAAGCATTGTGTCTTTCTATGATTCTCCATTTTTTTGGTTCAAATTCTTCCCTTACTTTTGGAAGAATTTCGTCAGAGGGAATGAGCCTTAAGTAATTGCTCTTCTGGGGCTCGAGCTCTGAGAAATCAAAATCTAGAAGCTCCTCAAACGATTTAAAAATCTTTTCCATAATGTTTTTATTATTTTTATTATCTGTAATATAATTATTATATGTTTTTTAATCAAAAAGTCAAGTTTAGCTTGATTTTAATATTATATATCAAAAATTAAACTCTAAAAAATTGGGATAAATCAATCTCATCTCGCGAATAAACTCTATGTAACAACTTAGAATCATCTACCCCTTGATTTCGCGGTTTATCCAACAAAAATCATGGTATTCAAACCGAGTTCATATCATCAATATTGAAAGTATTATCATCTATCAAAAGCTGAATTCATCTATCTTTACATAACTGAGATTTGGGGATTTCGTTTTCTGTATACTGTCACATAAATAAGTAATCCGAGAATATTCACGGAAAATGGGATTGTACCCATTTTCTAGTCAATTCTTCATGTGGCTTTTTCCTTGCAGTCACTACAAACAATTTGTGTCCTGCCTCCTTCCGTTCATATAATTTTTCATATGCTCAGGAAACTGGCTGACATAGATAATATTCTGGCGATTCAAAAAAGGAAAAAAAAGCCTGAACCATTTCTTCTTTTGATAATCAGATTTTCTCTACTTCATATAATTCATATGAAGTGATATCAGATCTTTTCAGATTCTTTTCCTTGAGTGGTGGATATTTTATCAATTCATTTAGTGTCTCAGAAAGCACTTCATCACAATCTACTCATATACAAATCGACATATTCAAATTATACACAGCTAAAATCTAAATATATTACAAATTATTCAAAAACAACCAATTCAAAATCTATAATTAATAAGAAAATCTTAACAAATTGTTAAGATTTTCTATATTTTTTTAGTTATCTAGAAAACTTTTTAAAACTTCCATAGTCTGCTGTCAAAGTTTTCAATCCTCATAGATATGACCATTATTTAACCAAATTCACTTATTCTCAAGGTTCTTCTTTATACGGTTTTTATTTTGAGGCGTTATATTATCCAACATCTTATTCAGCTCAGTTTGCAATCACTTAACATTTCTTTCCTTCACAAATTTATTCATTTTTTCCGCAAATTGTGGATATTTTAGATTCACTTTCACTATAACTCCAGCTAATTCCCTCCATTTTACTTTTTCCATTTTTCCCCAACCATATAATTTTACATCATTTTTATTCTGAGATTTCTTTTCAACCCCTTGTCACTCTTTTTTTCAATTTTTTTTAGTATCAATCTGTCATTCAAGATTATTAAGTTCTTTCATCGTTCTGGACATAGCACCAACTGAGAATAAAGGTTCCGGATTAGCTACCAAAAAGTTTATTGTTTCTAAAGTTTGCGGTCAAAATTTATTATCTTCAATTAATTGATTATTTTGTAACCAAATTCATTTGTCTTTAAGATGATTTACCAAATTCGTCTTATATTTATCAGATGCCTTGATAATAACACTATTTAAATAATGCTGTAATCATTTAATATTCTTTGTCTTAACATAATTCAAAAGCATTCCATCAAATGGTTTAGGCAAAGAATCAATCAATGCTACGACATCTTTTCTTTCTACTTTACTTTTTTTTCAAAATTTATACGTAGAAACATTCTCAACTTCCTTTGAAAGACGCTCAAGTTCTCAAGATTTTATCACTGCCTCAACAAGCGTTTGTAAAGATTTTAGTGACAATCCTTCACATTTATATTTTTTTCAAAATTGTTCCATCGCTGCCTTAGAATTATTTCACCATATTCAATCGACTCCTCCTACATTGTATCACAAAATATTTAAAGCTGCTTGAACTCCCATAACAACTTCCTGGCATGCAGGTCGTTTAGTCAATTCATTATTCTTGATTTTATTAATGACATCAGATAAAGAAACGTTTCAATTTATAACCTTATTCATACGTTCCTTTGCCCAAGCAATTTTATGATCCTTATCTGTCAATGTAGCATACTCTTTTTTCAACTCATTCACATCTACTGATGCTGATGAAGATTTTTCAATTCATACCATTTTTAAAAACTAAATTATAAAATAATCACACTTTATTATACATAAAATTTTTAATTTTGTCAAATTTTCGGAGACTTTTTCCTTTTCTCTTGAAATTCACATTTCAATAAATATTTTTTTCTTATTCGAAATTTATTTTTCAGTCAATTAAACATTATGGCAAACAAGTACAATTTTACAGAATCTGAACCTAAATGGCAAGAATTTTGGCAAGAAAACCAAATCAATGCATACGAAAAATGAAGTAGTAAACCTACATTTTCAATAGATACACCTCCTCCAACAGTAAGTGGAAAACTTCACATTGGACATATTTCATCGTATACTCAAGCTGAAATCATCGCTAGATACAAAAGGATGAAAGGTTTTAATGTATACTATCCTATGGGATTTGATAATAACTGAATTCCTACTGAACAGCTTGTAGAAAAAGATTTGAAGATAAATATTAAAGAAATGGAAAGGAAAGATTTCATCAAAAAATGTTTGGAAACTAACGAAAGGTATGTAGAAATCTACAAAAATTTATGGACTAGAATGTGACTTTCAGTAGATTGGACCAAATGTTATAGCACAATTCAGCTTTCTACTCAACAATTAGTTCAAAAAGAATTTGTAAAATTATACAAAAAATGAGAAATCATTTCCAAGGATTTTCCTGCTTTATGGTGTACTAAATTGCAAGCAACAATTGCACAAGCTGAAACTGAAGAAAAAGAATTCAACGAATTTTTCAATGATATAGAATTTACTCTAGATGATGGCACAAAACTCGTAATTGCTACCACTAGACCTGAATTACTTCCAGCTTGTAAAGCTGTTTTTGCTCATCCAGATGATGAAAGATATCAACCATATTTTGGACATAAAATCACTACTCCACTCGGAGATACTGTACCTCTTTTACCAGATGATAAAGCAAAAATCGATAAAGGAACTTGACTTGTAATGTGCTGTAGTTATGGAGATGAAGTAGATGTTTATTGGTTTCAAAAACACGAATTAGAACCAAAAATCTGTATCGATAGATACGGAAGAATGATAAATACATGATTACCTGAAATTGATGGACTCAAAGTAGAAGAAGCTAGAGAAAAGATGATGGAAATTCTGACTGAAAAATGAGTAGTTAGAGCTAGAACTCCTATCATTCAGAGTAAAGCTATTTCTGAAAGATGAAAAGTCCCTGTAGAAATTTTACCAGTTCATCAGCGGTTTGTAAGAATTTTGGATAAAAAAGATATTTTGTTGACTCAAAACAACAAAATGAATTGGTATCCAAATTTCATGAAAAAGAGATCAAACGATTGGATTGAAAACTTACACTGGGATTGGAATATCTCAAGAAATAGAAAATTCTGAATTCCTATTCCTGTATGGTATGATGTAAATACAAATGAAATAATTCTACCAAGTGAAGAACAGCTAGAAAGATGACCTGTAGATCCAAGTGTTGACTTGCCAGATGGATATACAGCTGACCAAGTAAGATGAGAAACATTAGTTTTGGATACTTGGTTTACCTCTGGACTGTCTCCATTGATTAATAAAAAAATGCTTGAAAGAGATGGATTTGATACTTCAAATTTCTTTCCTATGGATCTCAGGCCTCAAGCACACGATATTATCAGAACTTGGTTATTATATACTACATTACATAGTTATCTCAGAGAAAATGATGTACCATTCAAAAATGTAATGATATCAGGTTTTGTAATGGCTCAGAAATGAGAGAAATTTAGTAAATCAAAATGAAATGCTAAATTTGATCCAGAGACACTTATCGACCAACGATGAGCAGATGCTGTAAGATATTGGGCTGCTGGATGACAACTCGGAAAAGATATGCTTTTTGAAGAAAATGAATTCAAAAACTGACAAAAATTAGTTACAAAACTCCGAAATGCAGCAAGTTTCGTAGGAATGTTGACTGAATGATTTGATCCAAAAGCAGATTTCGATACTTCAACTTTGCTTGAAACTGACAAATGGATTATAGCTAGAGCAAACGAAACTATCAAAAAAATGTCAGAATACTTAGATAATTTCGAATATGGTTTAGCAAAAATTGCCTTTGAAGATTTCTTCTGGCATGATTTGTGTGACAATTATCTTGAATTAGTAAAAGTAAGATTATATAAACCTGAATTATTTGAAAACTGAGAAATAAAAAAATTAGCATGACAATGGACTTTGTACAATGTATTATTCGCTACTCTCAAGATGATAGCTCCATATTTACCACATATCACTGAGGAGATTTATCAGAATCAATTCAAAAATTCTGATAATGAAATATCTATCCATAAATGTGCATTCCCTACTGAAATATTAAATATCGATAATTCAGAAAAAGTTATATCAGAATTTGAAAAAGTTAGTGAAGTTATCGAAGCAGTTAGAAGATTCAAAACTGAATCTCAAATCTCAATGTGAACAGCTCTCGAAAAGATAGTAATTTACTGCAACGATGAAGATAGAAAGAGCATAGAACTATTTGAGGACGATGTATTATGAGTAACTAAAGCTGACAGCATCGAGTGGAAAGCATGAGATTTGACTGTGGATTGTGTAGTTAAGCCTGAAGAAAAAGCTGAATAAAATTTACATATTAAAAATAGCGGTCGCTTAGGCCGCTATTTTTTTTATTTTGTATTGATATTGAAATAAAAGGTTAAATCTTTATAACGTAAACTACGTTAGATAAGTTAACTCTTCGCTCATCAACACATTATGGCGTACGAGCTAATGTGGAGTTAAGAAAGTAACTAATCTTCAGAGATAATGACAGAATGTGAGTTGGCTTGGTAGCAGCCATTCTCTGAAATTGCGTGTGCCAGTATGCATTCCGAATCTCTGTTCCCTCTACGTTTCGTGGAGGGATTTTTCTTTTCATATTGAAATAATAAAGTCAAATCTATTAGTTAATTATACAAACTCTCGCAAGTGCCAGTTTCTGGCACTTTTTTTTATTTTTAATATAGGTTGACTTTTTTTTGAAAAATGCTTATATTAACAAAGCTCAAACCAAAAAATAATTAAAGTTATGACAACAACTCAAGTAGTTCTATGGATTATGGGTGCTATAGGAGCAATCCTAGCCTGCATAGCTATTTTCCAGCTGTGGACCACCAAAGGCACCACCAAAAAAAGCACCTGGGCATTGCTCGCCACAGGACAAATGTTAGTAACACCGTATGCTACAGTCAATCTCTTCACAGAGAGTGGTATACTGCGGAAATTCATTTTCGTAGCAGTATTACTGACAGGCTTAATTGCTGTATTCAGCCTTACCAGCCACTCCAAAGAAAAATAGCGTGGATTTCCCGCGCTATTTTATTTTAATATTAATTATTTTAAAATCATAATTTTTCTTCAGACTTTTTGATTTTCTCTTTTATAAAGTTCATCAATCACATCTAAGTTCCATTGTAATTTCTCACATAATAATGTAATCAAGTCTTGAATTATATTTTCATGACCAATATAAACCGGTATCGTAAATACCATTACTGGTCTTTTTGCATCATGTTGGTCATAGAAATCTGCGATAGTCTGGATAAATTGTAAATATAAATTCTTTACCCAACGCTGATATTCATAAACTTGCTCTGCTGTAGTAGACTGCTTAATAATTGGTCAAAGCCATCCCTCAGTTACTATCAAAGTTTCATGGTCAAGCAATGGAGCGAATAATTTTTCATCCAATGGCTTTGAAATATCTTGATCAAAAAAATCAAAAATCTGATTATGGAAATTTCTATTATTTTTCCACCATTCTTGGTTTTTGAGTGCAAATCAAAGTTTGATATCTGAACCTATAAAATCATATCATAAATAATTTGCTATAATTCATGTAGTTCCAGTTCCACAAAATGGGTCGTAGATTAACTTAAATTTCTTATTCTCAGCCTGTGATAATGCGATATTTATCATTGTATGTGTAAGTTTTGCAGGCATCATTCACATCTGCATACTACGACCAGGTTTATCAAAATCTGCTAATTCATACAGTTTTATATTTTGATATCCAAGGACGATTCACCATTCTGCTCAAATTTTGATTAGTTCAATTCATTTCTTTTTTACATCCATATCCGTATGCAAAAGTCAGACTTCTTTATATCTTTTTAGATTAAGTTGTTTTTTGAATTTTATAGCTTGATTTTTATCTTCCATTCAAAGGATTCTCTTATCTCCAACGTAATTTTGAATTTCAGAAATTGAGATTATTTTTCACCATTTCACAAGTGAAGCCAAAGATGGAATCTGATCCTCTTTTTTTGTATCAAAAACTATCAAATGCTTTCAAACTTTTTTGATATCTTTTGCATCAATCAATTTTAATTCTGCTAATGTAATTTCTGGGAAATTCCCTACTACTGCGAAATACATAGTATTCTATAATAGAATAAACAAATTTAATATAACTAAATACTGCGGACTTTCAATTACTCGTTTTTATTTTGCACAACTATTACATCATACTCATCAGTTTGATCTAACATTGCTTTCATTACCCTTTCTTCCGATATAAACTCAGGTTTTTTCTCTGGTCCTGAATCATAAATTTCAAACATTCAATCTTTGTATCATTTGCAAAGCACTACATGGCCACCACTAATTCATTCTTCACGAGGCTGATCATATAAAGCATACCAATTTAAAGCCAATATAAATAAGGTATCTTCATCCTGAAACTTTTTTACAACAGATACCAAATCTGTTTCATATATTTTGTCAATTTCATCACTTTCTAAAACTTTTTTCATAGCAAATGTATCATACAAATCAAACGTATTGCTTCAATTCATATCTGTCCACACCCCATCTTTTAGAAACTCTTCAGTTTCATAATTCTCAAACGCCTTATCAATATAACTTTTAGGATCCTGAACATATGCCAAATCATTTTCATATGTTGAGTTACTAGCATAAGTTACCTTAAATCATAATCTAGAAAGAGCATACGCCATTTCCACCTCATTCAATCATTTACCATATTCATATCTACCCATTTTAGCAATTTTCATAACATCTCGAGTATCTTTCATATTAAACTGAGTATACCAAAAATAATTGAGTATCCCCATAAAACAGGCAGTACTACAGCATCAATAATAAGCTTCAGGCATAAAATTAATTTGATATTTTGGATATTCCATAATAAAGAAATTACTAAAATAAAAAGCTTTATTTCATCATATAATAACCTTTATTTCAACTCCTTATCCAAAAATCCATCCAATCACTCCTTATCGAAGCAACACACAAAACTTCATTTATTCACTTTATAATAATTTTTTAACTTAGTTTTTTCAAGAATTTTCTCCACTTCCGGAATATCTCGTATATAATCTATAATATAAAATTTTCAATCAGATTTTAATATTTTTGAAGCTTCAGATAAAAAATTTACAATATCACAATCCGATTTATTATAAATATGCGATAAAGTATGCGCTATAAGAACTATATCCTGACTACCATTATCTATTCATTTTATAGCATCTCATGAAGATGGATTTAGAATCAATCAATATTTACTCTGATTTTCTTTTCGAGTTTTTAAATGTTCCATTAATATTTTACGTCTACGCAAACACTCCTCAATTTCCACTTGACGCTCATCGTATCGTTTTAATCTTTCTTGAGCTTCCAGTAATTCTTTTTCATCCTCACTTTCCAAAAGAATTTTAGCTATTTCTGCTTTCATCTCTTTAAACTTATTTTCAAGTTTCCATCTACTTTTTCATTTCATCCAATTAATATTTTCTTTTAATTTTGCATCAATTCATTGTTTGTTCATAAACATTGGATCAACTACCGTCACACTCGCTCAATTTTTTGCCATATCCATTTCAAATATTCAAAATCATCACCCAATACTCGTTATATTTTTACCTTTCAATTCTTCTACATTCAAACTCATAAAATCCAAAAAATTTTCAGTGATCCGATTTGGATTAAGACTTTTCACATCCACATATGCTTCTGGATAAACTTCCTTATTCATTTTTATCATTCTGCTAAAAATTTTCTCTTCCAATCTTCCAAAATACGCTCGAGATAAACGATATTATGGAGTCATAACAACGCTCATCAAAGCACTTCCTTTTCACGCAATAAGTGGTGAAAATATGCTTTAGTCAAATTTCTACATGCATAACAGTCACAACTTGAAGTTAAAGGAGAAAAATCTGAAGCATATTTTGCATTAGTTATTTTGATATTTCATTCATCTGAAAATATAATTCCATGTCTCCCTAATCTAGTCGCACTCACACAGTCAAACATGTCTATTCACTGTTCTATCGCAAAACGAAAATCTGCAGGAGTTCATACTCACATCAAATATCTCGGCTTATCATTTGGTAACTTAGGTGCAGTATACTGAATAACTTCCTCAATCTTCGATCTTTCTTCTCAAACACTAACTCCCCCAATTGCTATTCCATCTCGTGCATATTGAGATAAAAATTCAAGAGACTCCTGACGTAAATCTAGATATGTTCATCATTGAACTATTGGGAACAAAACTCCCCTCGTTTCATCATATTTTGGTCCAAAATGCTCAAAAGCTCTCTTTGCCCAGCGATGAGTCATCTGCATTTGCCTAGCTGTATGTTTTTTGTCTGCATCTCATGGAGAACATACATCCAATACCATCATAATATCTGAACCAAAATCTGACTGAATATCTACTACCTTTTCTGGAGTAAAAAAATGTTTGCTTCCATCGTGTGGAGATGAAAATTTTACTCATTCTTCGGTCAACTTCATTCTTACATTATGAGAAAATCATTTATCATCTTTCTTTCCAAGTCATAGACTAAAAACTTGAAATCCTCCACTATCTGTCAAAATTAATCAATCATTCCAATTTTCAAATTTATGCAATCATCAAGCCGCCTTAATTAATTCATTCCCTGGACGTAAATATAGATGAAATGTATTTGCAAGAATCAATTTTATAGGTTCGATATGAGTTCAAATATAATGTGAATCACGAAGTAAATCAAGAATTATTCATTTTATCGTTGCTTTAGTTCAAACTGGCATAAAAATAGGAGTCTGGATTTTTACTCCATTTAGTTCGATTTCTCCTACTCTTGCATTTCATTTCTGTTTCAAGATTGTGAACTTTAATTTATTGTGCATTCAAAAATTTCATTATATAAATAATGAATTGAATATAAAGAAATCCTAAAAATAAACAATTAAAAAATATAATTGTATTTAATTTAACTCAATAAGTTAGTTTTCTTTAAATATTTTGCATCTGGATAAAATGACATTATCACACCTCAAAATGCCATTTTTTCAGTATATCATGTCATATATTATTTTGAGGCAATGTAAAACATCACTTACTTGCATCTCAAGTATGCATGTAGATATAACGATTCCAAACATTATCATTAAATCATTGCTCTTTTCAATAAACTATAAGCTTTTTGTCTTTTTCTTTATAAGGTTGAACTCATCCATATGTACGCTCATCTCTAAGATCTCTTTCACTAGATATCTGCATCAATCCGATACTTGACTGCCAACTCTCATTTTGGTTGGAAAATGTTTGTACTCAATTTTTTCACTGTCATTGCATACATGTAGTATTTATCTCGACTTCATTAGTTTTCATATTTATCAAAAATAATCTATTAGACTTTGCACCCATCGAATAATCAACAACTGATAAATAATCATTTTTATCGCTACATACATTATATCAAAGGTATCACATAAAAAAAGGAAGGAATTTTGGTTTTGGCCCTTTCAATTCTTCATATTTAGACCAGCATTCCATTAGTTCTTCTTTTTTACCATCCAATTTTATGTTTAATTCTGACAAAACTTCGTCATTTAAATTTTTATAATCTGATTTAATAATATCTTTAACCTCTTTTAATGTAGACTCTTCCAATTTTTCTTTTTGTAGTTCACTTATTTTTTCTCATGCTTTTTTTATTGGATTTTCTAATTTCTCTATTTCAGATTTTAATTTCTTTAACTTTAATATAGTATTTTTAAATTAATCTTTAGGCTCAGGTCTTTCTATAGTCATTTTATTAAATAATAAATAAAAGACATATTACAAATAGTATAATAAATCTCATCAATTTTGTCAAATTTTTAAAGACTTTTTATGAAACAATTTTTTATTGCTAGTCTTTTATTCTAAAACAAAATAACTATATAGAATTCAATGTTTAGTTTTCTTATAACCTTATATGACTACCAATCACATCAAAATCTGAGTCTGAATTATTATAAAGGATTGAAATAAAGTTTTACTCTGACATAGATGTAAAAACAAACAAGATACATGATGAATCCATGAACCAGACACTCGGAGTTTCCCATGATGAAAGCAAGAATATAACGAAACTATAATTCAGGCTGCCATTAGAGAAGTCAAAGAAGAAACAAATCTGGATATTTTGAATCCAAAAGTTTTTGCTGCCTTAGATGATATCGCTTCAGATAGACACTTTGTGACAATATGATTGCTATGTGAAAAATTTAGCTGAGAATTAAAATGTATGGAACCGACTAAAGAAGATGAATGGAAGCGATTTGACTTAAACAATCTACCAAAGAATCTATATTCTCCAACGAAGCATTTAGTCGATTATTATCTCGATGATTACTTTAGTGAATAACAAACTAATCCTAAATTGACATAGAATCTTGGATATGAATCAGCTTTTTGAATTTTTTTCAAAAAAATTTAAATCTGAAGTAAAGTCTGAATCTGATATTGATGGAATTCTGAAAGGTTATGAAAATCTGAATATCGCTGTTCGACATGCTGATACTTTTCTAAAAAATGAAATTTCAGATAAACATGATGAAATTATTGAACTACTTGAAAAATATGGGATAGTGAAACAAACGGGAAAGAAAAAATAAATTATAAATCAATAACTTTAGGAGCTTCTGTGAACGAGTATATGGTTGCAGTTGCATTTTTGAAATACAGAACTTCTGTATTATCATCATTTTCATCGTACATTCCTCTAAGCTCTGGATATCTATCCAACATCGATTTTTTTGCTTCTACACGATCATCTCTGACTAATTCTCATGAAACTCTAATCCATCTTCCATCAAAAAATCAACTAATCTCCACCTTTGGATTAGATTGAATTTGTCTGGAAACATTCTTTGATTTTCAAGTTTGAATGTAAAGTTTACCTTCAAAAACATTTATAGTCCCAAATGGTCTAACTCTTGGCTGATCTCATTCAACAGTTGCTAAATAATAAGTTCAACAATTCCTGAGAAATTCTAATACTTCGTTCATGTTTTTTGTAGTGATAATTTAAATATATCTTACATATATCAAAATTTTTAATAAAATAAAGAAAAAATCTGATTTTACACTTCTGTCTAATATAATTCAAAACATGTCTACATTTCACATTTTAGTTACAATCAATAAACCCCATTCAGAATTTGAATTTTCTGACAAGTTATTGACATTTTATAAAAAGTATTAAAAAATTTGCTTTTTTTAAAAAAATCTATATCATTATGTGCGTGTGGTAGAACCTTATAGAAGAAATGGCTATTTGGTAGATAGCCATTTTTTGTTTTATCTATGCATTATCTATGCTTTATTTTGGAATCCGTTTTTGTATAATTAAATCATGTTATTTAAAGTTGCTTAATCATGAAAGAATTAAAAAAAGAAAAGAAAACTTTACTAATTCTAACAATCATTTTAGTGATTATCTCAGCTTTTGTGATTTTGACAAAAGGTAATACATATACTGTTCCATTTGAACTATATGGAAAACAATATGAAAATTATAACTTAATATTAGACCATCAAGATAATATAGAAATTCTAGAAGAGAAGATAGAGAAAGGAAAATATTTGGTAACTATCAAATCCAAAAAGCCTGGTAAGGTTTTTATGAGCCTAGAAACTGATGGCGATACTCTTTCCAGTAAATCAATTTATGTACATAAATCAATGATTATAACTGATAATAATTATTTTGGTAAAAGTAATGGATGCGAAATTCTTCCGATTTGCTTCACTATTCTTCTCTCATATATCCTCTACATGCTAATTAAGAGCTATAAAATAAGTATTAAGAAAAATCTGTATCAATATAGAAATATTACATACCTATGAGTAATTATTTTCGTTTCATTCTTTGTATTAAGTAATTTTCTCTCCATTTTTAATTATAATTGAGTTTATGACACTATCACAAAATCTATCGGTTCTATGTCTAGTTTTTCTATAATTCTGCTTCCTATCGCTCTAATAACTTTCACTTTTGTAACCATAAGTAATATTGTCTTGATTATAAAAGAATGATTTTCAGTAAAAAATTTATTAGGTTTATTCATGTGAATTTTCCTATGTGTATCCACATTTCTACCTGACTGGGTATATAGATTTTTACTCAAATTTCACAGACTTGATATCTACAATCAGAATTGACCATGAGTTTATATATATGATTTTGTGGAATCTTTGGTTTATTTAACTGTTGTGTATCTAGAATGTATATTCATTGGTACGATTGTAATTGCTCTAAAAGCTGCCAGAAAAAAGCTGAATTTTGATAAAGATTATATAATAATACTATGATGTAAGATGAGAAAAGATGGAAGCCTAACTAATTTATTAAAATGAAGAGTAGATAAAGCAATTGATTTTAGAAATAAGCAATTAAAAGCTGGATGAAAAGATCTGATTTTTGTGCCATCTGGTGGTAAAGGTAGTGATGAAATAATATCCGAAGCTGAAGCCATGAAGAATTATTTAATAAAAAAATGAATTGATGAAAAAAATATTTTGATAGAAGATAAAGCCAAAAATACATATGAGAATATCAAATTTTCAAACAAATTGATAAATAATAAAAATGCTAATATTGCATTTTCTACGACTAAATACCATATACTTAGAGCAGGATTACTGGCTACTGAACAGTGATTATACTTTGAATGAATGTGATCTAAGACCAAAAGATATTTCTGGATTAATGCTTTTATTAGGGAATTTATATGAACGCTCTACACTGAAAGAAAAAAACATAGAAAAATCATTTTCTGGATTGTCTTGCTTATAATTTTTATGATTACAGTTACATATTTTGCAAACAACTTTTAGTCAACCAGATTTTATGTTGATTTTTTTGGCCATAATCATACAGTTATATTATTGGTATTTATCCGATAATTTTGTTAAATGAAAAATAAAAATTTAGTTTTGAGTATAGTGATTGCTTTGATAGCTATTGTTTGAATTTGTTTAGCTATCTTTATTCCAAAAATGAATGAAAAGTGAAATAATAACCCTGACTTAAATTCAAATGCAGCTGAACTTATTTTATTTTATTGAAAGACTTGTCCTCATTGTAAAGCTGAAGAGTGATATTTAGATACTTTGAAGGAAACTTACAACTTCAAGGTTACATGATATGAAGTGTATTATAGTAAAGAGAATAGAGAAATGATGAAAGAATATGGAGAACAATTTTGAACTGAATTTAATAGTGTTCCTGTCGTGGTTATGTGAGATGATTACTTTATATGAGCCAACTATGATAAAACAGTTAACTTATTAGAAAAGTATGCGACTAAAAAAGGTGATGATGAATGTCTTCCAGATGAAATTGAAGATGAACAAAATACTAACTTAGTCATAGAATGTAGTGATGAAGAGGCTCAGGAAGAAAAATATAGCTGTGATTGAAATGATGAAAACTGATGCGAGCTACAATGAAATATTGATGAATCAGATGAAAATCAAACTACTAAAATTTTTTGAAAAGAAATATCATTAAAAAAAGCTGGACCAATTTTATTTGGAATAGCTCTTTGATTCGCGGATGGAATTAATCCTTGTATGTTTGGAGTTCTGATTTTCTTACTAACTTACTTGGTTTCAGTTGGATCTAGAAAGAAAGTATTGTATTCAGGATTAATATTTGTGGTAACTACATTCGTGCTATATTCTGCAATAATGTACGGAATGCATAGATTGCTATTCTCCACAGACTTTTTCTTGGAATATATATCTACAGTAAAATACATAATCTGAGGATTAGCTATCATACTATGACTAATCGAGATAAAAGATTTCTTCCGATATGGAAAATGAGTTTCACTCGCTATTCCTAAATGGGCAAAACCAACTTTGGAATATGTTACAAAAAAATGAACATACATGAGTGCATTTATACTTGCTGTACTTTCAACATTCGTGGAACTGCCTTGTACTATTTGAATTCCTTTAGCTTATGTAGGAGCTGTAGGAGATAAAGTCAACATTTTCGCAGCATTATGACTTTATAATTTATTCTTCATCCTACCATTATTAATAATAATATTTGGAATATACTTTGGAATATCAGCATTCAAAACTAAAGATGGAGACTTAGCTATCAATAAAGTTAGCAATAAAAAGATTATGAGATTAGTAGCTGGAATTATCTTGATAACATTATGAGTTTTATTCTTAACTAAAGTATTATAATAAATAACTAATCAAAAAAATGCTGTCTGAATGACGGCATTTTTTATATTCAGATTTTTCTATAATTTCATAAGTGTAGTTAATTCAATTCCGTCAAACAAATCTCTTCAATGTAGTCCTTCATCTGTAATCTCAATAAGGAAATTGATGAATATATTTTTTGGGTTAAATCTTTTGACTAAGTCGTAAGTAGCTTTCATCGTTCATCATGTAGCCAATAAATCATCATGAAGCAATACCACATCATTTTCATCAATTGCATCCTCATGAATTTCAATACAATCTTTTCCATATTCCTTTTCGTATTCTTCACTTACTGTCTTTGCTGGCAGTTTTCATGGTTTACGAGCTAAAACTACTCATGCTCACAATTTAACAGCTAAAGCTGAAGCCATCACAAATCCACGACTTTCTATTCAGACTATTTTGGTAATTCCTTTATCTTTGTAGAGTTCATAAAGCTCATCTACCATAATTTGCATACATTTCGCATCCTTATAAAGTGTAGTAACATCACGGAAATTTATCCCCTTGATAGGAAAATCTGGAATACTGCGGAGATGCTCAATCAAATATGGATTATTCATCTGTAAAATGATACGATATAAATCTGATTCATGATAAATTTCTATTTGATATATTCAATGAAATTTCTATATTTCAAGAATGATATTTATGCTAAAAAATACTGAACATGTCGTTTTTCAAATCATTCTTAGATAAAATATTAGGATCAAATACTTTGTATTATCCTGGTTGCTTAACCAAAGCTCTTTTGCCTGAAATTCAAAAGAATTACGAGGATATTTTGCATGAGCTTTGAATTGATTTTATCAAATTATCTGATAAAGAATACTGCTGTGGAAGCCCAGTTTTGAGAGCAGGAATGAAAGATGCTTATGAAAAAATTAAAGCAAAGAATATTCAGATTTTTAAGGAACATGCTGTTGGTTTAATAATTACCAACTGCCCTGCTTGTTATAATGTGCTTAAATATCAATACAAACTAGAAGAAGAACATTGAATCAAGGTAGAACATATCACACAAACAATCAAAAGAAATGAGAAAAAACTGAAAAATAAAGATGTTCTGAAAGAGATAACATATCATGATCCTTGCCATTTAGGAAGGCTTTCTGGAATATATGAAGAACCTAGAGAAATACTGAATAAATGCGGCTATAAAGTGAATGAATTAAGTCACAATAGAGAAAATTCTATGTGCTGTGGATGAGGAGGCTGACTCGTAAATAATAATCCAGAATTATCTGAAAAGATTTGTAATCAAGTATTGTCTGAAATACCAGAATGAGCAAGCATGACTAGTCCTTGTCCAATGTGTTATTTTCAATTCAGAAAACATGCCAAGAATGTGGAAGTGAAAGAATTTTCTGAGATAATTTTAGAATCTAAAAAAGAGAAATAATGGCAGAAAGAGTTGTTAGAGATCCAAATGCTATATGTTCTCATTGCTGATTATGTAGAAATGTTTGTCCTGCTTATAAAATTTTGAAAGATGAAATAGCTTCTCCAAGAGCTAAAAATATTTCTATTGATGCATTTGTGGATAATAAAGTGAAAATTGATTGAAAATATTTTTTTGAATATTGTAACGGATGTGAAGCTTGTGTAGCTGTATGTCCTATAAAATGCTGATTCAATGTTATCAAAGCTAGAGAAGAAATAGTAAAAAGCTGATTCGTTTCAAAGGAGAATCAAGAAATGGTTGAGAATATAGAAAAATATAGAAATCCATTCTGAAAAGTTGAAGAATGAACTAAAACTCCTGATAAGTTATATTGTTGCTAGAATTTTTATTATTATCTCCATAGAAATTTTAATCAACTAATCCATATACTCTTTTTTTACATTGTATCAATATTTATTTAGAGTTTCTACCAACTTATCCAATTCATATACATTATGAAAAATACCAGATGGATAGTCTTTTCGCTTATCATCATCACATTTTATGTAAATATTTACAGAATTCTTTTTGCTTTTATTACCCAATTTAACCGTAATTCCAGTTATATCACTTTTACTAAAAAAATCTTTATTATCAGAACGTATTCATCATTTTTCATAAATTCAGATAACATCTTTTTTTACCAGTAAATATTTATTTCGTGGTTTCTTTCCACCAAACAGTAGACATAATGGAATAATTCATAATATGACACCCAAAAGTAAAAAACAAATAACCACCAAATATCTTCGAAAATAATAATTAAATTTTGATGGTATATCATTTTTATAAAATACCTCGTTTTTATAATAATTAAATTTATCTTCAATTTTCTGTCAATTAATATCATAGTCAACATAAATGATTTTTCTCAAATTCTTTACATATTCATCATTATTAGGTAAATTCCATATTAATTCTAATCAACAATGGGAGCATTTTTCTTCTCATTCTTCGATAAGACTTTTACAATTTATACATACAAATTCTGAATTTTTTTCCATTATTTTTTCTGCATCCACAGAATTCTTGATATTCATTTTTTCTCATCGAGATAAACTTTTTCAACAATAATTACAAAATTCGAAAGGTTCTCTAACTTTTTTCCCACAATACGGACATTTTATAGATAAATTCGACATAATAAACATTACATAAAATTAAAATCTTTTTCGACAAAATTACCAATTATAAGTAATTCCTTATCAGTTGGTATTTCCCCCTCTTTTACTACGACATCATTACATTTTATAACATATTTTCCATAAACTATAACACCTTTAAAAGTTGACTCTAAGCTACATCCATTCGCAATTATTTTTCATTTTCAA
Source organism: uncultured bacterium (assembly GCA_946408385.1). Classification (GTDB taxonomy): domain Bacteria; phylum Patescibacteriota; class Gracilibacteria; order Absconditabacterales; family Absconditicoccaceae; genus UBA3291. Next base: position 19,352 of record CAMJSB010000005.1, on the reverse strand, counting down.
TTTGGGTATCATCATCTCATTTCTCATTCATATATAAAATCTATTAGGTCATATACTCAATATCATTCTTTCATTCAATTTTTATATTCTCATTTATAGACAGTTCATTGACTGGAAACAACCTCTGCATATCAATTAGGTTTTCAATTAATCCGAGTTCAAGTAAATATTGATCAATCAAAAAAATAATAAACTCAACTTCATTCTTTTTGATTATCTTTCCAAAATCATTTATATACGTCTCAACTTAAATATGATCAACTTCCATATAGCATCACTCAATATCAATTTCTCTTTCAATCCTTAAATTCTCATATATAAATATTTCCGTTTTTATGATGGTATTTTCCTGTTCAATTTTGTATGTCTCAGCAAAACACTCCATCTTCTGTAACACCCATATTAATTATACAATATTCTCATCATGTATTAATTATATTTTTTATTTCTCCACTGTAAACACCTTGTACATCCATATCAGAACATTCCTCTGAATCAAATATGATTAACAATACAACTAAAAAAATAATAAAACATACCATTAAAAGCAATATTTTTGAAAGTGCAGAAACTCTAAATCACATTTTCATAATAAATCTTGTATAAAATCAAGAGCACCATGATAATATATAAAACTCATCAATTGTCAAATAAAATTTCAACTTCACTAAATCTTGATAAAAAATAACCAATTTTTATAATTTTGACTAATTTAATCCGTAAAACTAAATTTCAATGCAATCATACAACGATCCACTACATAACTTAATCTACAATACTGATGCTTCACATTTTGAGAATAATGAAAAAACTGAAGTATTTTTACCTAAAAATAGAAATGAAGTAATTGAAATCGTAGAGAATGCCGTGAAAGAAAATAAAAAAATAGTCTGTAGAGCATGAGGAACTAACCTAGTTTGAAACTGCTTACCTAGTAAAAATACTATCGTAATTGATTTATCAGCTTTGAATAAAATTTTAGAGCAAAATGCATCAAGCATAACAGTTGAACCATGATTAACTACTGATGAATTGAATGAAATATTAGATAAATACGACTTATATTTCCCTGTTCAATTATGATCTCATGCATCTGCCCAAATCGGTGGGATGATTGCGACTAATTGAGCATGAATGAGAGCTATCAAATATTGAAAAATGGAGAAATGGGTAGAAGAGATGGAAATTTTGACTGTAGATGAAAATAAAGAAATCAAAATTCAGACTTTCAATGCTAATGATGCTAAAGATTTTTTCTGAGCTGAATGAGGTTTAGGAATTATTTTGAATGCTAAACTAAGACTTATAAAGAAACCTGAATCAACGAGTCTGACTTTTAAAGATTTTGATAATTTAGATAATGCTTTGATGTTTGTAGAAAGTGTGAAAAGCAAAAAAAATTCTGAACTTTCTGCATTAGAAATTATCAATCCACAAGTATCTCAAGCTGTTTGACTAGAAAATAAATATTATGTAATCGTAGAATATGAAAATTCAACTGATGGAGAAATCACAGATAAAAATGAGATTAAAGAAATCTGGGCAAAAAGAGATGCTTGCTACCCTGCTACTGTGAATTTATGATATCCACAGATTGAAGATCCAGAACTCCATGAAAATATAGATGAATTATTCAAATGGTGTGAAAATAATAATATTCCTGTTTATGGGCATATCTGAATATGAGTTTTACATCCACATTTCAATTCAGAGCAGAAAGAATTAATGGATGATATGTATACATTAGTTCAAGAATTATGATGAAATGTATCATGAGAACATTGAATCTGAAAGAAAAAACAGAAATATCTATCTGAACAGGAAAAAAATCAGATTAAATCTATTAAAGAAAAATGGGATTCTAATGATGTATTTGGATTTTAGTTGAATGATTTTTAAGTTATGAATAGAGATAAGCAAATAATCAAAGTCAGTTATATCTGAATTATTACAAACATAGTTTTGGTAATTTTTAAAGCAATAGTCTGATTTTTATCAAATTCTATTGCCATTATTTTAGATGCAGTAAACAATTTGAGTGATGTAATTTCATCAGTTGTTACGATTATCTGAACGAAACTCTCAGCAAAAAAGCCTGACAAAGAACATCCATACTGACATGGAAGAATTGAATATTTTGCTTCTGTAATTATTGCTGTTATCATCTTAACTGCATGACTTGCAGCATTCAAAGAGTCTATTGAAAAAATTATTCACCCTGAAGAAACTAATTATACGATTGTAACTCTAGCAGTCGTGCTTGTTGGTGTATTTGTGAAAATATTCCTATGAAGATATGTAAAAAATCAGTGAAAAAAGCTGAATTCTGGAAGTTTGATAGCTAGTGGAACTGATGCAATTAGTGATAGTGTTCTTTCGTTATCTACATTTATCGCCGCATTAATCAGCATTTTCTTTAATATTTGATTAGAGGGATATTTGTGAGTTATCATTTCCATTTTCATTATCAAAGCTGCATATGAAATATTGAAGGATACAATAAATGAAATGATAGGAATCAGAGCTGACTCAGAATTAACTCAAAAATTAAGATCAAAGATTCAGGGTTTTGATGAAGTTTTATGAGTTTACGACTTAGCTTTACATAGTTATGGACCAAATAAAGTCATCTGAACCGCTCACATTCAAGTGAGAGACGACATGACAGCCAAAGAGATTCATAGATTAACTAGAGAGATTATAGTAGATGTGTATAACAAACTATGAATAGTTATGACAATTTGAATTTATGCGAGTAATGATAGTTGAGAATACTGAGAAATTAAAAACACATTATCAGAAATCCTTAAAAAGCATGATAAAATTCTACAAATGCACTGATTTTATGTAGACGAATCCACAAAAACTATTTCATTTGACGTAATCTTTGATTTTGAGGAAGAACATCCTGAAAAAGTATTAAAAGAAATCAAAAAAGAAATGAAAAAGAACTATCCTGGTTATGATTATACTGCAATAATTGACACTGATATTAGTGATTAGCTAAAACGATATTTATTACCCATTCTAACATATGATATGAAAACTGAAAAAAATATTTTAATTGCATTTATTCTAAATATCTCATTTTCAATATTTGAATTTTTTGGTTGATTATTTACATGAAGTATATCCATTTTATCAGATTCTATCCATGATTTATGAGATGCTCTAAGTATTGGAATTTCCTATTTTTTGGAGAAAAAAAGCAAGAAAAAACCTGATAAAAATCATACGTACGGATATATTAGATATTCAGTAATTGGAAGTGTAATTACTACATCGATTCTCCTATTCGGTTCAATGTTCGTAATATATGAATCAATTAATAGAATCATAACTCCAGTGGAAATAAATTATAATGGTATGATAATTTTTGCTATATTCTGAGTTATTGTTAATTCTATAGCTAGTTATGTTACTAGTCGTGGAAATTCATTGAATCAAAAGTCTGTTAATCTTCATATGTTAGAAGATGTTTTATGATGGATTGTGGTGTTAATATGATCAATATTAATGAAATTCACAAATATTAGTATAATAGATCCTATACTTTCTATATGCGTAGCTTTATTTATCCTATATCATGCTACCAAAAATTTAAAAGAAATAGTAAACCTATTTTTAGAAAAAATACCTGATTGAATTGATATTGATGAAATTAAAAATCATATATTGCAAGTAGAATGAGTAAAAGATGTTCACCATATTCATGTAAGGAGTATAGATTGATACAATAATTTCGCCACATTACATGTAGTTGTAGAAAAATACAGTGAAGAAGTAAAGCATAGAGTAAAAGAAGAATTACAAGAACATAAAATCTGCCATTCTACAATAGAATTAGAACTCAAAAATGAAAATTGTGATGATAAAAAATGTGATTTAAAAAATATAAAATCTGAATCAGGACATCATCACTAATTTTATAATGGAAATTCTAACTTTGATGTATTTACAATATAGTGTGATTATTGATAATGATGTAAGTGAGTAGAAAAATTATAATGATAATTGCCATTCCGTTAGGAAGGATTTTTTTAATTAAAATCTATTGAAAATATATTATGAGTTTATACAATTTAGACGCTCTCATTAAGGTAATAAATCCCATGATTTTGGCTTACCAGAAAAAATACGCATCTTGGTATGTGGACATTTCTGGTGAATCCATTTACCTTATAATGAGAGCACCCATATCAGGGTGCGTTTTTTATTTCTTAAAAGATAATGATGAAAAAGGCTATTCATTCATGAAAAATCTGGACTATTTTATCCGCTATTATTTTCTTTTTGACTTGCTGATTGGCTGTATTCGCTGCTTCCTCTTTAACCAAAAACAGTTCTTATACCGAACGACAAACTACTTCTAGTGATAAGGTATTAGATGAGAGTGAATGGAATATTCTGATGGATAAGCTACAATATGATGCTATTCCTGCGTGAGCTATTATGGCTTTCGCAGATAGAACTTCTTGTCCTGACTGATGGGTTAGATATACAGATGCAGATTGAAGATTCTTAATGGGTTCATCTTATGATTTCTGAAAAGCTTGAGGAAATTCTTTAGTCACTTTAACGGTCAATAATATACCTCCACATCAACACTATATTCGTTTTAGTTCTGTAGGAAACTTTTGAGATAACTCTAACACTAGACCTATAGTTGTTGATCGGGAGACAAATAAATTCCCTACAGCTTGAAAAGATATGACAAATGAGTCCAATAATCTATGTTTCGAAGAGATTAAACGTGATTGAGATATGAAGTGTGCTTCACAGCAAAATGGTAATACTAATTGGAAGTATGGAGTAAGAACATCTCCGGATATAGTCTGAGTCAGTGAAACAAAAAGTGTTAATATTTTAAATCCTTATGTGAGAGTTTTATACTGTAGAAAATCATAAACTCCAATCTCTAGAATAAGAATACAGCAAAATAAAAAATCGTTCTTTATCGAACGGTTTTTTTAATATCAATTCTGGTGGAGATAACAACAAAAATGTTAAACCCCTAATGTTATGGATTTATAATAATAGGGATATTTTTGCGCGTATCAATAGATTGTGTACATTACACCACTTAAAAGCCGTGTATGATTTTTTGTAATTTAGTCCAATATTATAACAGAGTATGGGTATCAAATAATATGAAGAATAAATAGCTCACACAGAAACACAGTATTTATCTACTAAATAAAGTCGTATGAAAAGAAATCACAGATTAAGAGGGAGTACTGCTCCCCCTTGGGGTTCATCTGCCGTATTCGTTAGGGGGTTGTCTCTTTGGTAGAACATAATTCTAAATTAAGAAATTTGACCCGCGCGCGACAAAAACCCTTTTAGGATAGGGGCAAACTAAGAAAAACCTATGGTTATTTGGAGAGCCTTGAGATATAATGACTAAGAGGCTCAAACTATTTTAGTCTATATATTATTAGAGATGGTGCAAAAAGGTGACGTTATAGAAAGGACTGTAGCTAAGATGGAGCTTAGTCAACAAAAGAAAAAAGAAGTAGTAGAATACATCCTACAACATAAACCATATTTGCTAGGGTCAGCATTCAAAAGTACCAGGATTAGAGAGTGTTGTAATGTGTTGAAGTTCCGTGACTATCTTAATGGGGAACAAAGACTATATGGGGCTAATTTTTGCAAGTACGACAAGTTTTGTTTAGCGTGTAGTACTAGGAGAAGTATTAGGATGATACAGAGGTTTGAGCAATGAATACAACAGTATAGACTGTATGATAAACATTGGTACCATATAACTTTAACTGTGAGACATAACAGTAGCCAAAGTCTGAAAACGGTAATGGATAAGCTATGTACTGCGAAAGGGAAAGTGGCTAAAAGGTATAGAAACTGAAAGAGACCAGAACAAAAAACAAAGAGCTTTATGAATAACTTTGATTGACTAATCTGCTCTATTGAAGTGACCCAAAGTGAAAAGGGATGATGGCACCCTCATATACATATACTAGCTTGTAGTGACAAAAAGCTACCAACTAAAGTTATATATCTATTTGGTAAAAGAATAGAGTTAAACGAGGATTTACAAAATGAATGGCACGAAATAACGAAAGACAGCTATCAGGTTTCTATGAGAGAGATTACTGTAACGGATGGATACTTTGATAGAAAAGGAATTGGAGAAGTATTCAAATATGCGGTTAAATTTTCTACCTTAGATGTACCTCATTTGGTAGAGCTTATTGAATTACAACATACAAGGAAATATCATTTCTTCTCTACATATGGAATATTCAGAGGATGGAAGTTGGATAGTAAACCTACAGATGAAGACAAGAATTTTGTGGAGAAAACATTGGAATACTTTGAGGATGAGTACATACAAACAGAAGAAACAGAACAGACAGTTGAAATATCTCAGAAGAAAGCTATAGACTTATCTGAGGTAGTAGAACAGATGGAACCACTTTCTATTTAGTTTTTAACTACATATCAAATGAAACAGAACACTATGTATATCAAACACAGCTATGACGACCAAGACGAAGCAATCAAACTTGGTGTTAATTCTTACGTGACGAATGGTCAGATTGCTATTTTACTTTACACTACAGATTGAGAATTTTATTCAGACCTATCAGTTTTTATTGAACCTTTTGATTATCAAAATTATATGGCAGTAGATGTAAACAATTTACCAACAGCTGAGGAATTTATTAAAAAGTATAATCTGGGAGAATTAGTAGACTATGTACATTCAGGATTTGTTACCTATCCAGTATATGCTATGAATATGGATGAGTTGAAAAAATGGGATGAGAAAGGAGTGAATGAATTGGTTAGTGCAGAATTTAAACCAAAGGAGAATGAGCATACTCTATGGGATAATGTAAAGACTTGCTAGGAAAGAGTATATAAAATATGGTAGCCCTTTTAAGAGAGGGTTACTTTTTTTATTGTGAAAATATCTTACAATTTCTATTTAGTAAAAATCTCCTTACCCATACTCTCATAAATGAGAGCCTGTGCTTTATTCCGTGGTGGAAAATATTGGTAAAAATTTTGTACTATTCTTAAAAAGGGTGTTTCCTTTCTGGGGTACTTATCCTTTAGGGGTGGGTATAATGTCCCTAGTAGGGGTATGTTTATTCCTATGTATGAGCCTACCGATTGCAGGTAGTATATATCATTTCCTTAGTTGCTTATTTTTTCATAGTATTTTACAAAAAAGATGGAAAATATTTTTGCAAAAATTAGACATTCCTGGGTAGAATTTGGTGGTTGGAGAATACTCTCTTAGTAGATTTTCTGAGTGAAAAAATTAGTATAGAACAGCAAAAAGTCCATCAGATGAACAGGGCTTTTGTGTGGCAAAAGGAGTTCCTATATGGAGCTCCTTTTTTTAGTTTCTGATTGCTTTTTAATCTAATTTTAATATCAGTATGTGATGAGCTATTTATTTTTTGTATTACTATATTTATGGCTACAAAATCTATCCAGGCAAAGAATGAGTTATTCAGTACAATATGGAAAGCTGCTACACAGGTAAAACACGGTAAAGGAATTAGTTCCCAACAATTTATGGCATACTTCCTATGAATGCTTTTCTACCGTTTCATTAGTGAGAATATAATTGAGTATGTAAACAAACAGCAACAGGAAGCCTGAGAAATAGATTTTGATTATACTAAAATGTCTGATGAAGACGCAGAACAAGGGAGAGATGTAATAGTAGAGACCAAAGGTTTCTTTATCTTACCTAGTCAATTATTCCAGAATGTAGTAAAGCATTGCCACAATGACCCTAACTACAATGTGACACTACATAATATATTTAAGGCAATAGAAAATTCAGCACAGGGAACAGCAAGTGAGGCAGATGTAAAAGGTTTATTTGATGACTTTAATGTAAATAACCAGGTACTATGAACAACAGTAGATGAGAGAAATAAAATACTCTCCTATCTAACTCAAACAGTAGCTGAGTTGAATATGTGAGACCACGAATTAGATTTATTCTGAGACGCTTATGAATATTTAATTGGTATGTATGCAGCTGACGCTGGTAAATGAGGATGAGAGTTTTTTACACCACAGGAAGTATCAGAATTATTAGTTAAAATTACTACCCATTGAGTAACGCAGGTAAATAAAGTTTATGACCCTGCTTGTGGTTCAGGATGACTACTTTTGAAGTTCAAAAAAGTACTAGGAGAAAATGGAGTAAGAAAAGGTTTCTTTGGTCAGGAAATTAACGTAACTACATATAACCTATGTAGGATAAATATGTTTCTCCATAATGTTAATTTTGATAAGTTTGATATAGCCAGAGGAGATACACTAATTAACCCTCAACACTGGGATGATGAACCATTTGATATTATAGTATCTAATCCCCCCTATTCCGTGCCTTGGGAATGAGAAAGTAATCCCTTACTAATTAACGACCCTAGGTTTGCTCCTGCTGGAGTATTAGCTCCAAAGAGTAAAGGAGATATGGCTTTTATTATGCACATAATCAGTTGGCTATCAGCTCAATGAAGTGCAGCAGTAATTGAATTTCCAGGTACATTATACAGATGATGAGCAGAACAAAAGATAAGGAAGTACTTAGTAGATAATAATTTCATAGACGCTATAATTCAACTACCAAATGATTTGTTTTTTGGTACAGGTATCGCTACTTGTGTATATATATTAAAAAAGAATAAACAAAATACTGATATACTTTTCATAGATGCAGGTAAGGAGTTTATTCACGTATGAAACAAAAATCAGCTTTCTGAGAGCAATAAAGAGAACATTTTTAATCGATATGTAAATCGCCAAGATATAGACCACATATGTAAAGTAGTAGATTATGATACGATTAAAGAGAACGATTATAATTTATTTATTCCTACATATATAGAGGCTGAAGATACAAGAGAAGAAATAAATATAGATGAATTGAATAAAAAGATATCAGAAACTGTAGAGAAAGAAAATAGATTAAGGGCTGAGATAGATAAAATTATTCAAGAAAATTTTAATTCTTAGTCGCATAATAGGATGAATATAGAACAAGTTATAAAGGGAAAATGTTGAAATGGAGTTAAACACATAGCACTATGTGAAATTTTTAATCAATTTTCTGGTATGACCTGAGCCTCAAATAAATGGGCAGATGAATGAAACTGTGTGTTTATTGATTATATGAATGCTTATACTAACTTAAAGATAGATACAACTGATTTAAAAAATGCTACAGTAAAAACTTTAAAACAAAATACATTAAAACAATGAGACATACTGTTCACTAGTGCATCTGAAACTCCTGATGAGTGCGCAATAGCTTCAGAGATTGAAGACGAAATACAAGAATGAGTATTTATGGATGACCATCTTTTTTGATTACGCATAAAAGATGAATATAAACCGTTAATAGCAACAGGTTATTTGAAATATGCATTTAGGTCTACTATGTTTAGGAAACAAGTATTTACTGTTGTACGTTGAGTGACTAGGTTCTATATTTCAAAAACAGATTTTATGAAACTAAAAATACCAGTTCCACCATATGAAATTCAAAAGGAGATTGTAAATATATTAGATAAGTTTACGGAGCTGGAGGCGGAGCTGGAGGCGGAGCTGGAGGCGGAGCTGGAGGCTAGGAAAAGTCAATATAAATATTATCGTAGTAAATTATTAGATTTTTCAGATAATTCTAATCAAAATTTAATAACTCTTACAATGTGAGATATTTATGATTTTCAATATTGAACGTGAAATAATATTCCTGAAAGTAAGTGAGAATATCCTGTATATTGAAGCAATGGTATTGTGTGATACCATACAGAATATAATAGTGAGGATGCTCCTGTTATATGACATATTTGAGCGTATGCCTGAATAGTAAATTGGGGAGAATGAAAACATTTTGTAACATATAATTGAGTTATATGTAAGCACAAGAATAGCCTAGTAAATAAACGTTATGCTTATTATTTATTGTTAATACAGGATTATATTTGACAACAAAAAGGAGCCCAACCTTTTGTGTCTTATGATTTACTAAAATCTCCTGTAGTAAATATTCCAACTTTAGAAGAACAGGAGAAAATAGTAAAGACATTAGATAGTTTTAACACACTAACTAATGATTTAACTGAGTGACTACCAGCAGAAATAAAAATGAGACATCAACAGTATGAATATTACAGAGATAAACTTTTAACTTTTAATTAGAGTATATGGAACCACGTTATTCCACTATCGTAGAGACTTCACAGAGTACACTGGTAACCGAATATAAATCAGTTTGACAAAAATCTAGTGCTTATCAAAGTGAAGCAGACTTGGAAAGGGAGTTTATAAATAAATTAGTAGCTCAATGATATGAGAGACTTACTTTTCATACTGAGGAGGAGTTGGTGGATAACCTAAGGAAGCAATTAGAAAAACTGAATGGGTATACATTCTCAGATAAGGAGTGGAAACAGCTATTGAATAACTATTTAGCAAAACCAAATGATAGGGTTAAAGAAAAAACTCAAAAAGTACAGAAAGACTATATCTATACACTAACATTAGATAATGGAAACATTAGGAACATAAAGATATTAGACAAAGAGAATATACATAAAAACTCTCTACAGGTAATAAACCAATATGAAACAGATAGTTGAAATAGGAGCAACCGTTACGATGTGACTATACTAGTAAATGGATTGCCTATGGTACACGTAGAACTAAAGAGAAGAGGGGTTAATATTAAAGAGGCATTTAATCAAATAAATAGATACCAAAGAGATAGTTTCTGGTCAGGATTATGATTATTTGAGTATGTTCAGATTTTTGTAATATCTAATTGAACCTACACAAAGTATTATAGTAATACAACCAGACAAGGACATATAGATAATGAAAATGACAAAGCTAGTAAGGAAAAGAAAACATCCAATAGTTTTGAGTTTACGAGTTGGTGGGCAGATAGTAAGAATAAAGTAATACCTGATTTGATGGATTTTACAGCTACATTCTTTACTAAACATACACTACTAAATATCATAGCCAAATACTGTGTATTCAATTCAGATGACAAACTCCTAGTGATGAGACCATATCAGATTTGTGCCTGTGAGAAAATACTGAATAAGATATTGATTAGTACTAATAATAAAACTGTAGGAACAAGAGATGCTGGAGGTTATATATGGCATACAACAGGAAGTGGAAAAACACTTACATCATTCAAAACTGCACAACTTGCTACAGAGATGGAGTGAATAAAGAAAGTACTATTTGTAGTAGATAGAAAAGATTTAGACTATCAGACTATGAAAGAGTATGACAATTTCCAGAAAGGTGCAGCTAATGCCACAAAAACTACTGATATGCTATCCAAATTATTAAAAAAGCCAGATGCTAAGATTATCATTACAACAATCCAAAAGTTAGATAAACTTACAAGTTCCGAGAAATACAAAGACCATACAATATTTGATGACCATATAGTAATAATCTTTGATGAGTGTCACCGTTCCCAGTTTGGAGAAATGCAGAAACACATTAGAAAAGCATTCAATAAATACCATCTATTCTGATTTACAGGGACACCTATATTTACAGAGAATAGAGTAAAAGGTAGTAATATTCTATTACAAACTACTGAGCAGGTATTCTGAGAAAAACTACATACATATACTATTGTGGATGCTATCAATGATAGGAATGTTTTACCGTTTAAGGTAGAATATTTGAGTACAATTAAAGAGGCAGAGAATATAGAGGATGATAAAATACCAGCAATTAAAAAAGAGAAAGCTTTAATGGCTCCAGAAAGAATTGAGAAAATAACTAAATATATAATTGACCATTTTTCACAGAAAACAAAGAGGGAAAAGAGTTATAGATTTTATGCTACTACGAACATCTGAGAAATTGCTTCAGCAAAAACACAAAAGCAGATGAAAGAAAAAGTAAGGCTAAGAGGATTTAATGCTATTCTAGCAGTTCAGAGCATACCTATGGCAAGAGCTTACTACTCAGAATTTCAAAGACAAATGAAAGACTTGCCTGAGTTTCAGAAATTGAAAATCTGACTTATCTATTCCTTTGGTGTAAATGGAGATGACGAGGGAGACGATTTGATTATAGATGAAAATCCAGATAGTACTGAGGCTTTGGAATGACCAGATAGAGACTTCTTGGATGAGGCTATAAAGGACTATAACAAGATGTTCAAAATGAATTATGATACTAGCAGTGATAAGTTCCAGAGTTATTACAAGGATATATCATTGAGAATGAAGAACAGAGAGTTAGATTTATTGATTGTAGTAAATATGTTCCTTACGTGATTTGATGCTACAACATTAAATACTCTTTGGGTAGATAAAAACCTAAGATTACACTGACTATTACAGGCATTCTCCAGAACAAACAGGATACTAAACTCTGTCAAAACATTTGGTAATATCGTATGTTTCAGGAATTTGGAGAAAGCTACAAATGATAGTTTGGCTTTGTTTGGTAATGAAAATGCTAAGAGTACTGTACTAATCAAAACCTATGATGAATATATGAATGGATATACTGAAAACAAAAAGCACATTCCAGGATATATTGAGTTAGTAGGTATGTTAAAGGATAACTATGAATGTGGTGAGGTAATAAAGTGAGAGAAAAGGCAGATGGATTTTGTTAAGCTATATGGAAAGATATTAAAACTAAGAAATATCCTAGTTTCATTTGATGAGTTCAGCAATGATGAAACATTGAATGAGAGGGAGGTTCAGGATTATAGTTCAATGTATATTGATGTGTATGAGCATTTCCGCAACCAAACAGAAACTGAGGCGGTAAATGTAAATGAGGATTTGATTTTTGAAATAGAGTTACTAAAGCAGATAGAAATAAATGTAGACTATATCCTACTACTAGTTGACCAATACAACAAATGAGGAAAGTCAGATAAGAAACTAAGGACAGATATTGATAGAGCCGTTAATTCATCCATTGAGTTGAGAAACAAGAAAGAGTTGATTGATGAGTTTATTGAGGGATTAAATAAGGGAGATGACATATATGACATATGGACAAAGTATATCAAAGACAAATCAGATAAGGAACTAGGAGACATAATTGAGGCTGAGAAACTAAAGGAGAAGGAGACACGTCAATTTATGAAAGAGGCTTTTGTAGATGGAAAGTTAGTTAGTACAGGTATGGCATTCTGAAAGATATTACCTAGTACAGGATTATTCAGCAAAGCAACTAAGGAAAAGAGAAAGACAGTATTTGAGAAACTTACAGCATTCTTTGAAAAGTTCTACGGTGTTTTAAGTCAAAATTAGAGGGGTATAAATGCAGAGAAATGGCAGGTAGTACCGTCCTGAAAATTCAAATTTATATACTTTTTTGTGTCAGATGGATAAATCCTTAACCTTAGGAGAATATAACTGTTTCCGTGAATGATGAGTTTGGCAAATTTTATCTTCTTTTACTCCATTAAATACATTTGATTTCTTAGATTATAGCTTAAACTATGTTAATATTGGTAATATGCTTTCACATCTACCAGTATATATTGATAGTCCATTACTAATGAGTAAAGAACAATTTGAACTAGCAAATGAAACAGTTACTACCATAGTGTGACAAAAGACTTTCAAGGTTGATAAAGAGATTATTGAGTGAAAGAAAGTATTGAAAGTAGACTTATGACTATACCTAGTATATAGGTTGATGTTGTGGACTACTGACCAAAATACATATAAAATATTGGATAAATTATTTTCGTGTTTCCATATCACAATATCTCCAAATTCAAAGACCTGAAAACTAATATCTGAAAAACTATTTTTTGATTGTAGAGAGAGTGGTTACCTATGAAATATGCACAGAGAATGATGTAACTTTCTATCCCATATTTTGTTGTACCACGTATTGGAGAAAGAGAAAAAACCTTTCCCTATCAAAGAGCACCAAATAATAAGACAAACCTCAAATGATGAAATGTGGAATTGAGAATATACACTTAACATACACGAAGAATACAGTAAAGCAGTATGTGAAAAGTATGGAGTAGAATACAACAATCTATGAAAAAGTTTTGATACACGGCTTATATATAACCCTTGCCTAATTATTTGATACATACTATTCAATGAACTTATATTGTGAAATAGTATTACCATATGCTCAGGTAAAAATTTGTGGTATCCAGTTTGAAAGAGAAGAATAGGTAGTGAATGTTTTGTGGTAAACAAGGATTTGGTTTGAGACTTTGTACGTAATAATCCATATGTTGAATGTGTATCTCTAATTAACGATATATTCCCTAATCCATATATTACAAGAATTAGTAACTTAGCAATTGTAAAATGATTGAGGAAGTGATTAGGTAAAAAACTAAAATGAGACTTGCCTAAAACTGAGACTAAAAAAACTAAATTAGATAACTTAGATTTTGCTAGTGAAGAATGGCAGAAAGAATTACTAAAAGAGATAGAACTAATCCGTACAACAACAGATAGGGCTGATGTAACTGTAGTACTTAAGAAGAAAGAGATACAACATCTAAAGTCAGATTTTCAGGTTGATGATATATCAAGGATTGAGGAGATTAGAGAGTTTACAAGTCAGAACTGATGAGCACATATTGAACGTTACGACTATGGAAAAAGGTATATCAAATGAGATAGGATTAAAATGATTTGAGGGAAAAAGTGAAAATACGATTGAAAAGAATATACTGAATAATTATAATGTCAATACTCCACAGAAATGGAGCCTTCTACATTGCCACCTCCAATTACCTTATGACCTAAGGCGGAGGCAATTGCATTATTAAAATGACAATTGAGCAGGCAAGAGAATTACTATGACCAAAGTATGCCACTCTTACTGATGAACAGATAGAAGAAATTATGTCTCTCATCAGAGCCATTTGCAGACAGTCTATTAGAAAGGTTTGTAAAGGATAGGACTACTGAAAGTCATACTTAAAAGCACCCTTAGGGGTGTTTTTTCATATCAAATTTGTTAAACTTGTAAAAAATGAGAAAATCCTTATAAATAAACCGCTCATTTAATTTCTATGGAGTTTAACAATGGCAAGAAAAAAGAGAAAAACTAACTCACTACAATCATTGTGATACGACTACAAGAGCAAAACTATAGTTGCTCCAAAGCCAATCCAAGAGACAAAAAAGGATTTAGCAGGGAAGAAAGGAATTATCTATGCCAGAGTTTCAACCGATGAACAAAAAACCAAATGAGGTTGAATTGCTGCTCAGATAATAGAATGTGAAAGATGGGCAAAGGAAAACTGAGTTGAAATAGTACACGAACCATTTTACGATGAGGCTATATCCTGAACACAGGAACATAGACCAAATTTTGATGAGGCGTTTGAACTAATAAAACAGGCAAACAAGAATGGTACAGTTAAAGAAATAGAGTTATTCATAGTTGCTAATACATCAAGGTTTTCTAGGAACCACGATATATCACGAAACTATATGAAGATAAAGGAATTAGAAATATTATGAGTTAGTCTAGTAGCAGTAAGTAGCTGATGACTTGTAGATTTGGATGATGAAATGGGATTTATCCAATACAATTTCAGTGCTATGAATGACGCTATAGAAAGTATGAGATGAGCAAAAAGAGTACGTAATTGAATATCCTGAAAACTAAAACTATGACTACGACCATTTGCTGCTATACCTCTTTGATACCGTAGAGAAGTAATAACACAATGAGCAAAAGAGATTAAAATACTAAAATTAGATGAAGAACTATACCCAATCCTAAAGAAATGATTGGAAGATTTTGCTGATTGAGTACTATATACTAAGCAACAACTATATGACTATTTCGTAGAGCATTGAGTAAAATCAAATAGTAAGAAAAATAAATCCTGAGAATTATCTGGTTGATTTGTTGGTAAAATATTAGTACCACGAAAAATATACTTTTGGGGAGGATACATAGTATATCCTGATTATGGAATAGATACTCCAACTCTATGACAACATCCTCCAGTTATTGATGAGGCAACTATGTACAAATTATTAGAGAGAGTTTCCACATACAACTCCTGATTTGAAAAGAAGAAATACGATGAAGATGATGATGACTACCCTCTCAAAAGGATTGTACGTTGCCCATTATGTGATAAAGCAATGTCCAAATGGAGGAGCCTATCTAAGACTAAAGCATACCATCACTACTATTGATGTAACAACAAGAAGTGTAAGATGTTTAAGAAATCTATCTCAAGAGATGAAATACATAAAGCAGTAAAAGAAAGGCTAGAGGAAATTACTCCATCCAAAGATATAATAGCTCTTTTTGATGCTCTATTCAAAGAACAATGGCAAAGTGAAAGATGAGATGAGGCAGATATAATTAAGGTAAAGAAAAAGGAAATTAAGGACATAGAGAATAGAATGGAGAGAATTTCAGCTATGTTGGATACCATAACAGTAGAAAGCCTATTCCACAAAAAAGAAATAGAACGAGCAGAATTAAACGAAAAAAAAGAGCAATTAGAATATGAAATTGCCGATACTAGTTTTACTGAGACACAATATCAGAGAGCATACAATGACGCAAAAATGGCATTATTTGCTCCTGCCTATGTCCGAGAGTATTGAGATATAGAAATGAAGCAGTTAATAATTAGGGTTTGTTTCAATTGAGTTATCTACTATTGAAAAGATATTGGATGTCAAACCCCTGAAGTTTCTAGTTTGTATCTATACTTTAAGGATATTTCAGACAAAACAAATCCCGCAACTGGAGGTGCGGAGAGTTGAACTCCGGTCTAAAAGGCATGCATACAAACTTCTACCACTATAGATTTCTTTTTATCCTGTTTTTTAAGTTAGATTAATAGGATAGTGAAAGAAAAGAATCAAACTTATCCACTTTTTATTAATCCAACTATAAGGTTCCTGCTATAGGTCGACCTTCATTCTAGCAGGAGTCAAAATGAAGGTTAATGAATTAGCAGTAAGCGTAAGCTTTAACTAATCCAGCTCTTGCAAGAAGAGACTTTGCGCTATTGTTAGCATTGTTTTTTTGATCCATGATTAGCCTCTAGGAATCCTCGAGGAGTGGCTATCTATACACACGAGATCCTTCCATCAAATCCAAAATTCACCCCCATGTGTATTTTAATTATAGTTATTCACCACCAAAATTCAAATAAATAAAAAAATCTGAACGCTTTTGTCATTCTGAATAAAATGATATTTTGTCATTCTGAGCGTTAGCGAAGAATCCAGGGAAACGTGATGCTAACAACCCCTCAGCCGCTACGCGCCAGCTCCCCTAACAGGGAGCAAAACCACATTTAACGTTTACTCCCCTGTGAGGGGGAGATGGCTGAAAGCCAGAGGGGGTTGTCTAAAAATATTACCCTCTCACCGAGCAGAATTCGACATACTGACTTGCTATTTTTTAGTTCTTTACACTAAATAAAAAATTAACAGGTAAATACTTACCTGCTAACTTTTTATGAGTTATCTATTTACTATAAAGTACCCAAAGTAGCTACTTTACCATCCTTATTCAAGAATCCAGCAAATCATCAAACTAAGAAATAATATGTATCATCAATATATCCCACTCTAGCATCTTCAAAATCTCGACGATAATTTTCAATTTCATCAGAATTAGTTATGAAGTTCTGGGATAAAACCTCTTTAATAAGTGCAGTGGAAGTTTTCATGGACAATCATTTCAATCCAAGAAATGCGTCATATTTTTCTTTTCGATGATTTTCACGAGTTCATTCTTCAAGGATTTTAGCAATCACCATTGGTAATACTAATTCTTGTTTATTAGATCTCCATACAAATACTCTAGGATTTTCTAGTGCTGGAGTATAACTGATATCTCCATCAAATTCATAAGAAGCAATTACTGAAACTGCAATATTCTCCGGATTTACTTTAGTTAGACAATCTTCATACAATCTCTGTTCTTCGTTACATTTTTTACCATCGGTAGATTTTGTACATGAATCAGTTAAGTCTGCATTTACATTTTTTGTAATCAATGAACTACACTTAGTTTCAGCTGTTTCATGGTCTTTGTAATCAATTTTATACAAATCTATTTTTGCACCACCTTGTTTTAATCCTCCATATCCGTTATCAATAGTAGAATATCATAATCCGATTAAGTATTGAATTCCATTTTTAGCATCTGAATATGGATGTAAATATGTAGAATATCCGGGAATCTTTAGTTCTCAAATAATTTTTGGTTTACTTATATCTTCCATATCTATCACAAACAGAGGATCGATGCTTTGATAAGTTACTAGATATAATTTATCTCAAATGTAGCGTGAAGATTTGAAATTCTCACCTGGTTCGATATTCATCAGATTTCATTTTAATTTCATATTTTTATCAAGTATTGATAGATGAGTGGCGTTCTGATCATACCAAGTAGTGGTTAGAATTCTGAAATTTCAATTATCATCCTCATCCATTGAATATTGATTTAGTGGAGTTCCTGGAATGATAGTTGAATCTTGATATTGTACAGATTTTTCTAAATTGAATTTGTGAACCAAAGTATTTTCATCTCTATAATATCGTGAACCATAACATCCTCGATGTGAACATCTAGTTGGACTAGAGAAGTAAATTGGAGCAGGTAAATATAAAGAAGTCTGACTCATATGAATCTCATCAACGTTTCCAAACACAAGACTTTGTTTAGGAGTAGCATTTAAATCACTTAAAGAAATCTGAGAAATTAATGTGAAATTAGGATAAGTATCGGTTTCTTTCATCGTATCTTCGGAAGGCAATAGGTAGAAAATACTATCACAAGGCATTGAACTTACCTTTTTATCATATGTTTTCTTCGAATCTGAACTTTTTTTGAGAGTAATATCAGTTAATTTTGGTTGTATATCATTAAACAAAACAGGTTCATCTCTTCGTGCTATATCATACCAGCTTAAATTAACAGAAGAAATGAGATAAAGCTGATCATTAATCATTCTAGCATCTTCAAAACTTCCATAAACTTCAGTCAGTTTTTCTAATTTTAGATTTTCTAAATCGCTAATATCATATATAATTACTAATGTGCGGTTTGCCCCAAGAATAGAATCAGATTTTGAAGCATAACGAGTACCCAGAATAACTAATTTATCTCCATTCAAGAATAGCTGAATATTACTCAAGCTATCAGGAATGTTAATTTTAGCTACAATTTCAGCATCTGATAAGTCATTTTTAGTAGGAGTTTTGATTATGGATATATATTTGTCATTGTAATCAACCTCTGAATAGTAGAAAAGGTATTTTCCATTAGATTTCAAAAGTTCTGGTTCATCTACTCAGACTTTTTGAATATTTGTA
>CAMJSB010000004.1 GCA_946408385.1 uncultured bacterium | reverse complement strand
ATAAAAATAAATAAAAATAAATAAAAATAAATAAAAATAAATAAAAATAAATAAACTATGAAGACAATCTTAAAATTTATCTATATTTTAGGAATTGTCCTGTTGTGAGTCATGATCGTACAATTCAGGTCGCATCTTATTGATTTTAGTGATATTGCTATCAATAACAGCATTCATCATATGGGGAAACTATCATTAGAATTGGTCCACTTCCATCTCCCAAAGAACTCCTATAAAAGCACTCCAATTGTTTTCAAGTGGAGCAGTTTTATTAAAAAATAAAAGAACTATATTAATCAAGCTTTTCTAGCCTGATTCCTAGCTCATTCTGTCAAATACTTTTTTCTAATACGAATAGATTTTGGAGTAATTTCTACTAGTTCATCTAGTCATATATATCCGAGAGCATCTTCAAGAGTCAAATGTCTAATCGGGTTTAGAAGCATTGCCTCATCATTTCATGAATTACGAAAATTATTTTGTTGCTTATTTATAGTCAAATTTACGGTCATATCTCATCATTTTAAGTGCTCTCCTACTATCATTCATTCATAAATTGGTTGAGCTGGATCAATGAAAATTGGTCATCTTTCCTGAAGTTTAAATATTCCATAGTTCATAGCTGTTCATGTAGCTGAGGAAATCATTGAGCCCACATCTCTTTTTTTGATTTCTCATTTCCACGGTTCATAACGTGAAAATGATGAGTACATTATTCACTCACCTTTGGTTTCAAGGATAAATTCTGAGCGAAATCAGAGTAATCATCTAGTTGGAATTTCAAATTCTATTGTAGTTAATCAATTCACTGAATTCATAGTATTCATCATACCTTTACGATGAGAAAGCATCTCAATAATCGTTCAAGCCAATTCATCGTTTACACTTACTACTAAAGTCTCGATTGGTTCCCATTTTTCTCCATCCACTTCACGGAAAATTACTTGTGGAGCTCCAACTTGCAATTCCCATCATTCACGACGGATACTTTCGATAAGAACTGAAAGATGTAATTCTCATCTTCATGAGACTAGGAATTTTCAGTCTGAAAAATCTACTTCAAGTCACACATTTGTTTCTAGTTCTTTTTCCAATCTTTCACTCAAATTTCTGGTAGTCATATATTTTCATTCTTTACCTGCAAATGGGGAATCATTCACGAGAAATTCCATCTGCAATGTTGGTTTATCAATCGCTA
The DNA here is from genome assembly GCA_946408385.1 of uncultured bacterium. Classification (GTDB taxonomy): domain Bacteria; phylum Patescibacteriota; class Gracilibacteria; order Absconditabacterales; family Absconditicoccaceae; genus UBA3291. Next base: position 109,047 of record CAMJSB010000004.1, on the reverse strand, counting down.
TTGAAGGTAAAGGCTCTACGCTTCATGTTCAAACTGTTTCTCATACGAATATGTCTGGAATTCACGCAATAGTAATTATATCTCCACATTGTGCTTCTTCCTGTTCGATTCTCTGAAGTCATAAAGTAGAAAAAACCTTGTTTACTTTTCATGTTCTGATTTTTCATTCATGGTCTATAATCTTTACTTGAGTTCATGGCTTTAGAGTTCATTCATACACACGTCCAATTCACAAACGCCCAAGAAAATTATCATAACCTAGATTTACAATCTGCATTCTAAAATCTTTCTCTGGAAAATTTGGAGCTTCTGGCACATATTTCAAAATTGCATCAAAAAGCAGAGTCATATCTTTTTTCTCATCGTTTAAGTCAGCAACTGCATATCACTGTTTTGCACTAGCATACATTATCGGGAAATCTGCCTGCTCATCAGTGGCTCAGAGCAAAATAAAAAGATCAAAAAGCATATCAATAACTTCATTCACTCTGGCTGTAGGTTTATCGATTTTATTGATAACCACGATTGGTTTGAGTCAAAGTTCTAATGATTTTTTCAAAACGAACTTAGTCTGTGGCATTGGTCATTCATATGCATCTACGACCAAAAGAACAGAGTCAACCATACGTAAAACTCTTTCTACTTCACTACCAAAATCGGCATGACCAGGAGTATCTACGATATTTATTCTCTCTCATTTGTAGATTATTGCCGTATTTTTAGCGTAAATTGTAATTCAGCGTTCTCTTTCCTGATCATTATTATCCATAATTAAATCTTGTCATTCAAGAGCTTTAAGAGTTCATGATTGTTGTAAAAGCTGATCTACAAGTGTAGTTTTACCGTGATCTACGTGTGCAATAATTGCAATGTTCCTGATTGCCATTTTTTAATATTATAATTTGAAAAACTGTGTGGTAGTATAATGAATTACTTACTTTTTTCTAGTTTTTATTATTATTCCTTTTTCCTTGCATATCATACCCAAAATCCTATAATTCAGACCGTGACAAAATGGTCAATTTTTTATCTGTTCACTTAAAAATTATGAATTTGTTTGAGGAATTACAGCGACGTGGTCTTATCAAGGATACCGCATGAGATGATTTAGAAAAAGTTATCAATAGTTGTGATGCTACTTTGTATTGGGGTACAGATCCTACCGCAGAAAGTTTACATATTGGACATTATAGTAGTTTAATTACTGTAAAACGCCTTGCAAAAGCTGGGCATCATCCAATTTTATTAGTTGGATGAGCCACTGGATTGATTTGAGATCCTAGACCAACTGCTGAAAGAGAAATTATAGCTTATGAAACTGTTCAAAAAAACTTTGAATGATTAAAAAAACAAGTGACAGGTTTATTTGATGGGAATGTAGAAGTAGTAAATAATTACGATTGGACTAAAGATATCACAATTTTGGAATTTTTACGTGAAATCGGGAAATACATCAATGTAAGTTATATGCTCAATAAAGATATAATCAGTAGAAGATTGGAATCTGGTATCACATTCGCTGAATTCACATATACTTTATTGCAGTGATATGATTTCTTACATCTATATGAAACTAAGAATTGTGTTATGCAAGCTGCAGGTTCAGATCAATGGTGAAATATTACCACATGAATAGAACTTATCAATAAAAAATTAGGTAAAACTGCATATGCATTTACTATGCCATTAATTCTAGATAGTGCTTGAAATAAATTCTGAAAAAGTGAAGGAAATGCTTTGTGGTTAGATAAAAACAAGACTAGTGCTTATGCTATTTATCAATACCTCGTTAATAGTGATGACAGCAAAGTAGAAGAATATTTGAAGGTGTTTACATTCCTAACTCCTGACGAGATAATAGACATTATGAAAAAACATAATGAAGCTCCAGAAAATAGATTAGCTCAAAAAACTTTAGCAAAAGAGTTTATTACAGATCTTCATTGACAAGCTGAATATGAAAAAGTTCAGAAGATTATTGACGTACTATTCTGAGATTGAGATAAATTAGCAATTATTTCAAAGATGTCTGACGATGAAAAATCTGCACTTGCTCGTGAAGCTGGAAGCGTAAAAATGAGTTGAACTGAAGTCAGACTAATGGATTTAATTGTTGAATCAGGTTTAGCATCATCTAATGGAGAAACTAAAAAAATGATTCAGGCTGGTTCGATATATTTCAATGAAGAAAAAGTAGAAGATATCCAAAAAACTGTAAAACCTGATGACTTAGTGAATTGAGTAGCATTACTTAGAAAGTGAAAGAAAAACTATAAATTAATTTTAGGGTAATTTTTGTGAATATGCGGGAATCTATAAAAAAATACACAAAAAGATATGCTAAAAAACATTTCCAAATCATAAAAGAACTGCGAGGACGGATTTTGGAAGTATTAAATGATGAAGATTTTCGTAAGAAAACAAGGAAAGAAGCCTGGCATGCGTTTTTGTATTTAGTTTTATCCACTGTTTGAGCAATTGTAGATGCTATAATTTTTATTGTTCTAACGTCTCTGTGATTACACATCGTCCCATCAAATATAATTAGTGATATATGCTGAATGATTACATCTTTTTCATTGAATCTTAAAAAAAATTTCAACATGAACGATCATGTTCACATGAGATGAATATCTTATTTTACGATTTCATTAATTTGAACTGCATTATCTACAAGTATGATATATTTTTTTATTGAAGTGATCTGAATTCCAAATGCTATTGCTAAATTTATGCAAATCCTAATTATGGCTATACCTTTATACATAGCGAATAGGTCATTAACATTTAGAGATTTTTCAAAAAGATCAAAGAATAAGAATAAATCTGAACAATATTCAAATATCAAATTACCATCTGAAGAAGTTTATCAAGAAGCTAAGCAACTCCTTGAAGCATGAAAACTCGTAGTTTTCCCAACAGAAACTATTTACTGATTAGGTGCTGATGCACGTAATGACAAAGCTGTACTTTCTATCTTTGAATTAAAATGAAGACCGCAAGATAATCCTCTAATTACTCATTTATGATACAAAGAGCAGATTAAAGATTATGCTACAGTAGAGAATGAAATTCAGCAAACGATTATCGATAAATTAATGCCTGGACCCCTGACTCTTTTATTGAAGAAAAAGGAATGAACTATATCTAATCGTTCATGTCCACTAGACTATGTATGAATTCGTCTACCTTCGAATTTGGTTGCTCAGAGATTTCTACAAGTGGCAGAATTACCAGTCGCTGCTCCGAGTGCAAATATCAGTTGAAAACCTAGTCCTACAAATGCCAAAATGGTTTATGATAACCTACATGATAATGTACCGCTAATTATTGATGATGGAGAATCCTTTGCTGGAATTGAATCGAGCGTAATGCGTGTAGTACCAGACGAAGATAAAAAAGGAAAATTAAAAATTCAAATTCTTCGCCCCGGATTCCTTACAAAAGAAGATTTGGAAGATTGTTTTAATCATGAGATAAAAGTAGAATATACCACAAAAAATCCTGAACTTTCTCCATGAATGAGATACAAACATTACAGTATCTCTGGTCATGTCAGAATTTTTGATGAAATCTCAAATATTCCAAATTTATCCAAAGAATTTGACTCTAAAGGTACAAAAATCTGAATATTACTCACTCAAGAATTGATAGATAATAATAAAAAAATAATTGAAAATTTTGAAAAAGATTGAATTACGGTTATACAACGATGAACTAAATCCAATTTAGCAAGCTGTGCTCACTCATTATTTGATCATTATCATACAGCTGAAAAATCATGAATAAATCTTCTTTTCGTAGAAAGACTACCAGAAGAATGAATTGGCTACTGAATCATGAACAGAGTCAAAAGAAGTGCTGAAGTTTAATTTAAAATCTTAATTGATGGCTAGTTCTCCAGACTATTTACAGTTTATTCTAGACCAATTATCAGACTTTCCAGAAATGACTTATCGCAAGATGATGTGAGAATATATTTTATATTTTCACTGAAAAATTATAGGCTGAGTCTATGATAATCGCCTGTTACTTAAACCCACAGAAAAGGTTAAAAATTTGATTAAAAATCTTGAAATGCAAATCCCATATCCATGAGCTAAACCTATGATTTATGTGGATAATGTAGATAATCCTGAATATTTATCAAATCTTATTCAAACCACATACGAAGAATTATAATACACAATAACTTATTTATTCTCTTTTTCTAGAAATCTACAAAATTCCAAAAATAATTTTTTATTCTCTTCAAAAGTTCATTCGGCTCTATCCATAAAAGACTTAAAAAGATCTTCTTCAATTTCTCACCCTGAAAAATCTCTTATTAAGGCAATCATATTTTTAAATGGAGATAGTAAATTTCTTAGATGTGCTCAACAATATTCTTTATTCCCATTATCAGAAATTCTCCAAATAGTTTTTTCCATAAATGGAGTTTTAGAAAAATCTATCAATTTCGATAAAGTTTCATTGTAGTAATTCATATTATTAATTAGATAATCACTATCTCCTAAATGTTCAACCATAGAAAAATATCATTTCAATAACTGTCTTAATTCCTCTCATTTTCATTTTTCGATAGTTTCAAATAAATCTTTATTGGTAACAGTTCTTTTCAAACAAACAGTTTCCCTATCGTCTTTATCTATAATTTCCATTATATTCAGTTTTAATAATTAAAATGATTAAGCTTATTCAATCAGCATAACTCCGTCTCCAGGCTCAGTATCAAAAATCTTATAATTTATTTGCATTTTTTCGATGAATTGATATAATCAAGTTAGTTTGTTTTGATATTTGATGACATCGTCAAGTAAAAGTGTATTTTCTGGTGCAAGATGTGATCGAATTTTCTGCAGGTAATCTCAATATTGACTCTTCTGAGCATCAATAAATGCTGCATCAAATTTCTGAGAAAAAAACTTTTCGAGTACAATCTCATTAATATCAAAAGGATAGAGAACTACATTATTTATTTCAGCTTTTTCTATATTTTTCAAGGCTTCAAGATAAGCTGGATAGCTGATTTCAAATGATGTCAAAGTTCCTCACCGCTTGGAAATTGTTTGGGAAATGACAATACTACTATATCATACAGCAGATCAGATTTCTAAAACTCTTTTAGGTTGATGATGCTCGAGCCAAGAAACAAGAAAATCTTGAGTCTGAACGGAAATTAATGGTATATGTCTATCTTCACAAGACTTACGTAAATCTAATAAATCCAACATTGAGGAAATGATAAATGAATAAATATGTTCTCTCTTTCAAACAAAAATTTATATTATTTTATATTGAAATTATGATTACAACACAAGGTGACAGAGAAATGCACTCAAACATTTCTATTAATTTAAGTAAAAAAAGCAATTCTAAAAGGAACTATCCAACAGAAACTAGAACTTACAATTCCAGAAACACTTCATCAAGCCAAAGCCTTTATGCTCAGGCTGTAAATGGACAATTGAAAAATCCTACTTCTACTAGAAGAGCTACTCATTCAACAACTACTGCTTCTTCAAACTGAACTACTCATACTAGAACTGCAAGTTCAACAACGAATACAAGAACTACTAATTCAAGGACAAATTACACACAATGAGCAGACAAAACTCTATCTTCTGCAAATTTCTTGAAACACAGGAATCAAGCTCCTACTCAATCAATAGCAGATTTGAAAAAATTAGTTAAAAAAGATGAAGTTCCAGTCAGAGTTTTTGGACTTTGAGGATTAGAAGAAATCTGAATTAATATGACAGTAATCGAATACAAAGATGACATTATTATCGTAGATGCTGGACTGGAGTTTGCAAGCTTTGATATGCATGGAGTGGATTATATCATTCCTGATATTTCTTACCTAATTACAAAGAAAAAGAATATAAAATGAATCCTAATTACTCATGGACATCTTGACCATATCGGAGCGATTAAACATATTCTTTCTGAATTGGACTATCCTATCGTTTATACTACTCCATTAGCATTAGGACTAATTAAAAGAAGTCTGAACGACCAAGACCAGAAAAAGATGAAATATAAAATTATCGATCCAGATATCGATATCATCAAACTTTGAGAATTTTTGGTGGAACCTTTCCGTGTAAATCACTCAATTCCTGAATCAATGTGATATGCAATCCATACTCCAAAAGGAAACATTGTTCATTCATGAGATTTTAAAATCGATTTTGTACCTGCAATTGATAAACCTGCTGACTTAGGAAAGATTAGTAGAATTGGTCAGGAATGAGTAAAATTATATCTCTGAGAATCTACAAATGCTAGAACTCCATGACACACTCCAAGTGAAAAATTGATTGGAGAAAATCTAGAACATGTAATCAAAAGTCATCCAAACCAAAGAATCGTTATTTCAACATTTGCATCAAATATCTGAAGACTTATCCAGATTATTGAAAGTGCTGTAAAACATAATAGAGTAATTTTCCTCGCTGGAAGATCTATGGTATGAAATGTTCAGCTTTGTCAGGAACTTGGATATATCAATGTACCAAAAGATATGATTAGACTAGTTTCTGGAGAAATCGATCAAATGCCAGATGAAAGAGTAATGATAGTTTGTACTGGTTCTCAATGAGAAGAATTTAGTGCACTCGTGAGAATGGCTACAAATACTTACAAAGATTTCATGATTAGACCTGGAGACTGTATATTATTGTCTTCTCATACTATTCCAGGAAATGAAAAAGCTGTATGATCATTACTGAATACATTAATCGATATGGGAATTGATTTGGTAGATGAGCCAACTCTTGCACTTCATACATCTGGACATGCCTGCCAAGAAGATATGAAAGAGATGATGGCATTATTAAAACCTGAATATTTCTGCCCTATTCACTGAGAAGCTTTGATGAGACATGCTCACAAAAAAATTGCTCTCGATATGAGAATCCCTGAAGAAAAAATCTTACTTCCAAAGAATGGTCAGATTGTTGAACTTTATGATGAATGTGTATTATTATCAGAGAAAAAATTGAAACTAGATACTGTTACAATCGATGGAAAATGACAGTGACATCTAAGTTGAGAATATGTAACTAAGGCTCGTGGAATCATGTCTCAGGATGGAGTGGTAGCTTTGATATTCAAGATTGATACAAAGACTAAGGAATTGGTTGGAAATCTTCAGATTGAATCTAGATGATTTGTATATTCAAGTGAAGTAAAAACAATTCATACACAGATAGTTGAATTAGCTAGAGCAGAATACAATAAAAATCTGAAAAAGAAAATGGAAATAAGAGATAATTTAAGAGGCATCAAGGATTTACTCGAAACTGAAATCGAAAAAATAATTTGAAGAGTACCTATGATTATTCCTATGTATGTTTATATTAATAGAGAAGCTCTCACTACTCCAGTACAGCAAAATGATGAAGAAGAAATTATCGGAATGACTCTTGAAGAACAAGGTGGTGCTGAAGAATAATTTAATCTTTTGTACATAAAAAATATATTAAAATTTGCATTTTTTATCAATTTAGAATATAATTAAATATAAATTTTATGTCATTTTTGGATTAATGCTAAAAAATACACGATTAGGTAGACAGTTCCGAAATGTAATAAAAATTTTAGGCGTTAGTATCGCTGTATATTTAGCATTGACTCTAAAAATTTGATTTACATGAGAAACTGATGATGTTACTCAGTTTGATTATTTGCAGTTAGAGGAAGCATCTGATGAACAAATAGTAAATTTATGAGCCAATGATGACCATTGAACAAGTTCAGCATTTATGAAAATGTGTAGCAAATATAAAACAATTTGTAATAAAATAAGTTGGGGTTGAGATTTTAGTGATGAGGATAAGACCCTAAAACTTGCCTATACCTTATATTTATTTAAAAACATTGATAATAATATTACTCGTTGAAAAATCCCTTCTGATGCTCTATTGGCAATGTTAATAAATAATAAAAGTTGAAATCGTCGCGGAAGTGCAAATTGGACAACAGTAACAATAAATTTATGATGAATGAAATATGATAATGAATTTTTTCAGGTAATATCCCATGAAATATGACATATAATTGATTTAGGATGATTACAATGAAGTATCGATCGTAAATCAAATAATTTTACAGAATTTGATAAAGCTGTATTCGCTATAGATGATCCTAGCATCGAATATTATAAATATTCTCGAGCATCAGAAAAAGTTAGAAAATCCTGAATGACTAAAGAAGATTTTTGTTCATGATATGGAATGAGTGATCCTTTTGAAGATTTTGCAGAATGTCATAATCTTTATCTAAATCACCACGATTATTTTCGTAAATTAGCATTAAACAATTCTACTATAAAAAACAAATATAATTTTCTTTCCAATTTGTATTGATGAAAATATATAAATAATTCTGAAGCTAATTATGAACAACGAGATTATTCTCATAGAGTTTGGGATACTACAAAAGTTAGAGAATGATAGAACACATTATTCCACATTTTAATTCTATGAGAAAATTTTATTGTTGTTTTTATACGAAGAAAAAATACCATTCTTTATGGTTTTCATAAAGAGTAATGTTTTATTTTTCATAAAATTTGATGAAATTATCTTGGAATAAAAAAACAATAATGTATGGAATTGTCATATTCTTACTTTTTGTTTTTGTTATACTATTTGCTTTAAACTTTAGGAAATGAATGAATGGTACTAAACTTGTATATAAGATTTCTTATGATACTTATGAACAAGTTTATTCCGATGATATTCAGGAATTAGCAAACATTAAATCTATAATAGAAGACATTATAATGTATAAGGTTGATCAAAGACTTCACAAATCATGAATCATTAATTACAAATTATATATTCAGCGTTTAAATGATGAGTCCATGATTGTGATAGAAGTTTGATGATTTGATAATGTGGATAAAGCTAAAGAAATTATCTGAAATACAGTAGAACTTGAATTTAAATTACCTAATGATTCCGTTTGATCTGAAAAAGAAAAAGCTGAAAGAGCTACTCTCGCCCAAAATTTATATGATGATTTACTTAAAAATCCTGATAAATTTGAAGCTATCGCTGGATCTAAACAATCTGAAAATATTTTTCATATAGTATATGATAAGGTTCCTCTTTCTGAATTACCAACTATATATCAAGAAAACTCTAATGTATTAGATGAAACTCAAGAGTGAAAAATTTCACCATTGATGGAGTGAAAATATTATTCTTACCTGTATCAAGATCAAAGTGGGAACATTCAAAACATTGATATCAATGGTTATACTTTTTTTCGTATGATTGCTAAAGAGCAATGAATTGTTACTGGTGCAAATTTAAGCTGAGATAATCGAACTGGACTTGATGAAATATCAGCAACTCAAACATTATATTCTTTGGAAGAAGTATTTGTGCAAGATAGATTGTTATGGAAAAATGCTCAATCTGAAAATTGAGAAATCTTAAACTGAGGTAATTTCAAATATGCTGAAGTTAAAACTTCTGAATTATGACAACCTGTAGTTAGTATTACTTTTGACTCTAAATGAGGTAATATCTTCTGTAGTGTTACAACTAATAATGTTGGAAAACAAATGGCTATATTCATTTGATGAGAATTAATTACTAGTCCTGTTATTCAAACTAAGATTTGTGATGGTTCTGCTCAGATTGATGGAAACTTTACTGCTGAATCTGCAAAGGAATTGGCTAATCAATTGAATGATTGAGCATTACCTGCTCCATTAATCTTGATGCAAGAGGAAAAAATAAAATATAATTTATGGGCATCATCCCTTGTAAAACTTAATAATTTCTTTACTTTTTGATATCTCTCTAATCTACTAGAGCAATAGATAGTATAACGTATTAGCTCCATTATATGTTTTAGTTTTCTTTTATTATTGCTTTTTAAACACAGAATACTAAATTTAGACTTGTTTATTTATTGTAAATTATGAGTTATGATTCTAGCCGTTATTGTTTTGTTGCTTTGATTATTTCTATTATGATTTTCTGCAGATAAATTGATAAATTCTAGCGTAAGAGTCGCCAAAATATTTAAATTATCACCTTTATTTATAGGATTAACTATTTTGGCAATAGGTACATCTGCTCCTGAATTATTTTTGTCTGCAATGTCAGCAATTAATGGAAATGGATCTCTATCCGTATGAAATATCGTATGATCAAATATTTTTAATTTATGATTTATACTGTGATTAAGTGCAATATTCGTACCTATAGTTATACAAAAAAAACTTGTATATAGAGATGGAATATTCTTGTTTTTAATTTCATGCCTATTGTTCGTATTTCTTTGGGATCAACAACTTTTATGACGAGAATGAGCAATATGTCTAGGATTACTTGTATGTTATAATTGATACTTATGGGTCAAAAAAGATCCTATGGAGGAAGTTTGAAATGCTAATGGAATAGAGCTTCCCGAAATAAAAAATTTTATGTATTTATTTGCATGTATTTTCATTCTATCTATATTCAAAATAAATACTGAAAATGGATTTAATATAGAATTTTGATTATCATTGTATTCTGCTGTTTTCATGTGTGTAATTATGTTCCTATTTTGTCTTTCTATATTTAATAAAAAGAAACATAGAAGAAAAGAAGATGAGACTTGAATCTTGCTTAATATTACCAAGATTATTTCTAGTATTGGATTATTAATTATGTCTTCAGATATAATTGTAGCTTCTGCAGTATATGTAGCTACTGTTATGTGAGTATCTGAATGGGCAATTTGAGCCACAATTATTGCTGCTGGAACTAGTTTACCTGAAATGGCTGCTACATTAGCTGCTATTATAAAGAAAAAGTATGATATGTGAGTATGAAATGTAATATGATCTGATATATTTAATATTCTTTGAATTGTATGAATCTCTTCGTTAATTACACCTATACAAATGACTCCAAAATGTTTGGTTTGAGATTGTGATACTTTCATTGGAAGTTTGATGTATGATAATATTTTTTCCATGTTTGTATTGATATTCACATTATTAATTACACTCATTTTTATGAGAACATGACGAAAATTATCAAAAACTGAATGAATTTTCTTATTCTTGTTTGCTTCTCTTAGAATGATTTTTGAATTTGCTCCCCAAGTATTTATTAATCTCTTTTCTTAGAAAATGTTTTTTTACAATAAAAACTTTGATAAAAGCTTTCGAATTTTCAATTCATAAATAAATATTTTTGTTAGAATTCACAATTCTTTGGAGTCCTAGGGAATGGCAATACATCACGGATATTTTCCATACCAGTTACATACATTATTAGACGTTCAAATCCAACTCAGAATCCTGCATGAGGCACAGATCCCCATTTTCTAAGTTCTAGATACCACCAATAATCTTCAGGTTTCATTCAGTTATCTATAATTTTTTGAGTAAGTACATCTAATCTATCCTCACGTTGAGATCCTCAAACTATTTCTCCAATTCCAGGAGCTAAAAGATCCATGGCAGCTACAGTTTTTCAGTCTTCATTGAGTTTCATATAGAAAGCTTTAATTTCTTTTGGATAATCAATTACGAATACAGGTCCCTTGAAATATTCTTCTGCTAAGTATCTTTCATGTTCAGTTTGCATATCCATTCCCCAATGAACTGGGTACTCGAATTTCTTTCCAGATTTTTCTAATATTTCTATAGCTTCAGTATATGTAATTCTTCCAAAGTCAGCTTTAGTAAATTTCTCTAATCTGTCTTTTACTTCAGGATTGATAAATCTAGTGAAGAAATCTAATTCTTGTTGAGCATTATCCAAAACATATTGGAATACATATTTCAATAAATCTTCAGTCAAATCCATATTATCAGTAATGTCAGCAAAAGCAATTTCAGGTTCAATCATCCAAAATTCTGATGCATGACGAGTAGTATTACTATTTTCAGCACGGAATGTTGGTCAGAAAGTATATATTTTTCCAAATGCAGTAGCAAAAGTTTCTCATTCAAGTTGTCCACTTACAGTCAAAGAAGCATGTTTTCCAAAGAAGTCGTTGCTATAATCCACTTTTCAGTCTTTTCATTTTAAGTTTGGATGCTCTAAATCAAGTGTAGTTACTTGAAACATTTCTCCAGCTCATTCACAGTCACTAGCTGTAATTAATGGAGTATGAACATAAACAAATCCTCTTTCGTTGAAAAACTTGTGAATTGCAAAAGCTACCAAACTTCTAACTCTGAATGTAGCAGAAAATGTGTTTGTCCTTGGACGTAAGTGTGCAATTGTACGTAAATATTCCATTGAATGACCTTTCTTCTGTAGAGGGTAGTCAACTGGAGACTCTCAAACTAAAGTAACTTTAGATGCTTTTAATTCAAAAGCTTGTTTTCATCATTGAGATTCTACCAAAGTCCCCTCAACTATCAATGAAGTACAAACTCCAAATTTACATATTTCCGCAAAATTAGGCAAATTATCTTCAAAAACTACTTGTAAATTCTTGAGACATGAACCATCGTTTAATTCGATAAATCCAAAAGTTTTAGAATCTCTGATAGTTCTTACCCAACCATTTACAGTAATTTGAGTATTTAACAAAGGTTTAAAATCTTTATAAAGTGAAGAAATGCTCGTAAATTTGTATTCTCTTTGCATAATTAAAAAATTAGAAGCTAAACTCTGCCTTTCTTTTTATCCATTGAAATTATAAATTCAAGATAAAAGTGTGCATTAATTATTATTCAAAAATTCATTTATAATTTATTATTCTGTCTCTTGTTAGCATAAAAATTTTATCTTACCTCATTATTCAACTTATCAAGGTAAATTTCTCAGCATTTAGGATAATAAAAGTTATAGGATTTCTTTCTTGAAAATCATTTTTTGAAAATTATATTATACACGTTCATTTGCGTTATGTTGCGTGAGGTGAAAATTTTACTTAGATATGAAAAAATGTCAAAAAAGGTAGCTTTAATTATTTTGGATTGATTTGGTTTAACAAATGTAGATCCAGATAGAAATGCAATTATTCAAGCAAAAACTCCAACATTTGATTACCTATTTTCTAAAACTTATGCTAAAATTCAACCATCATGACGTGCTGTATGATTACCAGATGGACAAATGTGAAATTCAGAAGTATGACATGCAACACTTTGAACGGGTAGAATTATCAAACAATCATTGGTAGAGATTTCAGATTTATTTGATGAATGAAAATTTGCAGATTTAGAAGCATTCAAAAAATGAATAGAGCATGTTCGTGAAAATAATTCAAAACTTCATTTACTTGGATTATTTGGGCCTGGTGGAGTACATTCAATAGACTCTCATATGACCAATATGATAAAAATAATTCCAAGTGATGTACAGACTTATATTCATTTTTTCCTTGATGGACGTGATGTTCCTCCACAGTCAGCTGCATGATATATGAAAGATTTTGAAGAATTTTTGAAAGGTTACCCAAATGTAAAAATTTCTACATTATGAGGTAGATACTGGGGAATGGATAGAGATAACAACCGAGATCGTGTACAAAAGGCTTATGATGAAATTGTTTTTCAGCAAACTCAAACTTCAGACTCTCCTACTCTGTATATCCAGAAACGCTATGAGGCATGAGAAACTGACGAATTTCTTAGCCCTGTAAGTTTTTTATGAGCAGAATGAATTGAAAATGGAGATACTGTTTTCTATCTAAATTTTCGTGCAGATAGAGCTAGACAAATGACTCAAGCTTTAATGGTTTCTCAAAATTCAAAAAAAGCTGAATTATACGAAAAATGGAATAAATGATTTATCACAAAAAGCATGCCAAATCTCTATTTTGTAGCTATGACAAAGTATTACAAAGAATATGATGGACCTACATTTTTAGTTCCAAAAGATATCAAAAATACTCTTTCAGAAGTACTTTCAAATCATGATTTACGTCAATTCCATTTAGCAGAAACTGAGAAATTTGCCCACGTGACAAAGTTTTTTAATGCAGAAAAAGAAATAGTTTATGATTGACAAAAGAACACACTCATTCCATCTCATAAAGTGGCAACATATGACTTGGATCCAGCAATGTCAGCACCTGAAATTTTGAAAACTTTGCTAGAGGAAAGTCCAAATTTTGATGCATTTATAGTGAATTTTGCAAATGGTGATATGGTATGACATACTGGAGTTTTATCCGCTGCAATAAAAGCAGTAGAAACATTAGATTGAATTGTAGCTAGATTACTTCAATGGAGTAAAGATGAAAATGTAGATATTTTGCTTACAGCTGATCATGGAAATTGTGAAGAAATGTGACCTGAATCGTCTCCAAAAACATCTCATACTACTAATTTAGTTCCATTATGGTATATCCATGATGGAGAACCTCAAGATAATATAGAAAAAGAGTGATGACTTTCCGACATGGCACCTACTATGTTAACATTATTTGGAATTACTACTCCAGAAGAAATGACAGGTAAATCTTTGATAAAAAATATGTAGTTCAAAATTATATAATTTTCAATTTAAAAAAGCCTGACCACTATTGGACGCAAACGTACAATCATCTGTCAGGCTTTAGTATTTCTGATAATTAATCAGATTTTTTATAGATGTTTTTGTGAATTAAGCTGTGCGAACGTAATAATTATAGTCTTCTTTTGTGTCATAACGATTGTTTTTTAGTTCTTCGAGTGTATATTTTCTAAGATCTAAAATTTCAGCTAAAGGTTGTTGATATAATTTTAATTGGTTGTCATCAATCCTTTTTAAATCATTATGATATTCTTTCATAGCATTTTTTTCTTTTCGCATCATTTTTAATTCGTAATGATTTTTGTTTTCTGTAGACATTTGTATATAGTTTAAGAGGTAAATAGGTTACAACTATGATATCTTCATCAAGTTTTGAAAGTCCTCCCATATGGAAGATAATGCATTTTTGTCAGATGAATCTGAATTTTGGTTTCATCGATTACTTAGTGAAAGATTTATTTTAGACTTATTTTTAGCATCTCTAAGTCCAAAATAATCTACAATAAGTTTAGCTGTTTCTCCTCTAGTTATCAACTGCTGAGAGTTTCAAGCAATGATATATGGGTCTTTAGAAACAGTCGATAAAACGGAAGTAACTTCTCACCAAGAAAGTGTTCTATTAGGCTCGAAAGAAACTCAGTTCTGTGTCTGAGAAAGTAATGAATTACAAGTCTGAGACTCAAGACAAAACTCAAGATACGGAGAGTATGGGGAATTATACGAAGCATTCAGCAGATTGGTTAAGTAATAAAAGTTGCTGATAGTTGGTTGAGAATCTGACTGTCTCATCAGAGCTCTCGCTATCATAACGACAAAATCTTTGTTCTCGATTTTGGCATCGGGATAAAATTTCCCATCGACTCATCAAACGATTCCAAGCTTCGAGAGAAGTTGGATATCCTTTTGATAAGGAGATCAACTAATATCACTAAATACTGCTAAAGATCATTCATTCAGCTCAAGTCAAAAAGCTGATACCACCAACTCGGCCATTTCATCTTTGCGTAAAGTTTCTTTACTTTGCCAAGATAGATTAGGAATATTTTTGATGGATTCAGAATTTTTATTCTTTATTTCTTTCAATATATTCCTAGCTTCCTGTGGAGTAATAAATGCATCAAGGCGAAGTTTTCACTCCGCATCTTTCAAAGCAAACGATTGAAGGAATCATAATTCATATGCTGAGTTTACTCTTTTCATAACTTCAGGATCGACTGAGGACTCTGAAAAATAGAAATTTGTCGTTAACCCTACTAGGCTGCTTGGCTCGTATCAGAGCTGGACGCGATAAGCATCCATCACTACCCTAATGAAATCACTTACGCGTACGTAATTATGAGGATAAAACTTATTGCTAGGTTGAATTATTCCGTTAGAATAAAGAATAGTAATAGCGTCTTGATAAGAAGAGGTCGAAATGTCCTGATAGACAGACGGCAGAACATAACTATTAGCAAAACTGAGTTGCATATTATTTCATGCCACATTCGTTGTCGAAGTATCTTCATATCAAGAGGCAACCTCATCTCAGAGGGCGGTTTTATCTCCATTTTCAGGCAAATTTACCACCAAAGAACTGGTACTATCATTATTCCCTACGAGTTTATTCCATCATCAGATGGCCCACTCAGCTACAGATCTTTCAACTCCATCATCGGTCTTCTCCTGATCCTCTTTTCACTGAAGGTCTTTTTTTATATGAATATTTTCTGCATAAGGAGAAAGATTTTCATTATTGCTTTTCGCAAACGTAATGTCTCACGATAGGCAAGAAAATATATATCCTACTCAGAAAAGAACCATCACAAATGCTACAATCGTTAGAAATCACGAAGATTTCTGTTTTCTGCTTGTGTGCATATAGTGTAAAGTTTAGGGAAATAAATCGGTAATTTGTGTGTAGAACCAATTTATTCCTACAGCAAATGAAAAGAATTTTGAATAAGTTTAAGCTTAATTGTTCGATCGATCACCCAATCAAAATAAAAATTTTCATTGCTGAAACTTATAGCCATTATCCCCCTTTCATAAATAATGGTATACATATTATATATAATATTTTTGTTTTGTCAAATTTTTGGAGACTTTTTTAATTTTATAGTCAATAAGCATAATTCTGATATTTATTTAAAATAATAATTTGAAATTTTTTAGTAAACAAAACATGCAAACATAAATTATAAATAAAAATCTTATCAATATTTTAAAATATACTTGAAAAAACCTTTCTCATATCTATCGTTGATATAGTTTTATTCTACAATTATAGACATGGAGTGAAAAAACGATTATAAGATAAAAAAATCATGATGAGTCGTCTATGATGGGAAGAAGTTTTTCGTTGTAAAAAGAGATTTAAAAAATAATTATAGTGACATATCACTGCCAAAATGACACATTGATCCGGGAGAAAATTCAAAAGAAGCTGCATTACGTGAAGTACTGGAAGAAACTGGATTAGAATGTGAAATTATTTGAGATTTATGAACTGTAGAATATTGAAACTTTGAGTGATTAGTTGAGGTTAAATACTTTGCAATGAGTGTGAAACAAAAAATAACTGACGAACTTTTCCCAGATGTAACTGAAGTTATCTCTTGAGATTACAATACAATATCAAAAATCCTCACATACGGCACTGACAAAATAATTCTAGAAAAATGAGCTAAATTTTTTGGATGTATAAAATAGATAAAATCTATTTGAAAACTAAAGCTGAAACATTAAAATTGAGGTCAGATTTATAAATTAGATTGGATTTTATGATTATTGGAAACGAACAATCTTCTCAGATATTAAAAAAGTACATTAATAATGTAATAGAAACCTGAAAATGAACTCAGTTTTTTTTGCTTGCTGGGCCAAATTGAATCTGAAAAATATCACATGCAAAAGCTATAATTGAGGAAATTTTATGACCATATATGTACAGTGATTGTCTATTTGTGCAAGATTATGAACATTTCACGTGAAAATTTCATACAATCCCAGTTGAAGTTAAAGATGATAAGAGATATATTCAGTTCCCAGATGAAACTCAGCATGAAAATTACGGAGTAAGAGAAATGAATGAATGGCTTTTAAATTCAAGTTTCTCATGAAAAAGATTTCTCTTGATTGAAAATATTCAGAGAATGTCCAATAGTGCAATAAATGCATTCTTAAAATCTGCGGAGGAACCTCTAACTGGAAGATTTATAATTGCTACAGTTCCACACATTTCTATGGTTTTGGATACAATTCGTTCACGTTGCATTACTATTCCATTCAATACATTGAATAATGATGAAATGCAAAAATTTGCAAGTGAAAATCAAATTTTTGTGGATGACAAACAGCTTCAAACCGTAATGATTGCTATGGCTATGTGAAAACCATGATTTCTAAAGAATATCGCAGAAAAAGTACAACAGAATGAAGATTTAGAAGAAAATTTAAGGAAGCTGACTAAATGATTACTCGATGATGGCAAACCAAAATGAGAATTACACCAGGCTTTGAAACAAGTTGCAGAACAATGATTATTAAATGATTTCTTGGAATGATGGATTGCATATTGTAGTGAAAAATGAGATTATCAGCAAGCAGAACGTCGAATTCAAATGAAAAAATATATATCATCTAATGTAAATCAAGATTCAGCTTTGTTGTATGGTTTGATGAGATAGAAACCAAAATTCCACAACATAATTTTGTAAAAAATATTGACATTTACAGAAAAATATTTATATAATATATAATATATTTTATCATCAACTTGATTTTGAGTAATGAGCATTGATAGAGAATTCAGATTTTTAAACAAAAGTTGAGATTCATTAAATAACTGAGCATCTGCTGAGAATTCAGTTAATGAATGAATACATAGACCATCTAAGATGGTAGATTTTGTAAAAAGCTCTACTCTAAAATACTTGTTTCCTGTTCTTATGGTAACTGCCTGATGAATCGCATTTAATAAAAGTCATTGAGACAAAACTGCTTATGATGAAAGTGCTGCACCACTAATTTTGGAAGATTATGATACAAGTTTTAAGATAGATTCCAATAAACTGTATACATGAAACTACTTATTTGAAGGTCAGGTTCAAGGCATCGACGATAATACATGGGGTATGGTGTATGATGGGAAATATGATTATAATCATGTATCTGGTGTAACTTTGGATGAGGAATTTGATTATGCTCCATGAACTCATATTTTTCAAACTACAAAGGAAGATTTATACATGACTCTACACAGAAAATTAAGTACCGAGGATTATCAGAATTTATTCAAATGCCTTAAAGATTTGAGACAGTGATCCCTAGGAAACTGTTATTTTGTCGTTGCTATAAAAAATTTAGCTAGATCTAAATACTTTGATACTTTGATGATGACTTCTGTGGAAAGAGAAGGCGATGATTCATTCAATTTATATATGCCACTGTGAGAACCTTGATGAGTAAAAATAAGCATAACAAAAGAGGATTTGGAAGCTGCGACGATTTGATGACCATTATGATATAAAATATTGGAAATCTGATTTTCAAAATATTTATTATTCAAAAAATGAATAATTCATGATACTAACATGACAATAACTAATGATCTCATGAAGAAAATGAAAAAATGAAGTGCATGAGAAACTACAATGTCACTATTATGACCAAAGAGTTTTATCAACAAATGTATAAAAAATGAGGCATCAAATAAGCTAAAAATATTGGATTGATTAAGGAATTATGATCCAAAAAATTTATGAATTATCTCTGCGACATCTAAATTTAAGCAATGAAAAACTGATAAAAATTTCTATGAAATATGATGAAAAACTATTTATTATGGTCATGCTTACTGTGTTTGCGGTGTAGAAAAAGAATGATTTATTATAAAAAGTGTAATATTAGAAAATCCTTGGAATAATGATAATATAAAATGATGATGAAAAATAAAATTATCAATCGACGACTTTTTGAACGGTTTTTCTTTAGTTAATATTGGTCATGCTACGGACAATCTATTAAATTTGAGTACAACATATGATGAAATAAAAGTTGTAGATTCCAGAGATCGTAGAAAGTCTTAGTTATTTTCATTTAATAAAAAACAGGCTTATGCCTGTTCTTTTCTTTGATACATTATCTCTGGATTTAAGTTTACTGGATATGATTTAGCATCAAATATTGATTTGAAATCAGATTTTTCATTTTTGGATGTATCGATAGCTTGAATTTCTGCATTTCAAAGGATATTCTGCAAATGAGCAAATCCATTAATCAATAATGGAGCAGAAACCAATCAGAGCTGTTTAATCACCCAGAGCAAGAATGATAAATCATCAAGAGCTTCCTGCTTTGTAGCTTCTTCTTTATATTTTTTCCATGGTTCAGCTTTTGAAATATATTCATTAGCGGCCTGCACTAAACGATACCAATCTTCCACAAAAGCTTTAGTATTTGCATTTTCTAGATAAGCTTTTTCAATTACTTCATTACTTCGCTCTCCTTCTATGATAGAAAGTAAAGAAAAATCTGAAAGTCCCTGTTTGAATGAATTCCATCTGTTGTGGTCAAATTTTCACTCAGTGATTCAATATTTTTTTCATAGATTTGAAACTCTATTTACGAGATTTCCCCATCATCCAATCAGAATTTTTTCTCGTGTTCAGTTAAATCTCTCCCAAGAAAAATCTCCGTCAGAACCTAATGGTACATCATTTAATAAATAGAATACCAAAGCATCTCTATCATAATCACGAGAAACTTGAATTGGATCTACCACATTTCCAAGAGATTTACTCATTTTTTGACCATCAACTGTCAGATATCATGTCACAAATTCTTTGTCTGGTAAACGATTATCTGTTGCTTCAAGCATTGCTGGCCAATATGTCGCATGGAATTTTACGATATCTTTTCAAAGAATGTGAAGGATATATGTATCGTCATCCCAGAATTTTCCATTTTCTCCGTTTCTATAACAAACTGTGATATAATTGAATAATGCATCAAACCATACATAAGTAACCTGCTCTGGATCCCAAGGTAATGGGATTCCGATTCAATTATGTTTATTCTCTCTGGAAATTGAGAAATTTTCTAAACCTGATTTTACGAACGCTTTCACTTCATTAAATCTAGTTTCTGGCTCTACAAATGTAGGATTTTCAGCCCATAATTTTGCGAATATATCTGAATATTTTTTAAGATTGAAAAATAAGTTGGTTTCTGATACTTTTTCTGGTTTGGTTAGGTGATCAGGACAAAGTCAATCTTCATTCAAGTCTCTTTCATTCTTGAAAGCTTCACATCATGTACAGTATAGTCATTCATATGATCATACATAAATGTCTTTCTCTGATTCATCAGATACAGATTCAGACTGGTTGTGAACTATGTTTAGCATTTTCTGCACAAATTCTTTGTGGTCTTCAGAAGTAGTTCTGATAAAATCAGTGTAAGAAATCTGTAATTCTTTCCATATTTCAACTGATCATGCAGCAATTTCATCCAAGAATGTTTTTACATCTTTTCATTCAGATTCTGCTTTTTCTACCATTTTTTGACCATTTTCATCCACTCATGTAGAAAATTTAACTTCATATCACATAAGTCTATATCGCCTGGCGTATAAGTCTGCAATGAAAGAACTATTTGCATGCCCGATATGAGGCAATCCGTTTGCATAGTAAATTGGCGTAGTTACATAGAATTTCTTTTGTTGCATAAGTCTGAATGTAAGAATAAAATGTTGATTATAAAATAATGTTTACACTCACAAATTCAAGGAAAGAAACACTTTTTAAATTACTTGACATAACGCTTATAATACATAATATGACATTACACACCTTAATTGGATAATCTTTAATGATATTCTTTTTTGATACTTATGCCGTACAAAGATTGACTTTATAAGTCCCAGCTTCAATTGGCCGGTTGCTTGCTGAGTATGACATAAGCAAAAGAGAGAAAGGAGAAGAGCGTAGAGAACCGACTACGACAGACCAAGTAGTCGCCCAGAGTGGGACCTCTGGTATAAAAGCCCAGTGGGTAGGTTGTTTCATACCTACCCATTTTTTAGAAAACATGAATTTATTATTATATAAGATAACAGAAAGACTAATTTCTTGCAATTTATTGTTAAAAAAATCCACTCAATTGAGTGGATTTTTTATGTTTTATTATTTCTTTTTTTTAAGTCAGAATTTCTCTGGATGTGCTTTTACAAATTTTCAATGCCCTTCCGCTGTCAAAAGATTTGCAATCTCCTTATAATCCAGTCGCATAGATTTCTTATCTTGAAAACAAATCTGATTTTCTTTCTTGAGAATTATTTGTAGTAGAATCAACTCATCTTTCAGTTCAGTTCAAGACAAATATTTTTTCTCAATCTCTTTCTCATCTAACATAGACATGTTTTCATTCAACTAATCATGCTCATGAAATATGATCATATCCTTTTCACTGAACTTTTCAGTTGAATACAAAATATTCTTTATTTCATTTCTTTCATATAAAATAATACTTTCAATCAGTAGTTTTTCAGTCTTTAACCACACTATCATATTGTCATTCATATTCATGCACCATACAATCATTTCACAAATAATAGTGCTTATTTCATTTTTTTAGAAACCACAAACCGTTTCAACTATATTGATATCAATCATACCAGCATTTCATTGTTCATACGAACAAGGTGTTTTATCTACTAAATAATCTTCTCAACTTACTACAAGAACATCTTTTCATCCTTTTTTTGCTCCGAATACTAAACGATTCTGATTGAAAGCAAATCAACCATTTGGCTCATAATCATGTCAACGGGTTCAATAAGCATATATTTCATCATATTCAGATCACAAGATATTTCATGTACTCAAACTCAAACACACATATTTTCAATTATTTTTTCTCACTATAAGACTTTGCATACCAATTATCTCCCATTTAAGACGTCCTAGTGGCTTTCAATTATAATATACGATCTCTGTTCCCACTCAACTTTCAGGATTCCATCATCTTGAATCACTGATAATCATTATATTTGATCAATTTGCTTCAAAAAAACTGCAATCAGAGAGCCACCTAACACCTTCTCAAATATCTCAATTATAACAATCATCCATAAAATATCACATATATCACGTTCAACTACAGTACAATTTTCAATTTACAAAAGTACTCCAATTCCATCATTCTTCTACACATGAGACAGCAAATCAACAATCAGAAACATGTCTCCAATTTTCATCATATCTATATTGTGTTGTTGATACTATTCTTTTAAATTCTGCTTCTTTACAATTTTCTTTCAAAATTTCATCACCTCGTTTAACCGTTTTTTTTCAAGCATTTTCAGTTATCGTTACTATTTTTCAATCAATTATACGATAATCTATATCATCAAAATCAGATAAAATAGCTTCTCAATTTTTATACAATGAATATTTTCATCAGTTTCATCAGACAAAGTACAAATCCTCTCAAACTTTTACAACATTTTTTATATTATCAAAATCAGATGTTAATTTTTCTTTTCAATCTGATAAAAACAATTGTTTAGTATTAGGATTCTCTGATATAATCATTCATTCTACACCATCTATACTCTTTCATTCGTATTTATTTTTTTCTACCACTTCTATTGGATTTGATTTTTTTTCATCTAATCAATTTCAAACTTTTTTTCAGTCTCAACATCAAGTCAATAGTGTAGTAGCAAGCAAACCTCAAAAAGCTAGTTTTTTTAAAGATTGTTTAACTTTTTTATTACTACTATTAACATTTAATTTTTCTTTTGCCATTTTTATTAAATTAAAATATAAAATTGGAATACTTAATCTTACACAAAAAAAAAAAAAGAAGTCAAATTTTCGGGGACTTTTTTTCTTGCTTGAAACAAATACAGAAAAAAATATTCTAAAATTAGATTTTAAATGCCTTGCGAATGAATGAAAAAAGAATCTTGATTTTCATCCAAGAAAGTATCAGAGTTAAAGATTAAAAATAAGAAAAAATCTGAAAAAGTTGTTCAAGCAAAGAAGAATAATGATTTTTTTGGTAATCAAGAAATCAAGCAAGATTTACAGTCATTCTATAATACTGAAGCTAAAAAATACGCAGAGACTCGCAAGAAATTTTGGCATGAAGAGAAAGCAATTCTGGAGGCGATTACTCCCCTTTTTAGCACATCGTCATTCTGAACGAAGTGAAGAATCTTAGGCGGCACAAAAGATTCTTTGGCTAATGCCTCAGAATGACAAAATAGGGAACTCCGTGTTTTAGAATTTGGATGTGGAAGTGGAAGATTTGCCAGCTTGTTAAATCAGAATTTTCCTGGACAGTTTGACTATGTAGGAATAGATTTATCTGAAGAATTACTCTCCTATGCAAGCAAAGATAATCCAAATCTGACTTTTTTCCAATGAGATATAACTAAATTAGTTAAAAATTTTGAACAAGAATCTTTTGATCTGATAGTCTGAACATCAAGTTTTCAGCATATTCCAACGACTAAAGAACGTTCTTATTTGATGAAAAATTTCTATCGTTTGCTGGATTATGATGGTATGATTTTGATGACTAATCGATCTTTATCAGATTGGTTTATCAAAAAACATTGGAAAATTGTAATGAAAGCTAAAATATTATCTCGGTTTAAGATGAATAAATGAAGTTCTCGTGATTTAATGGTGCCATGGACTGATGAAAATTGAAAAGTTTATGAAAGATTTTATCATTTTTTCTCATTAGAAGAGTTAAAAAATCTGAGTGATTTTGCATGATTAACTCTGAAAGCAAACGTATTTATCGATGGGAATGGAAATTTTACCGATAATGAAAAAGTTTCTCGCTCTTCATTCTTTGTAGCTGTAAAAAATCCAGTTATCAACTAGTAAAAAAATTTGTGCTCATAAATTTGACAAATTTATATTTTTGTATATAATTAGTTTTGTAAATTATTTTAATTTTTTACAAAACAAAACATGAAAAGAATTTTTAGCCTTCTATGAGGAATTGCTATAGTAGCCCTTTCTGCTGTTTCTTGTACATTTGCTTATACACAGGAGCAATTAGATGCCTACAAATGGGCATATCAATACTGAATCACTACACAACCAACTGTACAATCCGCAAATTTGGACGGGAAAGTCACTAGACAATCTTTATCAAAAATGATAGTAACTTATCTAGAAAATATCGTAAAAACCAAGATAAATCCAAAAGATTTGTGTTACTTCACCGATAGTGATAAAATTACTGGTGATTTGAAATATTATACAAGAAAGGTTTGTGCATATAAAATAATGTGACAAGATTGAAAGAATTTTAAGCCTAAACAATATGTAGATAGAGCACAGCTTTGAACTGTATTTTCAAGAATTCTTCGATGAGATAGACATGATTCTACAGGAAAATCATATTATATTTATCATGTGAATGCACTAGAAAATGCATGAATTATGGATAATCTTCAAAATGTTTCATGAGTTCCAGCGAGTAGATGAGAAGTTTTTGTAATGTTAAAGAGAATGGCTGAAAATTTCGGTTCAAACATTTACATGAGTAGTTGATCTCAAGTAGCTTCTCCTATAATTCAACAACAAACTACTAAACAACAAGTATCTAAGCAGGAAACTACTGTTGTTGTGAGGGTAAATACTGGTACAGAAACAAATAATGAATATATTTCCTCTGCATATAATAATTCAAATGTATTATATACATGAAAGGATTGAACTAAATATTACTATGATGATAAATTTCTTACTATGCTTAAAAATGCAGCTGGAAAAAAATGAGAATCTGATTTAGCTGATTATTTGGAAATAGAAGCAGAATATTTCAAAAATTGATTAGATCAGTTATCAAGTCTAGATGATGAACAATTGCTAAAATCAATGTGAATAGATGTAGATCGTATAGATCCTGACAATATGACATTGAAGGAAAAGCAGGATTTACTTAAAAAATTCAAAGCTGGTTTCAGTAAAATTATAAATGATAATAAGGACAGAAACAATAACCTTGTAAAAGATTTGAATAAAGTAACCAAATATGTTAAAAATGATAAATTCTGACTGAAAGAAAAATATGATAAAACTAAGACATTCATGGAAACTAGCAATCAATTCTTGGATTTATATTCTGAAAGTATCTTTAGTCTAATGGAAGTCGCTTTGATGGAAGAAGATGAAAACTCTGAAGAATCTGTTGCTCAAGCTTTCTGACTAATCGCAATTGCATTAGCATATCAATGAAATGCACAAGAATATCAAACTTATATTGAATGATGGGCAGTAGATACTCTTAATACTCTTACAAAATAACAAACAACATTGATAATTAAAATATTAAAAAGCTGATAGAACAATCTCTACCAGCTTTTTATTCTATTATCTTTTTTCACCTTTGAATACAATAAACGTAAATATTGTAAACAATAAGAATATATATGCTACAAAATAGGAAGAGATTTTAGCAAAGAAAAATATATTTACGATATAGTCTCGAATTGGCTTATATTCATTATCCTCAGAATATATTCTTAATATCGTTTTTTTTGAATAATTGCTGAGGAGGGGACTCGAACCCCCATGTATTGCTACATACGCACCTGAAACGTACGTGTCTACCAATTCCACCACCTCAGCATTACAGTAGTTATGATATAATAATTTTACTTACAAAAAAAAGAGAAAACTCTGACTTGATTTTTTAGTAAAGTTTATTATTATGCTAGTGCCACGAATTTAGAAATGGGTGTGTAGCTCAGTGGTTAGAGCAGTCGGCTCATAACCGATTGGTCGCTGGTTCGAACCCAGCCACGCCCAATTTAAAATTCTCTTGAAAAGAGAAAGTGAAAATGTATACTTAAGAAGTAATAATGAATATGCGGGTGTAACTCAATTGGCTAGAGTTCCTGCCTTCCAAGCAGACTGTTGCGGGTTCGAGCCCCGTCACCCGCTCCATTAAAATATTCAACCTCGTGGTTGGATTTTTTTTTGTCACAGAATCAGATTTTTATCGTATTATTAGGTGATAATATTTTTATTTTACTATTTTTTTTGAGATATGAAAAAAACTTTATCATTAGTAGCAATCCTTTGATTGTGAACAGTTATGCTTACAGGATGTGGTTCAAAGAATGTTTGGGATCTTGATTATGATCTTTCTACAGAAATTGGACGTCAATTACATTGTTATGCACAATTTCAAAAAGATCACCAAGCTAAAGAATATTGAGCAGAATGGGTCAGAGAAGTGAACAACTGATCTGTCGCAATAGTTGAATGAAAGGTAATTGCAGATAGAACTGAATATAATTTAGTATGTAATTATTCAGATGATTTATGAGATTGGACAATTAATTATACTCCAGTTAATGAACCAGAAATATGAAATCCTGCTTCAGAATATTGTATAGCTAATGGATGAAGCTTTGAAATCGTATCAAATGAGACAGATATTTATGGAGAATGTACATTACCTGATGGAACTAAATGTGAGGAATGGGCATATATGAATGGAGAATGCTGAACATGAAATGCTGAACCTGAAATATGGCATCCTGAATTTGATTTAGAAACTGAGGATGGTCGTATAGCAGCTTGTGAAGAGAGAGCAGGTTTCTACCTGAATTTCAATGAATGAAATTTTACATGGGAAGAGGAAAATGAAGCTTGAGCATCATTTGTTAGGAATGGACATGTGGCATATTTAAAGCGAGATGAAAATGCTGAAGATGATGTAGAATGTGTAATTGATATGGTAGATAAAAGTATAAATGTGGAATTCTCAAACCACATATATAATGGAGAGTCTCAAGAAGATTCAGAAACTACAGGATCAGTAGAAATTTCTGAAGAATAATTAAAAATCTGGTATTATATTTTATGAGAGGATTCTAAATCAGAATTCTCTCTTTTTTGTAAAAACAACTTGCATTTTTTTTGCTTTTGTATATTATATATTTAGCTTTGCCTGAGACAGTAGGTAAATTTTGGTGCAGAAATGCAGCGAAATCGTAAATCCTACCGAGGTTATATTATTCTTTTCAACGAAAATCAAATTATCAGATTTTTGTAGATATATAATATGACCCACCTCAAAGCGGGTTATTTTTATTTCTTATCTACGTGAGTATGGCGATTTCTAGAGACCAAAAGAAACAGCTCATCGAGCAATATATTGCTGATCTCAAGGCTGCCAACAACGTTGTAGTAGTTCAGCAGAATGCTGTACCTGTACTAGAATCTACAAAGGTTCGTAAAGAGGTACTTGGTGCTGAATGAAAATTCAATGTTGTTCGTAAGAGACTTTTCATGAAAGCTCTTGAGCAGGCTGGATACGAAACAGTTGCTTTGGATGAACTAGAAGGACCTGTCGTTGTTCTATACGCTAATGGTGATGAATATGCACCACTTAAAGTAGTGAACAAATATGCAAAACAATTTGCAAGCGACAAGGCTTCAAAATCTGCTTTCAAATTCTTGGGAGCATGGTATGACAAAAAATGGAACAATGGAGAGTATGTTACAGAACTTGCAAACATTCCATCCAGAGAAGAACTTTTGTCAAAATTGGCTTACCTGTTCAATTACCCTGTACAATCATTTGCGTGTGTTATTGACCAGATTGCAAAAAAACAAGAAGCATAAATCTAATTTCAAATTTAATGACTTCTTATCAAATTTAGTGTCTTATTGTATTTATATTTCTTATTAATTATTAATCATGGATCTTACTAAAAATCAACAACAAGTTATTGATCTTGTTAAAGAAATGTCTGCCGTTGAATTAAACGGACTTGTAAAAGCTCTTGAAGAAGAGTTTGGTGTTTCAGCTGCTGCTATGGTTGTAGCTGGTGGAGCTGCTGCTGGAGCTGGTGCTGCTGATGCTGGTGCTGCTTCTGATTCAGTTAATGTTGAACTTACTGAAGCTGGACAACAAAAAATCGCTGTAATTAAAGTAGTTAAAGAAGTATTAGGAATTGATCTTAAAGCTGCTAAAGACTTAGTTGAAGCTGCTCCAAAGATTATTAAAGAAAATGTTAAAACTGAAGAAGCTGAAGCTCTTAAAGCCAAATTGACTGAAGCTGGAGCTACTGTAAACTTCAAATAGTATTATTTCTAAAAAATTAGGAGAAATCTGAATTTTTAAGCACATGATGTATGAAATTTAGATTTTCTCCAAAATCTATTTTATATTTTGTGTTAAAACCGTATGGTAACAGCTCAACAAGTGATAGATGCACAAGTGCATTTATGATCACTCAAAAATGAATCTCACCCAAAAACTTCTCAATATTGGGCTGAGGTAACTAATGGATTAGTAGTTATCAATCCAGAAATCATTGCTAATCAAATTAATGCTTTGCATGACAAATTAGCTGAAGCTAAGAAAGAATGAAAAGAAATCTTGGTAGTATGTGAAAAGAAAATGTACGCTCAAGACTTAGAGGAACTTTCAAAGAAACTCTGATTCTCTTTCTTAAATTACAAGATTCCTGGAGGATTCCTTACAAACTTTGATACTTTCAAAAAGAGAATCGATAACATCAATGAAATGGCTAGTTTCTTGGAAAGTGAAGAATTCAAATCACTTACTAAAAAAGAACAACTCGTTTACAAAAGAAAATTCCTTAGAGCAAATAAGGTTTATAAATGAGTAACTAAACTTACTAAAAGACCTGATATCGTTGTAGTAATTGATGGAACTATGCTTGGAAATTTCCTTGATGAAACAAAGAGACTTCAAAACTTGGAAACTATAGTTCTTGCTTCTACTGATTTCCCAAGATATCGACCTGAAAATGAAATTGTAATGACGAACGTAGCTTCTCACACAAGTATTGATTTTGTTGTTAAGAATCTATTATCTTAATTCTTTTTCTATATGGCAGACGACTCTAAATTGAATGAATTGGAACCTTATCTTCCAAGTAGTTCTGAAAAAAAACAAGCAGTAATGATGTACATGGTGGCGGGATTAATCCTTTCCATGTGAAAGCGAGAAGTCTCTCCATTCACGCATCATCATCTAAAACAATCACTAGGTTGGCTTGTTTTCTTAGTTTTGGTTATTTTCTGAGATTTGGTTTTATCAATACTTTGAATAATATTATCCTTTTTTATGTGGATTGCTGCATTGATTTCTATTCCTGCATTGGTAATCGGTGCTATGTGAATATATCAAGCAACCAAATGAAAGTATATTTGGGAAAGTGAAGTTACAAATAAGTTTTTTATGCTATTTTCTGGGATATGAAACTGGGTTTTAAATTTATTTGATGCAAATCATTACCAAATTATAGATGAAGAGAGATATCGTGCAGAGACTCAATTTTATTATAAACCCGCTAAAGAGGATAAGAATGATAATACACCTCAAGATGGTAATCAACCTATAACTCAGAATCTTAACGATCTAAATTCTCAGAATCAAATAGAAAATAATGTAACTTCTGATTGAAAAACTCTTGATAATAACCAGCAAAATGTTATAAATAATCAAAATATATGAATTGATTTGTCTGGTCATGAAATCAACAATCCAGAAAATCAAATCGATAACTAGAGTTTCTACACATCAATTAAATAAAATTATTTTATTTTGTAATATCTTACATAATTATGGCAGATATGAATCTTATTAAACAGCTTCGTGAAGCTACTTTTGCTCCACTTGGAGACTGTAAATCTGCTCTTGATGAAGCTAATGGTGACATCGAAAGAGCAAAACAAATTTTGAAAGAAAAAGGAATCGCTAAAGCTTGAAAAAAAGCTGATAGAGAAACTAATGAATGAATGATTCAAATAGTTACTGAAAATGGAAAGACTGTTGTATTGAAATTACTTTGCGAAACAGATTTCGTAGTAAAGAATGATCATTTCCAGACATTATTTACTAATATCTTGGATTTACTCAAAAAACAAGATGGTGAAATCGAAGGATATGATAACTTACCAGCTGATACTCAAGCTGCAATTACAGATTTATTAACTTCTTTCGTTGGAACTATTGGAGAAAATGTAAAAATCGGAGATGTATTGGTGACAAGTGAACATGTTTATGGATATAATCATCCAGGAAACAAAGTAGCTTCTCTTATCTACTATACAGGAGATGAAGCTATCGCTAAAAAATTAGCTCTACAGGTTGCTGCTATGGATCCTACATATCTTACATTTGATGAAGTTCCTCAAAATGAAAAAGATGCAGCTACTGCAAGATTCACAGAAGAACTTAAGGCTCAATGAAAACCTGAAGCTATGATTCCTCAAATCGTTGCATGAAAATTAAATAAAGAATTTGCTGAAGATGTATTAATGGAACAAGAATCTATTCATGATAATACGAAAAGAGTTAAAGATATGGTTTCTGGAGACTTCCAAATTAGTAAATTCAAGAGATTTGCTATCTAATTTAGTCGGCGTAGTATCTAAATATATTTTATTTCTATCTGTATTTCTATGAAAAATTATGAATTAGTATTGATGCTTAAAACATCAATCACAGAAGCAGAAAGAAAGGCTGTAATATCTGAAATCGAGTCTAAATACAAAGTATTAGACAAAGATGAAATCGGAATCAAAGACCTTTACTATACTGTAAAAGGTGGAATCAGACAGGCTTATTTCGTTTCTTTGTCAATGGAGCTATCAGCAGATGATATTGCTGATCTAAAGAAATCTTTGCTTTATAATCCTACATTGATTCATTACGAAATCTTTGCTAGAGAAGCAAATCAAGAATTCTTCCACTTTGAAAAACTTCAAGCTTCTTTCGAGAAAGCAATCGAAGATATCAAAGATAGAAAATTCGGTCAAAAAGTTACTTTCTTTTCAAAAGCTGAAAATGCAAAGTATATCAACTGGAAATCTATCGCAATCTTAAAATATTACCTAACAAGATTTTGAGATATTAAACCAAGACAATATACATGAAATTCTATTGCTACTCAAAAAACTTTGAGAAAAGAAATAATCAGAGCTAGAACTTTGGGATTACTTCCTTTCATAAATCGTTAATCTGTGTATGAAATAAACTTAAATCAAGGAAGTAGAATGTTTTTATTTCGTTTCGTGTTAAAACAATGGCAAGTAAATTAAGAAGGATCAGAAAATACAATCGAAGATCCAGAATGAATAAACACGGATTCCGCGAGAGAATGTCTAGCTGGACAGGTCGTAGAATTCTAGCTCGTCGTAGAGCAAAATGAAGAAAGAGATTAACAGTACAGAGATAATCTGTACTTTTCTCTTGTAATAGCGAAAAAATATTTCTAACATAAAAAGAGATAATATATCGCCAAAAAACAACAAGATTTCTAATACGTAAGAGAGCATGGTTGTTGGTCTTTTCCTCAATTACGTGACACAGAAATCTGTGGTAAAAATGAATATTTATTTTCCACATTTAATTCCATGGCTAAAAAAACAACTACAACGAAAAAAGCTGTGAAAAACAGCTCTTCTTCTGTAAAAGAAAAAAAAGAAGAGAAAAAGTTGACTTCAAAATCAAGTTCGACTTCTAAAAAGGCAAATTCGACTTCGAAGTCAGCACCAAAAGTAGAAAAGAATGCTGTTAAAATCGAAAAAAAAGCGGAGAAAAAAGAAACTAAAAAAGAAGTGAAAAAGGAAACTAAAACTTCTTCTGAAAAGAAAATTGAGAAAAAAACTGAGAAAAAATTTTCAATCTCAGCTGATGAAGATGTAGCTACATGAACTACTGTAGCAGCAATGGCTGAACATCATGAAATAATGAAACAGGAATTTAAACCTGTTGATTCTCGTTTACCAAAAGCTTTCCATAAATATCAAGAATTGAATGGAAGGATCTATCTTTCTAATCCAAAAACTTATGGAAATCTTCCTGATCTTTTGTCTTTGCAAAAGAAAGGTTATAATGACTTCTTGCAGTACTATCTTCCAACTCTTTTTGAGGAAATAAATCCTATTCGAGATCTTGGAGGAAACAAATTGAATATCACTATTACAGACGTTCAAGTTTCTGAACCAACTGTAGATATCGATACTTGTAAGAAAAAGGAACAGACTTATGGATGAATTATTACTGCTAAAATTAAATTATCTGAAAAGGTAGTTGATGAAAAAACTAAGAAAGAATCTGAAAAAGTTTTGTTTAATAAACGTGCAAACGTTGGAACATTACCTTTGATGACTCCAACTGCTACTTATATAGTAAACTGAGTAGAGAGAGTTATTATTTCACAGATTGTTAGATCATACTGAATCTTCTACTCACCAAAGGAGGTTAATAGATGTAGTTTCAAAGTTATTCCTGAAAACGGACCATGGCTTGAAGTTGATGTAGAGAAAGCATGAACAATCGTTGGTAGAATTAATAAGTCTCGTAAATTCCCTATCACTGCCCTACTTAGAGTTTTTGGGTATGAAAGTGATGAATCTATTAGGGAGGTTTTCAAAAATTGTTTCGATGAAGAAGATATCAATTATATTGACTTGACTTTGAAAAAAGACAAAGACACTCATGATGCTATTTCTGCTGCCGAATTCATATACAATAAACTCAGACCTGGAGAAATCATCGATGCTGAATCTGCATTAGATTACGTAAAGGCACAATTCATGAATCCAAATAGGATTAAAGTTGGAAGAATTGCTAGAAGAAAGATTAATGCAAAACTTTGATTGAAAAAACCTTTGGGATCTGATTTAGCAAATATTTTTGATGATGAAGATTTAGTTGCTGCACTAACTTATCTATTAAATCTTTGTAATCGTAAAAAATGATATTATATAGATGATTCTGATCACCTATCAAATAAAAGAGTGAGAACTATGGGAGAAGTTTTGTATTCTCATTTACAGCCTGTGATGAGAAAATTTGTGAAGAGTGTTTGAGGAAAGTTATCTGTATTAAATACTGAGAATTCGTTGAAGATTACTGATTTAGTGAACTTTAAAATGATAGATAATTCTATTAAATCATTCTTTGCTACTTCTCAACTTTCTCAATTCTTAGATCAGATTAATCCTTTATCAGAAATCGAACATAAAAGAAGAATTACTGCTCTTGGACCTGGAGGTTTAAAAAGAGAAACTGCTAAATTCGAAGTACGTGATGTTCATCCTTCTCATTATGGAAGAATTTGTCCTATTGAAACTCCAGAATGACAAAATATTGGACTGGTAACTCACCAAGCTCTTTATAGCAGAATTAATGAGGAATGATTTCTTGAAACTCCTGCTTTAAAGATTTTCCGTCAAGTAAGTCCTAAAAAATCTGAATTAGTTCACAGAATTGCTCACCGTGATATTTGTGAATTGGATGGAAAATGAAATGAAACTAAAAAAATTATTGTTTCAGAAGATTCTTATATAGATGAAAAACAAGCTGAAGCTATTGAAAAATTCTATGGAAAGCTATGAAATCCTATCAGAGTAAAACCATTCTTTACTGATGAAATTGAATATATTTCTCCTGAAATGGATGAAAAAACTGTTATTGCTGATGCAACTAGTCCAGTTGATGAATGGTGAAATATTAAATCAAATCGTGTAGCTGCTAGACACTTCACTGAAATGGCAACTTTTCACATTAATGAAGTTACTCATATGGATGTAAATCTTTCTCAGATTTTCTCTCCAAATGTTGCAGTTATCCCTTTTGTAGATCATAACGATGCCGTACGTGCTTCAATTTCAACTTCTCAGCAAAGGCAAGCTGTACCTCTACTTAGAAATGAAGCTCCATTAGTTGGAACTGGAAAAGAAAAATCAATTATGGCAATGACTAACGCTGTCATAAATGCTGAAGAAGATGGAGAAGTTTTGTATGTAGACTGAAAAAGAATTAAGGTAAAGTATAAATCTGGGACTAAAGAATATGAACTTATCACATTCTTAAAATCAAATAATAAAACCGCAATGGTTCAATGTCCTTGCGTTCATCCTGGACAGAAAGTTAAGAAATGAGATTTGTTGGCTGAGTGACCTTCTGCAGTTAATGGAGAAATGTCTCTTGGAACGAATATCAGAATCGCTTTCATGCCATGGAAATGATACAACTATGAGGATGCCATTGTAGTCTCACAAAGATTAGTAAGAAATGATACTCTTACATCTATGCATATTGAAGAACATGAAATCGAAGTTGCTGAAACTAAACTTGGGCCTGAAGAAACTACTAACGATATTCCATGAGTTTCTTTAGCTAAGTTAAGCAACTTGGATGATGAATGAATTATCAGAATCTGATCTATTGTAAAAGGTGGAGACATATTAATCGGAAAAATTACACCTAAATCAGAATGAGAATTAACTCCTGAGGAAAAACTTATTCAAGCTATCTTTGGAGATAAATCTAAAAACGTTAAAGATACTTCATTATATCTTCCTTCTGGAAGTGAATGAAAGGTTATCGATGTAGTAATCCTTGATGCTAAAAAATGAGATAATTTGATGGCTGGTGTAAAGAAGAAAATTAAAGTATACGTAGCCATGACTAGAAAAATTGAGGTTTGAGATAAATTAGCATGAAGACATGGAAATAAAGGTATTGTTTCAATTGTTGTGCCTGAAGAAGATATGCCATATTCAGCAGATGGTCAACCAATTGATATAGTACTTAACTCATTATGAGTAATTTCTCGTATGAATCTTGGTCAGCTTTTTGAAACACAATTAGGTTTTATTGCTAAAAGTTTAGGAATAAAATTCGCTGTTCCAACATTTGGAGACTTTGGTATTGATGAAATGCTAAAGCTAGCTGATGAAATCTGATTCAAAGATAAGTTAGAAACTACTCTATATGATGGCCAAACATGAGAACCATATGAACAAAAGGTTACAGTATGATATATGCATATCATTAAATTAGTTCACATGGTAGAAGATAAAATCCATGCAAGATCTGTTGGACCATACTCACTTATTACTCAACAGCCTCTTGGATGAAAATCAAGACAATGATGACAGAGATTCTGAGAGATGGAAGTGTGGGCGTTGGAGGCATATTCTGCTGTATATACACTGCAAGAAATGCTTACAGTGAAATCAGATGATGTGATTGGAAGAAATAAATTATATGAATCTATTATTAAAGGTCAGAAACCTAAGATTGGAGGATTGCCTGAATCATTCAACTTATTGACATACTTATTTAGATGAATTGGTCAAAATATTCAGCCTTTGACTGCTGATGAGATCGAAAGAATTCAAGATGAAAGAATCGAAAAAATTAAATCTCTTGGTTTGTCTGGATTGATGAGTGAAATCTCTATTCCTGAGGAAAATGGTGGAGAAGTAGATTCAAATGAAGAAAAAGAAGAAATTATGGACAAGGTTACTGAAGATTTAGAGGACTTTTGACAGACTGAATAAGACTTTCACCTTTAATATTAAATATAAAAATTTCTTTTATCATCTTATGATATCCTAATCATGTATAACAAAAAATTTGATGGTTTAATGGTGACTCTAGCATCAATGGAAGATATTGAATCTTGGTCTCATGGTGCTGTAGATAATCCTGATACCGTAAACTATAGAACAGGTAAACCAAAGGCTGGAGGTCTCTTCTGTGAGTCTATCTTTGGACCTGTAAAAAACTTTGAATGTAGCTGTGGAAAATATAAATGACCAAGATATAAATGAATTGTTTGTGAAAAATGTAATGTAGAAGTAACAAGTTCTCGTACTAGAAGAACTAGAATGGGACATGTAGATCTAGCTTCTCCATTAGTTCATGCTTGGTATAAGAACTCTCCTTCTGGATGAATTCACCAATTATTACAACTTTCTTCTTATGAAATCGATAAAATTTTGAGTTTCGTTAAATATATCGTTGTTAAAGGTCCTGATGAGAAATGAAAAGATTATATGAAACAGACTTTAAAATCTGATTTTAATATAAGATTAACTGAACTTGATGAAATATACAGAGAAGAAGATGCTGCTGAAAAAAATGCAAAAAGAAAAGCTGAATTAAAGGAATTATATGAGGAGAAAAAGAAAGAACTATCTGATGAGCAAATTAGATTAAATTGAATAATCTCTGAACTTGAGTGGGGGAAAACTGTAATGGAATCAGATTGGAGGTCTTTCTTCTACAAATTCTCTGATAAAATGGAAATGGCTTCCTGACCAGATGGAATCCTAAAAGCTTTGAAAGAAATTGATGTAGAAAAAGAAATCAAGAGAAGAGTTAAAGAATTCCCTAATATCAAATCTGCTGATGCAAAAAAGAAATCTATGTCTTTAATTAAATTGTTGATAAACTTATATGTTTCAGGAGTAAAACCCGAAAATATGATACTGAGAAAATTACCTGTTATTCCTCCTGATTTAAGACCTGTTGTCCAACTTGATGGTTGAAGATTTGCTTCCTCTGACGTTAACCTTTTCTATAGAAGAGTGTTGATGAGAAATATCAGACTTAAAAAAATGGTTCAAGTTGGGATGCCTGATGTATTAAAAAAGAATGAAATCAGACTTTTACAAGAATCTGTAAATAACTTATTAGTCGGTGAAAAAGCTGGTGCTGGAAGATCTGGCGCTGGAAATAAAGTATTCAAATCTCTTTCTGATATGCTTTCTGGAAAAGAATGAATATTCCGTAAAAATCTTCTTGGAAAACGTGTAGATTACTCCGGAAGATCTGTAATTACTGTTTGACCCGGACTGAAGCTTGATGAATGTGGATTGCCTATTTACATTGCTGTAAAAGTTTTCACTCCATTCATTATCGGTAAACTTATGGAGAAAAAAATAGTTTATACTCCAAAACAAGCTGAAAAACTAATTAAAGATGAAGATCCTATAGCTTTGAAATTTTTGGAAGATGTAATCAAAGATAAATACGTTCTCTTGAACCGTGCTCCTACGTTGCACCGTCTCGGAATTGAGGCTTTTAAAATCAAGTTATTCCCTGGAAAAACTATCAGACTTCATCCATTAGTTTGTGGATCATTTAATGCCGACTTCGACTGAGATCAGATGGCTATCCATCTTCCAATTTCAGATGAAGCTCAAAAAGAAGCTAAAGAATTAATCGCTTCAGATAAAAACGTATTGAAACCAGCTTCTGGAGATCCTACATTATCATTATCTCAGGATATGGTACTTGGAGTTTATTATTTAATGGATTATTATGACTCCAGAAGACCTGAAATAACATCTGAAGAAGAATGGATTAAAAACGTACCTGTTTATGCTAGATATTCAAGTATGCAGGAAGCTTTTAAAGCTTATGAAAATAAGGAAGTTCATATTAAAGATAAAATTACAGTACTTTATAATTGAGAAGCTATTGATACAACTGCATGAAGAGTAATTTTCAACATGAAGATGCCTGAAGGATTGAAATATATCAACAAAAATATGAAATCTAAGGACATTAAACAGTTGCTCGGTCAAGTATTTGATGAATATGGAATGCCTGTGACTGTAAAACTTTCGGATGATATAAAAGATCTTTGATTTAAATACTCTACGATTGCTGCGGTTTCTATTAATATACTTGATATGAAAATCCCTCAAGATAAAGAAAATATTCTGAAAGAATGAGATCAACAAGCAGATGAAATCTATAAATTATTCTACAAGTGATATTTATCAGAAGATGAAAAACATAGACTTATCATTGATGTTTGGACAGATATCAAGAAAAGAGTGGAAGCTTGCTTAAAACCAATTATTGGAGCAGGAAATAACCTATATACAATGATTGATTCAGCTGCTCGTGGATCACAGAACAACGTTACTCAGATTTGTGGAATGAAATGATTGGTTGTGAATCCTCAATGAGAGATTATCGAACTTCCTATTAAAGGATCTTTTGCTGAATGATTAAGACCTATTGAATATTTTATTGCGGCTCACTCATGAAGAAAATGAAAAGCTGATACTGCCTTAAGAACTGCTGAATCCGGATACTTAACTCGTAAATTATGTGATGCTAGCCAGGAAGTTATTATTCGTGAAGAGGATTGTGGATCAGAAGAATATATTACTTACTCAAAGGAAAATGCTGCTGCTAGTGGAGAAAAATTCTTCACTCAAATATACGGTAGAGTTCTTGCTCAAGATGTTCTAGATGAAAATTGAGTAAAAATATTAGATGCTGGAATTATGCTTGGAAAATGAGAAGTAACATTGATTGAATGAAATAATGCTGTACATGAGGTAAAAGTTCGCAGCCCTATTACATGTCACTGTGCTAGTGGAGTTTGTCAGAAATGTTATGGAATGGATCTTTCTTCTCGTCAATTAGTTCAGATTTGAATTCCTGTTGGAATTATTGCTGCTCAATCGATTTGAGAACCATCTACTCAGCTTACTTTGAATACATTCCACACATGATGAGTGGCTGGAGAATCCGAATCAGATGCTAGTGGTATCGATAGAATTAAGCAGTTATTTGAAGTAAGAACTCCTAAACATCCTGCTATTATTGCTCCATTTGATGGTACTATTGACTTTGAAGAAACTCCAGAATGATGAAAATTCTGATTAATTAAGATTACTTCAGAGCTACAAAAGAAAGTCTATATAATAAAAGATGGATATAAATTAACTGTTAAAAAATGAGAGAATTTACCTAAATGAGCAACATATGCTGTAAAATGAAAGAGTGCTTTAAAAATTGAAGAGGATTGACAAGTATTATCTGTTGATAAAGATGCCATTATACTTGGAGTAGTTCAAACTGTTAGTCATAAATTATTCTGATTATTGCCTAAAAAGACTAAATCAGGAGAAAAAGTTTATGCT
Organism: uncultured bacterium; assembly: GCA_946408385.1. Classification (GTDB taxonomy): domain Bacteria; phylum Patescibacteriota; class Gracilibacteria; order Absconditabacterales; family Absconditicoccaceae; genus UBA3291. The sequence goes on along the minus strand of CAMJSB010000004.1, from coordinate 69,803 downwards.
GGAGAAATCCTTACGGCCGGAGCTGTAGATATTCAAGAATATAAGAGGATCGTTGGTGATTTAATGGCACAAAGATATATAATTCGTGAAGCTAAAAAAGTGTATTCTGATCAAGGGCAAAGCTTAAACGATAAACATATGGAAATTATTGTTAAACAATTATTCTCTAAAGTATTTATTGAAGATTCTGGAGATTCAAGTTTCATCCCTGGAACATATGTGAAATATGAAGATTTCTTGAAGAAAAATGAGGAACTTACACGTGAAAAGAAAACGCTTGCTAAATGACAGAGAATGGCTCTTGGACTTACTACAATCGCAAAAGAGACTGATTCATGGTTATCTGCTGCCTCATTCCAGGAAACAATAAGAGTGATGGTATGAGCTTCTCTCCGTGGAGCTATTGATACTCTATCAGATTTAAAAGCAAATGTTATTATCTGAAGATTGCTTCCAATTGGAGAAAATTACAGGAATATGCACTGATACTAAAAAAATTAATAAATAAAAAAGCTGGTCATTACGATCAGCTTTTTATTGTATTATAAGCAACTCTATCTATCCTTTTGCAACATATTGAATTAACCTCACTATTGCATAAGCTCATCGTACTAATAATGCTCAAATAGCTGCATTTACGAGATATTTTTTATATTTATCACCACCATTTCACTCTCTAGCTGCAAATATATATCCCAATCCACATCGAATAATTACAACACTTAAAACTATTCAAACATTTCTTGTAGCCGCCAATACTAAATCTTGTGATACAGATGTTACTGTAATATTTGGATTTTGTGATTTGTCGATTCAAATAATTTTTTCGTAATCAAAACATCACTTTCACATACCAGTTAAACAATTATTTGAAAAATTGATTCCAATCTCGCTATCTCCATAAACTACATTTCCTGTTTTGGTTTTTTCTCAATTATTTGATGTATTATCTCATGTATCCTTTGCTAAAGCGGTACTTCATAATAAAATTAGAGATGATATTGTTAATATGCTAGATAATATTATTAATCATATTTTCTTCATAATATTTATTTATACACTAAAACATATATATTATAACTAAAATATTTTATTTTTGCAAAAAAAAGATGACTTTTTTAAGCCATCTAAGTTATTTTTGATTAAGAATCAAGAAAATTCGGAATTTTATCTTTTCATCATCGTAGTTCCTCTAAATACGGAGTTCCATTAAGATTTTTCATTTGAAATCCCAAAGACTGAGCAGATAGAATTAAGCGTGTAGCTGCTTCCCATGTCTCTGGATGTTCCATACTTCATAAACTTGCATTTTTATGACTATTTACATGGAGCTGTTTGTATATTACGGTCTTTATTCAACTTTGTATAATAAATTTTAAACAATTTTCACAACATGCATAATTACAATACAATGTACATCATTCCAAATCTGTTTTTGAAAAAAGTATTGCATTCATTTCTGCATGAATAGAAAAATAGTATTTCATAGGTCTTTCCCACGTTAAATAACGATCATCTCATGCTCAAAGGAATCAATTATATCCGAATGAAATAGGACGATGCTTTTTGTCTACTATGACAGCTCAAACCTGGGTAGAAGGATCCTTCGAACGAGTAGCTACTTCATCAGCAATATTTATAAAATAACTATCTCGATCCATTACATTACGTGCTATCTCCATATTGTATGATTCTAACATGTAAAAAAAGCTGAACACTTTGATTCAGCCTTCTTTTATTTAATAATTATTTCTTCATCTGATAAACTCATTTGTCTACCCTTTCAAAGGTATCCTTATATTTTTGAAGATTTAACATTACTGTATTTGGTGAAACCATTTTTTCTTTAAGGACTTCCTTACAAAGCTCTTTTACTGTCATTGGTCTGTCATTCTTCTCAAATATTCTAATAAGAATATCCTTAACTACTCCACCTTCATATCACCATTCCTTAAGTCAATAACGTCAAAGTCAAAGATTTACAAACAAGTCGTTATTTTTAACTAATTCGTTATGAATTGTATTAATTTTGCAGCTCTTATTTGGGAAGTAATCCATAATTTTTGCTGGTAATTCTTGGTAATGAACAGGTTTATTGATTCTCTTCATAATATAGTAAATTTTCAATTTCATAGTTTTTGGATTAACATCGGCAAATTCATCAAATCCAACTTTTCCATCAAACACTGAGAAATTTCTGATCAAACTGAAGAAGTTTACATAGAAAAGATCATTTTTAAGATAAGTCACATCTTTATATTCTTTTGAAAATTCTTCCTTAACTTTAGCAATAAATTCATACATATCTTCAGATTTCTTTCTTTTTTCGAAGTAATCATTTACATATAAAGCCATTTTTGTAAGCAAATCCTCAAAAAGTGGCTCAATATAAAATGCCTTGTATAATAATTTATTTCTTTTTAAATAAGTTACATCAAAATCTGAAATCAGAATTAATTTTAATTCATCTTTTGTGAACTTGAATAAATTTCTGTTAATTAATTTTGCAACCAAAACATCTTCTCCCAATATTCATCCATGAGCATCCAAAATCTTTTTTGCCTCACTAAGTACGCTCATATATGTTTCATTTCATACAATTAATCTCCTAAATCTCATCAAAGCTTGAGTTTCAATTTGTCTAATTCTCTCTCTAGTAAGATTATATTCCTGACCTATTCTTTGTAAAGGAACTCCCTTCTGTCATCCAAGTCAAAACTTCTTCATAAGAACAAGCCTCTCCTTTGGTTTACAATAAATAAGTATATCCTTAAGATTTGTTGATTCTACACTAACCTGCAATTTTTTGTCATCTAACTTTACATTGAAGTTCATAATGAAAAACCGTTATAGACTAAAGCAAATTACTACACTTATGAGTAAATTAACTCACATAAAATATAATCACCTCCCTATTAAAGTCAAGCTAAAATTTGTTTTTTTTATATCATCGTTATATCAATTATTATCTATAATTTTTATCAATTTTGTGAAAAATTTAACGTAAAAATATGATAAAAAATTAATGTGTAAAAATTTGACAAATTAAATTTTTTGTTTATAATCTATTGTAGAAGTATTCATTTTTACCGTATAAACATAAACAAAATGCAAGCTATCAAAAGACCTCTCATCCTATCTCTAGTTCTATTTCTAGTTTTAAGTGCTGCTACTATTGGTATCTATACTGCACAAAATAGCAATCAGTCAGACACAATGATTGCGATGTTGGGAACTAATTAGGGATTAGGAATAATTCTTACTTAAAGAACAATTCATATTGCATGGATTGTTTTTTTATAAATGGTTTGTTTTTATATTTCTTTTTATTATAAGTTATCTGGATTTATATTTGACATATAAAGAGAATGAAATTTAATAATCCTTTGTATGAGAACGAAGAACTTACCTATCAAGACGTTTTTCTCTTTCAGAATTATTTTGATGGATATTCTAGATCTGAGGTAAATATTCAGCCTAAATTTAATTTTGGAACTCACCTGCCAATTGTAAGTGCGAATATGAATGCAGTTACATGAAGAAGAATGGCTGAAACCATCGCTCGTTATGGAGGTTTATGAGTTTTACCTCAAGATATGAATATTGATACACTACAAGAAATTATAACTAAAATTAAATCTGCAAGTGTGAAATATGATACACCAATTACAGTTAAAGCTACAAATACTATCAGAGATGCAATGTGAATTATTCACAAAAGGTCTCATAATCGTGTGGTTATGGTAAACGAAAACGATGAACCGATCAGAATTTTTTCAGAGAATGATATGAAAGATTTGGATCAGTTTTCTCTTTTGGGTAATTTAAAACCCAAAAAATTAGTAACAGCAAAAAACTGAATCTCTAATAAAGATGCATACAATTTGATGGATGAAAATTGAGTTTCCTCATTGCCAATCGTGGATGAAGAAAACAAATTGATATGAATTCTTACAAAGAAAGACTGTATCAGACATGAAATTTATAAACCAACATTGGACAAAGATGGTAAATTAAATGTGGCTGTAGCCGTAGGAATTCATGGATTTGATAAGATTGAAGTGCTCTATAATATGTGAATAAATATCTTTGTACTGGATACAGCTCACGGATACCAGAAAAAAATGATTGAATCAATCAGAAAATTTAGAGAAGTTTACTGAAATGAACCAATTGTAATTGCTGGAAATGTGATCACTCCTGAAGCAACCAAAGATTTAATTGAAGCATGAGCAAATGGAGTAAAAGTCTGAATTTGACCTGGTGCTATGTGTACTACTAGAATGCAGACATGAGTAGGAAGACCCCAATTCACCGCTGTATATAAATGTGCTTTGGAGGCTAAAAAATTATGATGATTTGTATGGGCAGATGGATGAGTAAAAGAACCTAGAGATTTGGCTTTAGCTTTAGCTGCATGAGCAAATCACGTAATGCTGGGAACTACATTTGCATGAACTTATGAATCCACATGAGACATCAAATATGATGAAGATGGATTAATGTACAAAGAGAACTATGGAATGGCCAGTAAAAAAGCAGTTGAATTAAGAAGCCAAAAATTGGATAATTTTGAGATAGAAAAAAGATGAATGTATCGTGAATGAATTAGTAAATCAAGAATATATTTAAGAGATTGACTAGAATCTGTATGAGATATTATAGATACTTTCACTACATGACTTCGCTCTAGTATGTCATATGTATGAGCTAAAGATTTAGAAGAGTTCTATAAAAAAGCTGTAATCTGAGTACAAACTAATGCTGGATTCGTAGAATGAACTCCTCATGGTAAAGTAAGAAAATAAATTTTAATATATTAGATTGTCATTCTGAAGTAAGCATAGTGATAAGGATCCATTGAATTTACGTTTTCTGGATTCTTCACATTCGTTCAGAATGACTTTTTTATTTTTTTCAATATTTTGAAATAAAAAAAATTCCACAATTGTGAAACCTTTTTAATGGTGGGTGATATAGGACTCGAACCTATGACCCCCTGCTTGTAAGGCAGATGCTCTAGCCAACTGAGCTAATCACCCATTTAAATTTTTAATGGCGGTCCCATAGGGAATCGGACCCTAGTTAGAAGATTGAAAGTCTCCTGTCCTAACCACTAGACGATGGGACCACAGAAGGAATCATCTTTTTTAAGTGGCGGGATGGACGGGGCTCGAACCCGTGACCTCCTGCGTGACAGGCAGGCGTTCTAGCCTACTGAACTACCACCCCAGGTAAGAAGTTCCTTAGATTGGGATAATTTTAATGGAGCCAGCCGTCGGAATCGAACCGACAACCGTCCGCTTACAAGGCGGGTGCTCTGCCAATTGAGCTAGGCTGGCATCTAATCAGCATTAAGCTGATTTCTTCGACTGATAAGCATGAAACATTTTTGACATTCTAGCCTTTTTACGAGCTGCGTTTCTAGATTTAAGTACTCCAACTTTCAAACATTTATCGATTGCTTTGTAAATATTACTCAACTGTTCAACTTTTACTTCTTCACCCTTTTCAATCGCTTTGATGAATTTTTTCATTGCCATTTTCATTCTAAGCTTAAAATCCTTGTTTCTCTTCGCAAGTTTTTCTGCTCTATTCATGGCCTTTTTTGCTGACTTAGTGATTGGCATCTTGAAAAAACCGACAATTAATTAAAACTCAAAGATTCTCCGGGAGAGGGACTCGAACCCACGACAAATTGGTTAACAGCCAACTGCTCTACCGACTGAGCTATCCCGGAATACCTTTATGTGTGATATATATACTAAAGTTTAAATCATTTTCAAGTGATTTTTATACTTTTTTTTATTTTACAGTTGAAATGTTCTATAACTCACCAAAATGGGTACATTTTTATAAATTTATATTCTATAATAAAAAAGTCTGATTTTTTTTGACAAATTTAAAGTTTTATTATATAATTAAGTATTAGGTATTCGATTTTATAGTTTTTAAAACACATATGCAACTCAATTATAAAATTATAAATTGAACATTATCACTTTCTTGGGACTATGTTTCAAATGCACATCATTATAAAATAATGGCCATGTCTCAAACATTTGTCTATTATACGATTGGTTCAACATTAGATTTAACATATGATTTACCTAAGGATAAATATAGTTCATACATCCGTTTTAAAATTATTGCAGAATCTGTAAATAATGATTTTTTGATTGAAAGTAATGAAATTGATGTATCACTTTCAGATATTGAAAGATTTCAAATTACTGCATTAAATGGATATAGATGAACAACCTTAGCTTTTAGAAGTAAGTGAGTTTACGATTTGTATAAAATATATAATAAAACTTGATTAATTGCAGAAACGGAAGATTCTATAATAGAGTTATTGCATAAAATAACTAAAAAAGAATTAAATGAAATTATAGTAGAATGATATATCAAAAAAGATGATAGATACATTTTATGATGAGTATCAGAGGGAGTCGCCAAGTTACCAGAAAGAAAAAAATCTGATTATAAGATATCTATAGTAATACCTGTTTATAATTCTGAAGTTTTTTTGCCAAGAACTGTGGATTCTGTGCTTAATTCTTCAATGTCTGGTATCGAAATTATTTTAGTTGATGATGGCTCTACTGACAATAGTTTAAAGGTATGTAAATGGTATGAAAAAAACTTTCCTTGTATCTCTGTTATCCACCAAAAGAATCAATGAGTTGCTATAGCTAGGAATAATTGAACGAAGTTAGTGAACTGAGAGTATCTTGCTTTTATAGATAGTGATGATATTGTACATCCATATATGTATGAAATTTTATTTAATACTTGTAAAGAAGAAAAGACGAATATAGCTATTGCTACAACCATTATTCTTAATAATGTTAGTGAAAAAGAGTTATGTTTAAATATGCCTAATAAGAAAACAGACGTAGTTGTGTATTCTTATGAAGAAGTAATGGATAATAAACATAATAAGGATAATATATATTATGTAGCAGTATGGAACAAGATTATTAAGACAGAAGTTGCAAAGAAGGTTGAATTTCCAACTGAGTGGCCGACTAAAGTTGTTTTGTATGAAGATTGTGCATATACAGCCACTCTTTATTCATATATAGATAAATTTGCGTTATGTAAAAACGCGTACTATATTTACGATAAGCGTAAGCAAAATACAGTAGGCTCGTATTCTGCTATGTATAAAAATGAATCAAACGATGATATATGGAAAGCTTTCATATATGCATATTCTTATCCTATTTATAATAGATGTCACAAAAATCAAGAATTAAGTGATTACTCTAATTTTAAACGTCTTATTGAATCATATGATAAATTTAAAGAGCCATCTTCTATGAAAACATATTGGGATGAAAAATTAATAGAGCTTATAAATAAACAAAAATTATATGAAAACAATTTAATCATGAGAGATGAGCATTTAAAATGCATAGTTGAGAGATTAAAATTCTAGTCAAATAAAGCAAAAAAATATATAATTAGATATGAAAATTATAAATATTATGAAAAAAGTCTATTTTTTTTTGACTTTTTTTATATTTGTGATTATAATATTATCGAGTATTTTATTTATTATCAACTCAAAATGGCAAAAGCACCAAAAAAAAATCTAGATGAAATCATTAAAGAAACCGACTCCCAGAAAAAAGTTGATGAGATTTGTCATAAAGCAGAACGTGAAATAGAAGAAGTTCTTTCTTCTCATTCTCAAGAAGATATAAACGAAATAAGAAAACAATTAGAAGGGTGCACAAATAGACCCTACCCATTTCCAGCAGGAGAAATTTCATTTAAAGGCATAAATATTTCTTTAGATTCAATTTATGGTCAGTACAATATATTTAGGAAAAATTTTGAAGATGCAAAAAAATACAGTGATGAACAAAATTTACCAGATCTTGCTAATGTATTTCGTATTCATGCAGAAAATAAATTAATCGATTTTATCTTATTCTTAGTAGATAAAGTTCATGATACAGAAGGTGAATTATTAATAAACTGAGAAGAAAAAAAGCTCGAAGAATTTGATATTGAAGAATTTAAATCCAAATTATGTTCTCGTGATGAAGTAGCGGAACAAATTTATAAAATCAGATGAAAATCTACATCATTAAAATGATTGATACAACTAAGAGATTGAATTAATATTGATTTATCCGATGATAAATTTAATTCAATAATTAGAGAATACCAACAAGAATACGATAATGCAAAAAATAATAATGAAAAAGCAAAGCTTGACACTAGATTAGCCGAGCTATTAATTCTCGAATCATGATACATAATTCAAATTAATAACCAATTATTGCCTACACGAAATTCAAACTATAAAAAGGATTGAGAATTACATCAAAATTTAAAAATTTGTAAGGAGTGATTGGAAAAAATTTGAATATCAACTGATGCTATAAAATTTACTCATAACTGAGAAAAATTCTATGCAATAAAAAAGGTTGAAAAAAATATCAATAAAAAATCTAAGGAGAAAAAAGAAACATTATGAAAACCAACAATAAACGATATATATACCGATAGCTCAAAGTGAAAAGAAATGATGAAAAAGTTAATCGAATCTGGTACTTTATTGGTAGACTTTTGAAATTGAAATGGATTTGAAGAAGTTTCAGATTTTAATCCAGATATGCGAGAATTACGTAAAAATACAAAATTTAAAGATGAAGATGGAAATATTTACATACTAGATATTTGGGATAAAGATACCAGTGGAAAAACCGTTCGATGACCTTTTGAAACAGAACCTGACGATTATTATTACCATTTTAGAAAAACTGGAACCAAACCTGAAACTCAGACTGAAACTGAAACCGAGACTGAAACTGAAACACAACCTGAAACTCAGACTGAAACTGAAACTCCTATCCCACCTATTATTATAACTGAAACTGAAACCGAAACTGAAACTCAGACTGAAACTGAAATCGAGACTGAAACTGAAACACAACCTGAAACTCAGACTGAAACTGAAACTCCTATCCCACCTATTATTATAACTGAAACTGAAACCGAAACTGAAACCGAGACTGAAACTGAAACCGAGACTGAAATTGAAACCAAGACTGAAACTGAAATCGACTTACCTACATCATTTGAAGAAAATGTAGTACTTTCCGATGTATCAGAATCTTATGAGGATATGATTTCCCGTGAAGTAGAAAATGAGATTAATGAGGAATGGCATAATACTTCACGATATAATGTACTCAAGAGAGGAAAATTATTTTTAATGAGATGAAAAGTTAGAAGAAAAAAAATAAACGAAAAAAAGAAAAATTACGAGAGAACTCCTTTCACAAATAATGCCATTTTTAATAAAGAAATGGGTACTCAAGCCTCTCGTCATGATTTAGAAGAAATTTTACAATGAAAATGACTAACTCGTAATGCCTTTTGAAATATTCAAAGACAAACAATGATTGAATCAAATGAATGAGATGAATTATATGAAACTGAAAGATGAAGGGAATTAAAAGAATTATGCCAAGGTTATATTTCTTGAGCAATTTCACTTGTCGATTTTAAGAAAAGATTTAATGAATTCGTTAGAGTTAGACTATGACTACCTGGAGAGCAACAATTTGTTGCAACTAATGTATTAGAGAAATTAAATGCAATCAAAAATGATAATGAATTATTTAAAGCAATTAGATCAGATTTAGAAAAATATTTAACTGATCATAACGATTCCCATTTCGATTCAATTCGCAGACAAATTGATACAAATTTTAAAAGATATAGAAAAGATCCAAGATTTAGAAAAGAAATTATGGATATATTATGAAATCCTAGTGGGTTAGATGAAGCTATGCTGGACAAAGAAATTCAAAAATTCATCAGGCATCAAGCTGCTTTAGCTAAATTATCTACCGAAAATCTACAAATTAAATTGGATTTACTTACAAACGGTAAATGAGCATATCAAACAAGCAACAAAGATCGTGAAAAATGATGGTTATTCAAACTTTGAAATAAATTAGATAAAATGCCATGGTGGTGACAGGCATTAACTATTGCTGGAATTAGTGTTTCTTGAATGGCTGTGTGACTATTATGATGATGAGCCCTAGCTGCCACATTAACTACATCTTGATTAATATGAGCTAAAGCTGCTGTTAAAAAATTCACTCATCACACAAAAGAACAAAATACATATGAAAAAAATTTGACTAGAAACTATGAAGAAGAGATTGCTAAAATGAAAGAATGGGAAAGAATTATGGCTGAAAAAGATAGCGAATGAAAATATACTAATTCATGGTTTAAACGTTATAGAGCAAAAAGGCAGCTTGAATTATATGGTAAGACCACTCAAGTTGAGTTACAAAGAGATGATGACTTTAATACTAAACAACTTTCTGATTTAATCTATAGTGGTCTAGAACATTATGATACATTATCTCCTAATGAAAAAAATGTCTTAAATACTAATTTATTGGACGCTAGAGCAAGACTCGAAGCCTACCGGTCTATGGGACATAATTTCTTAAGATCAAAAGATAGAAATCAAATTGAAAGAGATTTCTATGATTTAGAAAATGCTCTCAATTTAAGTGCAATACATATCATAGGGCCTTCAGCAACATTACAGGACATACCTGCAGAAATCGAAGCTTATTATGATTGAAAACAAATAAATTATGATGATTTATTAAAAGAATATAGAAAAGATTATAATTCTGCTACTAAAAAATTCAGATGAGAAAGAGCCTGGTTAGCTACAAAATGGTGATTATGAACTGCAGCAATCTCATTCGGAACTGCTGCTGCAATACAAGCGGCTACTGGTACTTGAATGTTTGCAAAAGAAGCCGTTCCTTGAACTCCTGGAACTCCAGAATCTACATCCACAACAAACACATGAAATGTTAAAGATTACTATGATATGTGAAAACGAGAAGGATGAAACAATGTTTTTACTGCAGCACGCAATAATATTATTAGTGAACCTTCTGTTACAGGTGAATACACACAATCTGTTACACTACATTTCTGAGCCGGTACAGATTGAACACCTGTACGTATTGGAAGCGAATTATTAGATCCAAATAACTACACAGATAAACTTGAACATGTTAAATCATTAATTTGAGATTCTTCTATACAAAACAAAGTAGATTTGATTAAGCAATTAGACCACTGATTCGCGACTAGTTGATTTACAAATACAAATCTACATTGAATGAGATGTTTAGAGGTTATTGAAGAGACAGTAAAATGAGCATGAAATTTTTCTGGAACTCTAAATCTAAGCTACGATCCTATTATGGATATAGACTGAACAATAGTGCATGATGCAGCATCTAGGGTAAGTAATGCTTTCTTAGAAATCACAAATGTAATACCAGGTACTCCATGAACTGCTGCAGTAGAATGAGGTAAAGAGTGGTTAGTAGTTGGACTACCATGGTTCTCTAATACATTCAAAAGAAAGAATAATGGAAAACCTAAAGATAAAGGACCTAATGATAGATGACCTAATGATACTCCTCCACCTCCATCTAATTGAGGTAAATGAAAAGATAAGTGAGGTGATAAGTGATGAGATGACACTCCTCCGCCTCCATCTAATTGAGGTAAATCAGTTAAATGAAGCGATACTGCTCCATCTCTAGTCATTGGAGACACGTGAAAAGATAAGTGAAAAAACACACCTCCATCTGGTTGAGGTAAATGAACTTGAGGATCACCAATAGCTATTCCTACTGACGACTTAGATGAAAAAGATGAAATTGATGATAAAGACACAAAAGAAACTACCGAAACTACCGATAAGGAAGAATGATTTTCTTTGAAAAAAATGACTGATGAAGACCTTGAAAATTTTAATAAAAGCGATTTTACTGATAGAGCCAAAGACTATACAAAAGATTTTAAACCAGAAAATATATTAAAACTTCCAGGTTGAGAAATAATATATCTTACCAATTATACTGAATTTTGAAGTAGAAAAAAAATTGTGGGATACTCTCGCAATACAGATTGAAAAATCGATATAAGATTATTGTATAGATCAAATTCTGAGTGATGCTGGAGATCCGCACCATGAATGGATGGTCGCAGATACTCAAAATGAGAGACTTTACCAAATTGATCATATGAGACTACAACAAAAGTGGACTTTAAAGTTTGAGAAATCCTTGATAAAATACCAGAATCAAAGGACAGCAAACTTGAATGGACTGATAAAGAAGATAGTGAAATATTACTAGATGAGATGAAAAGACAAGTAAAAATAAATACAAAAATGTTCCCTAAAGAAAAAAATCATGCTGTGTGATTTTATCAATGAAAAGATTCTGAAGATGTCATTGAATGATACAAAAAATTAATACCTGAATGATTGGAATATAAAGATATGAAAAAAGTTGCAAGAAAAAAATATTCATACAACCACGAATATTTAGGCAAAGTAAATGTAGAGATATACAGAATGAAGTATAATTGAAGAGATGTAGATATCTATTTTTCAAGATCTGAAAAAGATTCTCCAAATAAAGTACGAATCGAAAATATAGTATATTCTGATGCCAAAATTAATTCATTCTGACTATACAATGAACAAATAAATGGATGACCATTAGTTGCAAAACCTATGGATTATGCTACAAGTAGTGCTCGACAAGTTCCAGTAAAGCGAAATGGAACGAGATATTGAAGTTATATGGATATAAGAGATTTATATCAAGAAAATCCTATAATAAAAAAATATAAAGAGCTAGCTAATATTAAATAAACTGAATAATTTGCAATATCACACAGATTTCATAAAATACAATTAATTTAATTCATAAACAAAATAAAAATGAATATTGAACAAGAACAATTCCTAAACGATACACTCGTTATGGCAGGATTTGATCCTAAAGTGGATAATTTTGAGATGCTGAAAGAAGATATGCGTCCAATTTTGGATGAATATATCGAACTAAATTTATATAAGTTCTTAGATGAGCAAGAAAAATCTGAATATGATAAGCTTAAAGATAAAAATTTAGACTTTTTCAAGGATAAAATTGCAAATTTTGATAATATTTTAAGTGAATTATATATAATTTGGCAAAAAAAATATCTTAAAAATTTTAATGATTAAAAAGCATAAAAATCACGAATAATAAAACGGAGCATTGAATGCTCCGTTTTTTGTAGTTAAAAAAAGTATATTGAAATTAAATAGGAAAAAATTATAAGGAGGTAAATAAACTATCACCCTAGCCAGGGTGATGGAATTGGTAGACATGCTAGACTCAAAATCTGGTGACTTCACGGTCGTGTGGGTTCGAGTCCCATCCCTGGTAAAAGATAGTTTATTAGAGAAATAAAGGCTTGTCCCTTTATTTTTTATTCTTATTAAAATTTTATACCTCTTCAATTTTCACCTCTACAGATTTTCCTCTCTGCATCAGCCACATCAACTGTTTATTACGAGTTAAAAATTCTCAAGACTGGTTTATTCGTACATTAACTCAATATATTCAGTCAGATTTTTCTACTAAATTATTAAAACATTCCTCAACTACTAAAAAATCATGAAATCTGATTTTATGGAAATTGAAAAATGATTTTATCGCTCTCTGCATACGAAAATAATGGTAATGCATGGGCAAAATTGTATCCACATATGCATCCTTGAAATAACGTAAATCGTTTTTCATCGTACGAATCAAATATGGATTATGAACTCATAAATCATTAATATTTGCAACTCGTGAACTAGCTGATTTTACCCAATAATGAAAAGGATAACTGAATTTTTTGATAGAGCTTTGATCTTCAGTTGGTTTATAGTCTTTTTCTTCTTTTTCAAGGAATCCCTGAACTTTTCAACTAGATCAGAAATCTGATAAAATTCAGATTTTACCTACTAATGAATGTTTGAATGCAAATTTGTGTAAATATTCTTGAAATAATGGTAAATTTTTAAATCAAAATTTCTTATCTGAATACTTCAAAGCTAGTTCATAGATTGGATCTACAATTATTATTTCAGCTCATTTTTTAGTCAAGAACTCCCCTGTTTTTTCTATATTATTTAATGCAAAATCGAGTGATTTTTCTCAATATGGAAAACTAGTTTGATCACAATAAACTAAATATTCATTGTCATAACGAGTCAAAAATTGAAACAATGCTAGTGTATCTATTCCTGAGCTAATTATCCCTATTTTCATTCTATTTGCTTTTTCAGATAAATATATGATGAAACCACTTCCATAATCTCATCCAAATTCTTTGCATTTATAATATGATTCACATTCCACATTTGTTGTTCTAATTGAGTAAGTTTTAGAGAATGGTCTGATTTTCTGAGTGATACATCTTGATTTACCAATATATAATATTGAGATTCTAGTTCTGAATAATAAGTCTGCATCGGCTTTTTCAATGAATAACTATATTTATCAAACAATGCTGACTCAAACTTATCTATTGCTGTTTTTATCTGTGTTCTATAGTTTACTAATTTAAGAAATTCTGCATTCTTATCCTCTCATATTTTTTTCCAATAATATGCATCATCTCCCTGTTCTATATATGAACGGATTGCTGAGATTTCATTATATTTTTTCAATGCCAATTGATATATCGTATCTAGATAAATCTGACATTTCGTAGTTCATTCTTCATTTTTCATAAAAATCGTTACATTGTTATTTTCAAGATTACAATATACTTTACTTTCTAAATATCAAAAAGTCTGACTAGATAATAAAGTCATAAATATCAATAACAGAAATATTCCAAATTTACGCATACACTTCATTTTAAGTAAAACACATTCAACAGTTTTATAAACAATTACACAAAAAAATCAAATAATGGACTAATTTTGGAGTAATATTTTTTTTATTGTAAAGAAATAACTTTCAGGTTGAGAATTTCCACTTTTTATCTCATAATCTATATCTACAATACTTTTGAATAAATTCTGAATCAGATTCTTTTTTTCTTTTAGAAGTTTTAATTTTTTAGTTATATTCATAATTGCCCATGGATTTTGTTTTAATTCGCTAGCTATTTGTTTTGAATCCGTAATTCAATGATCAGCGTAATCAAGTACAAATAAACAATTCCTAAGTCCCCATGCGAATGAACCATTTACTGCATTTCGATCCAATCCATCATCTTGTAATCATTGAACAAATTTGATTGCAGATTTTGTATCAGTTAAAGCTAAATCCAAAAGCTGAAAAACATCCTCCTCTATCATCCCAAAACAAACTTCATCTACTACTTTTGGTGTAATTTCTTCATTATAATATTTTTTTCGGTATATTAATTTATCTATTTCTGACTCCAGACGAAATTGATCGTTTCAAATCTTATGTATTAAAGCCTGAATAACTTTCAAGTCCAGATTTAAATCTTTTGAATTTTCCTTTACAAAATCTGGCAATTCACGTTCAGATAAAGGAGCAAATGTTTTTATAATTTTCTGAGCTGGATTATCTTTATGCAATTTATCAAATCGCTTATAGAAACGACCACGTTTATCAGGTTTGTAAGATACACAAATTACAAGAACTTCACTTGGAAGTTGGTAGTTCATAATATCTTCAGCTAATTTTTCAATTTCATCAGCCTTAATTGCATTAGATTTTTCTGTGTCTAGCGGAACTCCGTAAAGAATAATTAATTTATTGGTAACAAAGAATCATCCACTAAAAATAGTTTGTTTAATCTGACCATAATCTCGATTTTCACGATTAAACGAAAAAATACTATTTGCTCCATTTTTTTCTGCAAACATATCCTTTCGCCTTTTAAGTTCTTTATTTAATGTATATGTATTCTCTCACGTAAAAAGAAAGATTTTTTTTGGAGTTTCCTCTGTCATTCAAACCAAAACTGAAAATAAAAATCTGACTTTTTTAATTTATATTTTTACCATTTTTTTTCAACATTACTCCCACTCAGTAATTCCACTCATCATTTCATATCATTTTTCAGTAATCAACAGCATATATTCCCACTGACAACCTAAATCTCAATGCTGAGTATACATTCATTCATCTCCGTATTCCATATAGAAATCATCGCTCATTACCGCAGTAATCGGCTCGAAGCAAAGTACCATTCATGGAGTAAAAAATTGTTTTTTCATATCTGGATGCCCATAATTGAAAACATATGGTCTTTCATGCACAGCATTTCCACATCCATGACCTGTCAAATCTTTTAGAACTTTAAACCCAGCTGCACGAACCGTAGTTGCTACCGTATTTCCATAATCATACATTGATTTTCAAGGCTGAATAGTCGCTATTCAATTATCTAGTGCACTTTTTGTCACTGTTATCAATTCATGAGCTAATGGATTAGCCATTTCTCATCCAATCACTACCGAAATCGCAGAATCAGAATATCATTTTTGATAAATTACTCATGCGTCGATTTTTAGCAAATCTCCATTTTTGAGAATATATTCATTTGGAATTCAATGAACTACACAATTATTTACGGATAAACATAAATTTGTAGGATATCCATCATATCACTTAAAAGCTCATTTTAAATTGTGTTGTTGAATGAAATGTTCTGCTACAAATTCAAGCTCTATAAGTGCTACTCATGCTTTGGCTTTTTCTCTAAGAATCAATAACATTTCATTCAGATACTTTCAGCTTTCTCTGATGTTCGCAATCTGTTTTGGAGTTTTTATTGCTCATTGAACTATTTTCATATAATTTCAAATAAATAATTAAAAATCTGATTACAAATTATGCTTTTAAACAAGAAAATCAATATGGATTTTTTGTATAAATTTTGCTTTTAGAGGAAATTTGTGGATATTTTTGCAAACCCTTTGTTATCAAACCAAATGTTATCAAAAGCTATTCAAAATTTACTAAAGTAAATATTAAAAAAATCAGATTTTTAAAACGTAAGAGGATTGGGAATGAAAATTATCAAAAATTTTGCATATTTTTAATTTTATGAGTATAATTACATCGTCAAATAAAAAAATAAATTTTTATTCATTTCATATCAATATCATGGAATCAGTAAATTCAATTCAGTCAAATGAAAAATTATCCAACTTGATGGATAAAATCAATGAAACCTGTGATGCATTAATCTCTGCTCTTGAAGTAAATGCAGAATCTGTTGGGGCTTATGGTGGATGAGTAGCTCATCAAATCAACACTGAATATGTTGATCTTCTGATAAAAAATATTCTTAAAATCAAATACCATCTTATTCGCCTAGAGAAAGAGTTGAATAATGGATTGATCTCTTCGAAAGAAGAACTAAAATGCATCGTTGAATGATTATTGAATACTATCGATACAATTGATACAGTTTGTGTAAATGATGGATATCTTAGAAATCAATTTTCATTTGCTACTGATGAATTGAAAGATTTAATTAGAAAAATGCTGGATGAAATTACTATTTCAATCTATGCTTAATCCTTTATACGGATAGATAAAAAAGTTTCAACTCTCCGGCTGGAGAGTTTTTTTATCTTTAGATTTTTAATTGCAGTTTTTTATTTTGTATCAACACCTCTTTTCGAGACAACTCCCCTTTCAACTTTGTACTCAAGCCTCCTAGAACTATTCCATATATCGTAAAGAATAGATAATTCACCATACTATCCTCAAATACATGTAAGAATAATCACATTATAAGTAATGCAAAAAATCAGATTTGTAATTTATGTAATACTTGAAGATAATATTCCTCTTCAATGGTCAGCTTTCATTTATTTAATCACACCACTTTATGCTGGATTAAAAATAAATATAACATTGAAAAAGCTCGGAACAGGAATCAAATAGTTCAAATATCAAGCATTATTTGTAAGAAATAATTCTCTGGAAGGTATTTTCATTTGTAATGAACTCCTGGTCATGAACTTCCAAGTCCATGTCATATTGGAGCAGAGATTACTTCTGGGATTGTCTCAAATTTACTTGCAATATGTCAAACTGTCGATTCTCGTTTTCGGACTGACAATCCCACTAGAATAGTAAGAATTCATATTCATCATCAGAGTAATAATCGCTTTTTAGATTTTAATTCCTTCCGATAAAAAACTAAAAACACAACAACCGCTCATACTAAAACTGCACGTGATAATGTAGCCGCCATTCATGCCATCCAAATTGTTAGTGCTATAATTGATCATACTAAATTTTCATTTTTTTTGATTTTATTCGTAAAGAATCGCCAAACGAATGGAAGGAATGCAACCAAGAAATATCAATAATTATTTGGTCATGAAAAGAATCATTGTCGACGTAATGTTCATCCAAATCAAGTTAGATAATATATTGGTGGATTTATATTAAATGCGTAATCATTTAAGCCTCAGTATCCCAAAGAATAGAAAAAATTTGGTCGCAACAATTTGGCTCATTGCCATAAAAATCCTGCTCAAACTATTCAAATTAAGATTCGTGGGAGAAATTGAATCAGATTGGATTTTTTTCGTTTTTCTGAGTATACATATCCAAAGAAACTCGCGGATATCAAAATAAAAGTCCACCAAAATCAGTATTTGATTCATATAAACATATTACTCCATGAAACATCTTTTAACCATGAGAAAAATACTGAAACTAAAATAAGGATTATAAACACTATCCAAACTTTCTTCCGCCTTTTCCAATATGGTTTAAATTTCTTATATCATAAAATCAGAGTTACAAATAGGAACAATATCCATATTCATTCACGAATTAATGCTGGATCTGAGGGATTACATAAATGAATTCAATATACAAAAAATGTAGATATGATTTGATAAAATACGTTTAATATCCAGAATATCGAGAATGCAGTTAACATTATAATTTTTTACAAATTATAAATATTATTTTATCACAATTATTTCGTTTATATTGCTTAAGTAGCATTGTATTTAATTTATTTTTTCCCAAGTCTCTGCAAAGTATAAATTCCATGCCTTCTTCGGATCTAACATTTTCCTCTGTTCTTCTTCAGTTGGACGATATGGAATATGTGTCAAATCAACATTAAATCATGATTCTAATACATCTCATGAAGATTTAAAAAGTATGATTTCCTCTCATCAAAATACCATAGAATTATCATGCGCAAGGAAAAGATAACCATAATCTGAAGCTAAATATTTTTTCTGAAAATTCTGAGCATAATCCATTTCATTTTGAACTGATGCGGTTCTCACATTCACTGTCTCAATTGAATCTACCACTGTTAAATAATTTACATATGTTCTAATTGCAAAAATCATTGCAACAAAAAAAACTACTCGCAATGCATATTTTATCTTTGTTCCGTATGTATTTAATATTGTTTTTAATTGAAACATATAATAATAGTCTGATTTTTAAAGCTGTGTTATAATTCGTTTGATAATTGCTGGCATTTTTTCTCTGGTGATTGGCTCTTTGTATGTAAGCAAAACTTTTTTTACACTTTCCGCTTCATAACCCAGTCAACGCATAGATTTCACAATATCTTTGAATAATTTCTGATCCACATCAAGTGATGATAATTCATTTGCATTAAGTGAATCTTTGAGTTCAAGTAGGATTTTCTTTGCTCATTTTGGTCATACTCATGGAATTGATTGAAAGAATTTCACATCCATATTTTTGACTGCATTTGATAGCTCTTCCGATGGAGTTTGTGCAAGTTGAAATGCTGTTTTACTTCAAATTCAGTTTACTTTTAAGAATTGTTCAAAAATCTTTTTTTGCTCTAACGTATCGAATGCAAAATATTGCACCGTTCTCTTATTTTCATCATAAACTGGAAAAAGATAGAATTCTCACTGAGATTTTTTTCAAGCATAAAAAACCTGAACCCCAATAAAATCGTGAATTAACAATGTAATTCAGCCTTTCTTTTCTACTTTTCACTGAAAATAATGAAACATATTTTATTTCAATATAATAAATATTAGTTCATTGTATAATTCCTTGTTATTTTTTCAAGTGATTAAAAAAAAGAATGAGCTGGTAAACAACCAGCCCTTTCAGTTTTAAAAGATTTCCTTATAAAAATTGCCATTTTCTCATAAGATCAATCTCACGTTCAGCATCCTCTGGATTGGCTGAGCCATGGAACCCATTGTCTGGACTTCCTGCTGCATAGGCTTCTGCGTCAGCATATTTTCTACGCAATTGATCCTCTTTTCCTTTGTTGGGATTTGTGGGACCTATCAAGTCTCTCCATACTTGAATAGCATTTTCTCCAGATAAGCAGTATACTCTAACTGGAGCAGAAGAGATCATAGCAACCAATCCTTCGAAGAAAGGTTTACCTTTGTGCTCAGCATAGAATTCCTCTGACATTTCCCTCGTGAAACGGACTTCAGCAGAAGTCTCGATTCTTAACCCCGCAGCTATTATTGCTGCCTCAACCTCTGTTGAATATACAATACAACTAGGTTTAATCATCGCAAAAGTTTTCATTCTGTTTTTACTTTTTATTTTAACTCTAATTAATTATTACTCCATTATTATAAATAAAAAAAAGAATAAATCAAGACCATGTGATATTTATGAATTTTTACTTCAAATATTACAGCCGTTTTTATAAAAATCAGATTGTTTTATTCTCTCGGATTCATATAATCAGTAAACTTGCTTGAGTTCTTGCAAGAAAAAAGTCTTTATTTTCAATTTAAAAATATGTTTAACTGGTTAACTAATTTGATTTGATGAGATTATAATCAAAAGCAGATTAATGCATTATGGCCAATCGTTACCAAAATCAATGAACGATACGACAAATTTGAAACTCTTTCTGATGACGAGATTAAAGCTAAGACACCTGAATTCAAAGAAAGATTAACTAAATGAGAAACTCTTGATGACATTCTTCCAGAAGCTTTTGCAGTAGTAAAACAGGCTTGTAAAAGGATGGTGGGAGATACTTACGATGTGAAATGAGAAAAACAAACCTGGAATATGATTCCTTATGATGTTCAGCTTCTTTGATGAATTATTCTTCATCAAGGTAAAATTGCAGAGATGAAAACATGAGAATGAAAAACTCTCGTTGCAGCCGCTCCAGTATATTTAAATGCATTATCTGGAAATTGAGTTCACGTAGTTACAGTAAATGATTACCTAGCATCTCGTGATGCCCAATGGATAGGATATTTATACCAATGGCTTGGATTAACGGTTTGAAGCGTAGTTAAATGAACTCCATTACAAAAAAGAAGAGAAGAATATTCAAAAGATATCACATATGTAGAAAATTCAGAATTATGATTTGATTATTTGAGAGATAATCTAGTTCAGACAATGGAAAGAAGAAATCTGATTTGGAGACCTTTAAATTTTGCCATCGTCGACGAAATAGACTCCATCCTAATTGATGAGGCTAGAACTCCATTAATTATTTCAGAAGCCAGAGAAGAACCTACAGAAAAATACACATATTATGCAAATATCGTAAATATGCTTACTCCATGTAGCGGAAAGAAAAAAGTAAGCAAATGACTTTTGAATGAATTGATAAATGATGAGCCAAAAGAGCAAGAAGAAGACGGAGATTACTATATCGATGAAAAGACTAAAACAGCTTCATTAAGTGGAAAATGAATCGCAAAACTTGAACAACTATTGAATGTAGAAAATCTCTATAAAGATTTTTGATTTGAAGAGATTCACCATATCGAAAATGCTTTAAGAGCAAAAGCTGTTTATATCAGAGATGTAGATTATATCGTTTCAAATTGAGAAGTCCTTATCGTTGACGAACACACTGGTAGAACAATGCCATGAAGAAGATTTAGTGAATGACTTCATCAGGCAATCGAAGCTAAGGAATGAGTACAGATTCAGCGTGAATCTCAGACCATGGCTACAATTACTTATCAGAATTTTTTCAAGCAATATAAAAAATTAGCCGGTATGACTGGTACTGCTGCCACTGAAGCTGAGGAATTCCAAAAAATTTACGAACTAGAAGTTGTTATCGTACCTACAAATAAACCAATAATTAGAGTAGACAAAAACGATAAAGTTTATTATAATCAGCAGATAAAATGGAAATTTGTGAAGGATTATATCAAATTTTATCATGAAATCTGACAACCAATCCTAATCTGAACTGCTGATATTGCTACATCTGAATATGTTTCTCGTATCCTCGAAAAAGATGCAATTACTCACTACGTTTTGAATGCTAAATTCCATGAACAGGAAGCTCATATTGTAGCCAATGCTGGTAAATATCAATCAGTTGTAGTAGCTACGAACATGGCATGACGTGGAACCGATATCAAATTGGAAGACTGATTGAACGAAAAAATGGCAGGTAATTACGCTAAATGGTGTGCAAAGCAAATTAAAAATCAGACTGCCGTAAAAGCTAATATATATTCAAGAAAAGAATATGAATTGACTATTGAATGACTAAAGAATCAATTCTGACTTGAAAATGATGATATTACAAAAGCTGAAAAATCAAGCATTTCTAAGGATTGATTAAAAATCAGTATTCAAATCAACAAGAAAAAGAAAGAACAAACTGATATTTTCGCAAAGATTACAATAGAATCAGCAGAATGAACAAAAGAAACCATTGAAAAGGATTTCCATTATGGACTATTCATTCTTTGAACAGAAAAGCATGAATCTAGAAGAATCGATAACCAGTTACGCGGACGTGCCGGTAGACAATGAGATCCTGGAGTTTCAGTTTTCTTTGTCGCTTTGGACGATACTTTGATGAGAAAAATGTGATGAGAAAGAATTCAAGCTATGGCATGAATGCTGCTTTCCAAAGAAGATTTAGCAGGATTAGAACTGACTCAAAGACAATTTACATCTGCTATCACTAGATCTCAGAAAGAGATTGAAGCTTGGCATTTTAGTACCAGAAAACACTTATTTGACTACGATTCAGTAATCGATAAGCAAAGAAAGAGAATATATTTCATTAGAGATAGTATTATTGAAGCAAATGAAGATGAGGAGAAAAAGACTGAATGGCTAAAAACAGCTAAACAGCAGTTTATGCTTGATTCTCAAGAAATCTTGAATACTCAGGTTTCTACAGCTGAAGCAACATGACAGAGTGTGTGAGATTTATTATTGGTTTTAAATAAAGAGTTTTGACTAGAAATTGATGCAAAACAAAAAGCTGAATATGAGCAGATGGATTTCAAAACTTTAGCCAATAGTTTAGATCGTAGATTAGTAGAATATTTCACTGAAACTCGAGAAAAATATGATCAGAATCTGCTTTTCAATATTTTAAGAGATGTCAATTTACAGGTAATCGATAAACTTTGGGTAGCTCATATCGATGATATGCAATATTTGAAGGATAAAGTTAGTTTCATGGGCTATGCACAAATGGATCCACTTATCGTTTATAAGCAGGAATCATTTGAAAAGTTTGAATTACTACAGCAAAATATCAAAGCCGATACAACAACTAAGCTGATGAGAATTGATTATCGTGCAGTAGCTGAGCAGCAAGAAGCTCAAAATCTATTATTTGAAATGGTTCAAGATAATCCTGAAGTGATGGAAAAACTTAAGCAAGCAAGTAAACAATTTGGATGAAGAGTTCCTGTTCAAGTTTCTAAAAAAGATGGTAAAGTAGTAATTCAAGCTTGAAATCAGACTATTTCTCAGACAAAAACAGATCCAAGAAAAATGATATTCGAAGATGAAGATGGAGTAGAAGTATTTGATGCTGATGATGTTTCTGGTAAGGAACCTAGTGAATGAGTTGTATTACCAACGAGAAAAAAAGTTAGACCAAATGATCCATGTCCATGTGGAAGCGGTAAAAAATATAAAAAATGTCATTGAATTAACGAATGAAAATAAACATTTTGCTCATAATTAATATATGAACATATGCTAAAACAAATAGTTAAAGACACAGTTAAAGTACTTATAAACAGGCCAAGGCTAATCAGGCTTGCTCTTTTGACGTCATATTCTTATACATTCTATCAAATCTACTGAATTGTTTACTTTATAAATTGACTTGTAAATATTCAATATAATTCATGATTTGATGTATCTAATGCTCTCATATATTTTGTCAATGCTGTACAAAGATTCAATATATTATGATTAATTATTGCTGTGATTATAATTTTTTTACTATGAATCTCTATATTCTGACCGATATGAAGACAAGCATTGATATACAGCATTGATAATGAAAATTTAAGCACAGGATCTGCTTTTGTAAAATGATGGAAAAAATGGTGAATTATGGCTGAATTTGGATGAGTTAATATGTGGTGACTAAGTATGCGATCTGTCTTTATTTTCGTAGTCAGATTTTGGATGCTTTGATATTTGGATAATGTAATTGTTAAAACTGTATTTATTATTTGGGTACTATGTGTTTTGGTAAAAATCATACTTCGACCGTATGTAAACTATTATATTGTATTAAAGGATTATTCTGCGCGAGATGCCGTAGTAAAAAGTATGAATCTTGTGTTTTCCAATTTATGATTAACTATAAAATGATTACTCAAGCAAGCTATTATTAGGTGTAGATTTTTATTAAATTCTTGTATTGTTATTTGAATTCCATTAATTCTCATGATCTTTTTTATACAAATGGACCTCATTGATAATGCAGCAATAGAAATAATTTCTCGAATACTGATATCAATATGAGTTTTGGTTTTTATATATTTGGAAGCTGTATTTAAAGCTTTTGATTACACTTATCGGTATAAAATTTTCATAGAAGCTGAGAGGCGTAACAATTTGAAATAACTAATAACTTTATATACCCAAATAATTCAATGAATATTCATATAATATCACTCTTTCCTGAAATCTTTGATTCTTTTTTTTCTACTTCTCTGCTCAAAAAAGCACAAGAGAAGTGAATTATGTCTATAGATTTTTGTAATCCTAGAAGTTTCTGCACAGATAAACATCAACAAATCGACGATGAAATATACTGATGATGAGCTTGAATGCTTATCAAGGCTGAACCGATAATCGATGCTGTAGAATCAATTATCAAAAAAAACGAACTAAAAAAATCAGATTTTAAAATTATTTTTCCATCTCCAGCTAGAGAAGTTTTCAATCAAAAATATTCATATACATTTTCTAAGCAAGAACATTTAATTTTTGTATGCTGAAGATATGAATGAATTGACTATCGTCGAGAACTCTATATGCAAAAACATTATCCAGAACAATTTCAAAAAATATCGCTCTGACAATTTATTTTACTATGATGAGAAGTGGCAACTATGACAATGATTGAGTCTATCACTAGACTAATTCCATGAGTAATTAAAGAATCTGCGAGCTGGCAAAACGAAAGCTACTCATTGAAAGATAATATGCAATATCTGGAAGAACCAAATTATACTAGACCAGAAAATGTAAAATGATTTAGTGTGCCTAAAATATTATTGGATGGAAATGCGGAAGAAATTAAAAAATGGAGATCTGATAATAAAATTAATCTAAAATAAAAGGTCGATAGATTTCTCTATCGACCTTTCAAGTTATATAACTTGGGAGGGGTGGGATTCGAACCCACGACCTTATCCTTAAGAGGGATCTGCTCTACCGACTAAGCTACACTCCCATAAAAGTGATTAAATATATACTGATTCAGTTCAAAAATGCAATAATAAATAAAAAATCTGATTGAACACCCCATCCAATCAGATTTTTTATTTATTCTTTATCTAATTAAGCATTCACTACCTCTCATTCAACTGGTCCAGACTCTCCTGCTCACGCTTCTCATCCACTAGAAGCATCAGCATTTTGTTGTGCTGTCTGAGCATACTTTTGGAATAGTGGTTGAGATTCTCTTTGAAGTCTATCTGTTTCATCTTTCACTTCTTGAACTGTGGCATCTTCTTTATCTTTCATAGCTTTACCATCAGCTACTAATTTATTGATAGTTTCTTTATCTTCATCTGAAATCTTTTCTTTATATTCCTGTCCAAGTCACTCAATAGCGTAAACCATTGATTCAAGTCAGTTTTTAGCTTCGATTACTTCTTTTCTCTTACGATCTTCTTCAGCAAATTTTTCTGCTTCAGCTTTTGCTTTTTCAATTTCTTCATCTGAGATATTAGTAGATCCTGCGATAGTAACAGATTGCTGCTTTCATGTAGATTTTTCTTGTGCTGTTACATTGAGAATTCAGTTTGCATCGATGTCAAATGTAACTTCAATCTGAGGCATTCATCTTCTCATTGGAGGGATTCATTCGAGATTGAACATTCATAGTGATTTATTATCTCTAGCAAATTGTCTCTCTCATTGTGTTACGTGAACTGTTACAGCAGTCTGATTATCAGCAGCTGTTGTATAAATATTAGATTTTTTAGCAGGGATTGTAGTATTTTTTGGAATCATAACATGAGCCAATCCTCATTCAACTTCAACCGCCAAACTTAATGGAGTAACATCAAGCAATAAGATATCTGTTACATCTCATTGAATGATTCATCATTGAATAGCTGCTCATTGAGCTACTGCTTCATCTGGATTTACAGTTGCTTTTGGAGCTTTTCCTAAAGCTTTTTGAACTATTCCAGGAACTTGAGGCATTCTTGTAGATCCTCAAACTAGAATAATTTCATTTATATCACTATTTGATAATCCACTATCTTTCATAGCTACAGATACTGGACCTTCACATCTTTTGAATAAATCTGAACATAATGATTCAAATTTAGCTCTAGTAAGTACTACATCCAAATTCTTTGGAGATCCGTCTGGTCATTGAGCGATAAATGGAATAGTTACATCCACTCTATCTACGTTAGATAATTGCATTTTAGCTTTTTCAGCTTCATCTTTTACTCTTTGCATTGCTCATGCATTTCCACGAAGATCTATTCATTCTTTATTTTTGAATTCTTCTAGTAAATAATCCATAATTTTCTGATCCCAGTTTGCTCATCCAAGTGCAGTATCTCATGAAGTTGAAAGAACTTGGAATGTTCCCTCAGATGAAATTTCAAGAACTGTAACATCGAAAGTTCCTCATCATAGATCAAATACCATAATTTTCTCATCTTTTGATTTTCATTCTCCATATGCAAGAGAAGCTGCAGTTGGTTCGTTGATAATTCTTTCAACCTTAAGCCCAGCAATTTCTCCAGCAGCTTTTGTAGCATTTCTTTGAGAATCATTAAAATATGCAGGAACTGTAATTACAGCTTGTGTAACCTTTTCTCCAAGAAATTTTTCTGCATCTTCTTTGAGCTTAGTAAGAACGAAAGCTGAAATCTGTTCAGGTTTGTATTCTTTACCGTCTACTACGATAACTACTCCACCGTCAGATCATTCTTTGGTTTCGTAAGGCATTTTAGCAAGTTCATCTCTTACTTCGCTATACTTACGCCCAATCCATCTTTTAACTTCATAAATAACATTTTTTGGCTCTAAAACAGCCTTTCTTTTTGCAAGATCTCAAACTAATAATTCATCACCTTTGATATAAACTACTGAAGGAGTAGTTCTATTTCATTCAGCATTTGCAATTACTTCGGACTTATCTCCGAGCATATATGATACACATGAATTTGTAGTTCAAAGATCGATTCAAATAACTTTTGCCATTGTTTTATATTAATAAAGGAATAAAATACTGATGTAATTTTTGAGCTGTGAACTTAACTTTCACTAAAGTTTACATATTCAATATTAGATATAAAATATCACTCAATCATCACAGGTGCTACAAATATAATTATTTTTTTTTATTTTGCAAGTTTTTTATCACTTTTTTTATTTAGGTGCTATATTTTATAAAACATTCAGTTATTAGCTAATATTTCTAATATATAAAAGGGAGTAACTAAAATAGATTAGCCACTCCTTTACAAAAAGAATATTAATTCACTCAAATTCAAATTTTATTTAGATCGCTATTTTAACTAATATATAATAGATTGTTTCCTATAAAATTGTTCATAAATCTGTTCTACTATGACTAATAGCTACTACATTTCACGTTCATGGCTGAAAACACGCTACAAATGGAACTTTATGTGCATAAGCATCTGATAAAGCTGTTAATATAGCTATTGGTCATCTTCATGAGATAAATACGGGTTTTCATGATGGTACTTCTGGAGCAACCAATGAATTTATTGTTGCTAAAGCATCAATATTTGGATTGTCTAGTGAAAATGTAACTTCAGTCCTATCTTCTAATTCTTTAATCTCGAAATTTAAATCTTTTCATTTTCATTCTTGATCCATTTCAAATCATGAAACTGGTAAAGTTGCATCAGGTCATCATTGTGGATAGCTAACTGCTACATTAATTGGATGTAAGGCATGTGTAATAGTTGCTAATAACCATCATGGACAAACTCAATCAACAGTCACCACATCATTTTTACCCAAACTATTTTTCACTTCAGAATTATTAATAATTTCAAATACTCTTGGTAAATATTTTGGTTTCCAAACATAAGTCGTAATTTCTTTACCATTTGGTAGTTTTATTAATTGTTTTTCCATTCATAATGCTTTAGACAGTGTATCAATTTTTAATACGCCGTCCTCTCCGATAATTTCAGGTCAAGTTGGTCATCAACCTAAAGTATCAGCAAGTGCGGTAGTAACTTTCTCCTTTTTCTTATCAATTGTATTGATGTTTCTAAATATTGGAGCTTCTTCCATGTTTAGATTCTTCAAATTTTTTAAATTCTCTAATTTTTTCATTTTAATTACGAATAATAATATAAATAACTAGTTATGTATTGCCTTTCTAACAAAGATTTTTCTAAAGTCATAAATACTTAACATCTTTTCAAAATCTTTATGGTTTAATAGGTCTTTACCTAATATTCTATCAGGAAGTTTAAATGTTTCTGCAAAACGATCCGTTCCAGGACGGCAATTTCAACTATCATATGAATCCTGAAATGTAAAAACTGTATTCAAGTGCGTTTTTATGTAATTTAATGCTATATGTCTCTGAGTATCCTCTGACAATGAAGAAATATCTAAATTACTAATCACTTTAGTTCTCAACTTTTTTTCTAAGAATGCTTTCCAATAGTCAACTGGGAATTTTTCAAATATTATCTTTGGTACATAATATTCAAATTCCATATTCACTTCTCATAATATTCATAATATTTCATTATATTTAGATATATCATTCTCATAAACTAAATGATATACATCATCATTATTTAAATTTTCATCATAACTAATATTATGCTCAGAACAAATATCCTCCAGATCATATTTTGAAAGATTATGTAGATTTTTCAGATTTTTATATGCAAAATTATCTCATACAATCCATCAATTGAATTTTCTTATTTCATTATAATCTGCTATTATAGGCTCAACTTCTACTTTCTTATGAATGATTTCATTATTATCTCAGATTTCTATATCATCATAATATAATTTATCCATTTCTGACTTTGGATGTTCATCGAAAACTTCTTTAACTAATCCAAATTGTCACAAACGAACATATTTTCACTTATACTTTTTTATTCAAACCATTTTATCTACGAATGATCAAGTGTCCTCAACAATAAATCAACGTTCAATTCAAAACACACCTCTTCATATAATTTTAAGATTGATATCTTTAGGATTCATATTCGTTTTATATGTAAAAATCTTCTCCTTTTCTTCTAAATTTTCATCGAAATACCTTATTCTATAAGAGTATACAGGCCAATCTTTCAAATTTTCTCATTTACTCTCAATTATTTTAATCAAATCTCTAGCATTTCACTGCTGCAAATGGTCTTTTTGACTTAAAAACACTGCATCCACTCATAAATTTACCTTTCAGCTTTTAATTATAGTGGGGAAACTTTCATCTATAACTCACCTTGCTGTACACATTGTCATATTCAATCCATTTATATCTCTGAAATATAATTCTGGGTGTTTAACGTCCATTCTCGAACTAGGCATATAAATCAGACTTCATCTGCCAGCATAAATATTTCACGCTCCAGATAATCAGCTTCGTGAGGAATAACACCTTTTTCAATTATAATCTTCTTCTAGTCATTTTTCTCAATCTCATTCAACATCATAAACTTTTCACGTTGTAAGAGATAATATTAAATCTCAATCTCACCCTCCAAATTCCCATTTACGTTTATTTGATCTAGATAAAATGCTTCCATAACTTTCAATCTCTCTCTGCATTTTTTCATACTCTTCCACTGTAAGTGACCTATCATTAATTTTATCAAGATAATATCCCCTATCTTCCCTATTTGCTCTAAAATATGGAATATCTTGTGTAAATGGTTCTCTCAATATTTCTCTTTTTGTTTTGAGATAAGAATTTAAATTCCTTAAAATTCTTCTAACCTCACTTTCTGATATAACCTTTATATGATTTTCTCGCATTTGATCTCTAAAATTTTCAATATCTTTCCAAATAGCTCGACTATGAACATCTCTATATCCACTAATTTTTTTCATCAAAAATCTATAAAATTTTTCCAAATCAAACATTTTTTCTCACAAAATTTCAGTCAATTGATTCTGTATAGTTTGATTTTTTTCTTCATTTGTTAGTCCCATTATGGCATCCCTTTCCCCTAAATTTTTCATTTTAATAAAATTTATTATATAAAACACATTTATAATATGATATTTTATTTTACTTTTTGTTTTACTGATCAGTAATTATTTTTATATAATTCATTCTTTTAAATTTCATACCAAATAAAAGAATATACTATATACAAAATAATCATACCGCATATATACATATTATACACAATATGTCAATATAATGACACAATATTCTGTCGTCGAAAATCATCAAAAATATGCCACCTAAAAAAAGAGAATTTGGTATCAGTATTTTTTTATCAATTATTTATAATTTTGCTGCCAGATAACATCAAATATGGTATTTAGACAGTCATAGATCAACTGATTATTTATAATAATAATATTTGGCACCCCATTTTTAAAGAAAAGGAAAGATACCTTTCAAGGTCAATATATATCGATATCTGCATGAATATCGTCCAAATTATCTACAATTGCAGTTTGTCTACCGTAAAGTTTATCCTTATTTTTCATATCATTAACATCTTCTGATTCATTTCATCCAGATTCTATATTATGTCTAGATATTATTCTCTTATATCATAATCATTTTTCCGTTCTCTTTTGAATGTAAATTTTACTTTTCTGCAACAATATTTCACTATTATATTTCCACGTTCATGCAAATGTTTTTACTTCTATATCACTATTAGCAAAATCCAAAAACAGAGAATCTAATCAACTATCTCAGTAAAAATATTGAATATTTACATTCATAGAATTCTGATCCATCAATCATAACAATTCTGGCAAAACTTCTTTAAAATTAAGATATTTTTTTTCCATATTTCATAATAATATTTCTGGTGATACTACCGAATACTGGAATGTAGAGTTCTTCTCCATTTCTGAAATATATCATTTCTTAATCATTTCCTTCAAAATAGAATATGTCGTAGTTCTCTTTTCTCAAATATTTCTAGATATAGTACTAGCCTGAGATTCTCATAAAGAAAGCAAGGTAAGATATATCCTCGCCTCCTTTTCAGAGAATCAATAATTTTGTAATATTGGGATTAATTTTTCGTTCATTATGTAATTCAATTTAAAAGAACTAAGACAATTATAATTGATTACACCCATTTTGTCAAATTTTTAGAGATTTTATTTATTCTACTGCATCAAATTACATAAATTCTGATTAAAAAGACCTAATTAACATAAACCATATCTACGTCCAAGAATTCAACTTGTGCTGTCGATTGCTTTAATTCATCTTTGGACAATTTTAATACATCAATCACTGCCTGTTTCCATTTTTCTACATCTTTACAAAATGCTGGATTCCTTGTCCCTGAAATTTCGGCAATTTTTTCTCATCATTCTGGACATCATCGATTAGTTGAGTAAACCATATTTGAATCTGTAACTCATGCTGAGACATAAATACCTGTCTCTCAAAAAACTTTTTCTGCCATTTCTTGCCAGACTTTAGCAACTATTTCCTTTGCAGTTTTTCATCATGTATCATTTTCATGACCATATCATTCACAGACTCATAAAGTCGCTGTAAATTTTGTTGTTTTTAGTTCTTCCATTTTAAATTTTATTTATAATTTAAATACTTAATTCATATAAATGTAAATTCATATATCTCTTATAATTCATATCACAAAACATTTAAGATTTTGTTTATATGTTTTTTACTAATTTCTTCAGGTCTTCGCTCAAAATATCCAATATCGATAACAATACTTTTTCATCCACATGTCAGCCTGATTTTATTATCATGCTCATGTTCAATTTTTATTGACAATCTTACATCATAATCATAGTCCCATAGATAATCTTTAGGGAAGGCTACATCATGTGTTGCTGCAACAAGATCTATATATCCAACTGTACCATGATTTGGATTTTGTCTCTCTAAATGGACATAATAAAGCTTTTCATTTTTTTTATCTTCAATTGTTTCTTCTAAATCTTTATGTATTGAATCTCAAATTTGACTCATTTTTGAAATTTCTTTCTCTCTATTTAAATTTTCTCATGCAAAATTCTCATTTAATGATTCATTATACTGCACTTGTCATAAATTTTCTTTTTCTGTCATTTTAATAATTTGTAATAATATAAAAGTTTATTTAGCAATAAAGTCATCTGATCTCTTCAAGTCTTTCTTCCTTATACTGCAATCATTCTGGGTTATCTTTCCAAGATATTTTTTCGAATGAAGCAGCAATTTTTTCTCAAAAAGACTTTAACATTGATAACGTTTTCTCTTTAAAACCTTTTTTAGGAGATTCTGTTAATTCGATTTTTGAACCTCACTCTAATATTCTTTCTTCTGTCATTTTAATAATTTGTAATAATATAAAATAAGTTTACTCTCGAATTGCATGAAAAAAATATAGTCATACAATTAATAATTTCCTTTAATCTCACCATTTATATTTTTTTTGGTAGATTATTTTTTATTTTACTTTTTGTTTTACTGTACAGTGTGCTCAAATGATGTTATTTCATTTTTGCAGTTATAGTATTAAACATTGACTTTGTGAAAAATATACCAAAATTTGTGAAAAATTATATAATCATAATTTACTCCTTTAGAACTCACATTTTTAGCAATTTGAAATTTTCAAAAAAAGTGTAATTTTTAATTTTCACACTTTTCAAATGAAGATAAATTAATACTTCTTCACCAACTGGATTGGAATATCTGTTTTTCACAGAGTAATATAAAAATCCCTTAGAGAACCAGAACATTCTATATCAAGTCTTTTCCCTAAAATTTTCTTAATATACTTCACAAATGGACTAATAATTTTACTTTCCATCTGATTTTGTTGTCATGAAAAACTTGAAGGTCAAAGTTCATTATTCTTCACTTCATGATCTTCAGATTTTAGTAAATAATAGAATAATTCTATCGTTGTAGTCGCAGACTTGATATCTTTTGAAGTTAAAACTTTTCAATTCACATAAACTTTATTTTTCACTCCATCTAAAAATATTCATTTCTGCTCTTTTGGATTGATATCTGTATAATTCACAAACTTTTGATTTCACTCATAATCTATTAATACGTACAAATCTTTTCAGATTTCTTTTCAAATATTATTATTAATATCCTGCTCAATCACGATTCCATCTTTTGCCGGCATCTCAAAATCATAAGTTTCACGAATTCTAATATCTGGATAGTTATTTTTCATATCTTCAAGTACAGCTTCCAGCACATCTAAATCACTATAATCCTCGAAAACAACTAAATAATTTCCACCATATCTATTTGTGTAAATGGGAGAAAATCAAAACACGCCTTTTGAAACACCGTTCTCAATACAAGATTGATGAAAATCTTCAGTAACATCAAAATCTCTTTCTATATTATCATACATTTTAGTAATCACATTCAGCAATTTTATCAGGTCTTGAATATCATTATTTTGGGCTCATTTTTTGTAAATCTTTTCCATAATATAGAGAATATTTATACTCAAATTGCTCAGATTTCTAATTTTCGTTTCATAATAATTTGATTTTTCTAATCATAATTTAAGTTGACTATCGATTTTTGAAATTTCTAAATCTTCAAACCAATTTTGATATTCCATATTTGCATATTCCAAGAACTTTTTCTGTCAAACTGCAAATGAAGAACTAGATTTCTGTCATGTATAAACTATTGCCCAACATACAGGCAAAGTCTCCATAGGGAAATTCCTAACATTGAATAATTCAGTCAACTGTTTTCCATATTCAAAAGATTTATCTACATCTTCATAATTCAGTTCATCTTCAATATCTGTGATATAAGCATAAGGATGAGATCATTGAGCCAAAGCTGTAAAAAATGCTGATCAAATATTTCAGTTTTTAGCGATTATAGTGCATTGATGTGATAAATTATTGATTTCTCTAAATAAATTAGAAGTCTGAAACTTTTCATAGTCTTTCAAATCTTCACGAGTAAGTTTTCCATCTTGATAGTAAATCCCCGAAACTAATAATGCCATGATAGTTCCTGTGAATCAAACTCATTCTCATTTTGCACATTCAGATACTACACTTATTTCATATCAATATTTTTTATCATGTAAATCTAGTTTATTTTCCAAAAAATTGATAGCTTTTTCATATTGTTGATTGAATTTATCTAAGTTATAATCGATAATTTCTGCTCCGTCATACATTTTGATACTATCAAAAGTTATTCATTCCTTTTCCACTTTTCTGATTCATAGATAGCACTTAGCTTTTAATTTCTGTATAATACTGATATGATCTGATGCAGAGCCAATTCACTCAGGGAATCGATTAAATCAAAAATGACCACTAATTACAAATTCATACCTTGAAAATAATTCTTCAAGATTATTTTTTAAATCTGACTGAATTTTATTTTTCATTATAGAAGTTTATTGAGATAAAACACCTCATAAAAATTATAATCAAAACTTTAAAATTATGCAAATTTTATGCTAGTTTTTTAATTTTTAAAAAATATTTATTATGCTTTGTGTTAAATGAATCGCATGATTATTATGCAACATTATCCAATCTAAGATTTTTGGTATCCGTTGGGTAATCTGTATTTAATATATTTTTTACATTTTTCATATAATTTAAAGCTATTTTTTGAACACTATGTAAAAGCATGTTTTCACTTCATCATTGATAATAATTGTATCATTCTCTCATATATCAAGTTTCAAATACACTAGATTTCGAGATATCAGGCTCTTCATCTTTATTTCAATTTAAAATTGTAGTTTGTAATACACCATTTGCATTAGCATCATCCTTTTTTAAGAAAAAATTATTAAGATTTATAATTCTATTAACAAATTCCGTATTTATTGAATAATAAAGGTTATAATTTTCCAAAGACATTTTAGTTTTGAAATAATTATACAAATATTGTCTATCTATTTTTTCATTAGATGTTTCTTGTCTAAGATAGTTTTTTATTCTATCAATATTTGATAATTTATTATTAATTACATCTTGCAATTCTTGTGTATCTTTTCATTTACTTAAAATTTCCCATAATAATTTTTTATTCAACCACCTAGTTATGTATGGAATTCGCTTTTCATCGATACCTGAGTTATTACTTTCTTTTAATATTTTTTTAGTTTCTTCATCCGAGAATGGGGTATCTTTTTCTATATACTCTTGTACATTAAATGTTTTAATTAAATTTTTTGCATATTTTTTTACAACCAATGAAGATTGTCACATATCTTCAAATCAAATTGACTCTCTTTTATCAGAAAGCGAAAAATCAATGAAATAATTTTTCCATGGATCTGATAAATTCGATAATAGATTTTGACCAAATAATTCATTATCAATAAAATTTTTATTATAATAATCTATTGCTCTTAATACACTAATTTGCATAAACATAAATTCAGATGCTATTTTCTTTGATTTTAGATCTTGATTATCAAGAAATAACTGTTTTTCTTCTAGCAAATGCATTAGATCATCAGAATTATTTATGGATATATTTATGGAACTGTTAATAATTTTTGAATGGAAAAAATCTATAGAATGCATTTTAGAAACTTTTTTCTGAGCTTGACTTCACATTATGGCATATGTATTAAACAATACATTCTTTTCAAAAAGCTCTACATCATCTACACTATATGTACGTAATTCTACATATTTTTTTGACTCTGAATTAGGAAATACAGAAAATTTTGATGTCTTAGAATTTAAATTAGAATACCTATTAATTCTACCTATATTTTCTCCATTGCTAATTCAAGATCGTGGCATAATTGTAGATAGATTTTGTATAAATTGAATATTATCATCTATTCACATATCTGAATCAGATCAAATATTCAAATGATATCATGTTCAATTTCTACTCTTATAATTTGTAGCTTTAATATTTCAAAGTTTTTGCATATCATTAATATCTAACAAGTTTAACTCTTGTAATAAGTGTATTTCCAACAATGTAATCATGGGATTTGTAGCTGGTTTTGTCGCGAATTCATATGCAGCTTCTCTTTCAATTCCAATTTTAGCTTTATCTACAATTTTATTTACTACATCATAATAGTCATTTCAAGTTGTTTCTTTATACCAATTTAAAAAATAGTTGGTCATTTCAAATTCTATTCATGTACTAATTTTCAGTCATTCAGGAATTTTATCTTCAGGGTACATATCAATAATTCTTTTATACTCATCTATTCTTTTACACAATTCAGAATTAAAATCCTTTTCTTTTATGCCATCTCTATATAATTTTTCAACTGTTAGAATAAGTATAGAATATCACTTATTGATTCATCAAATTTTTTCTATAAATCATAAGATTTTTTCTGTTTCTATCTCACTAAATTTCACATTTAATCTTGGATATAATGAATTCATAAAATCATTTAAGATTTCTACTTCTGTATCTTTAGCTCAAGAAATATCAAATCACTTTGATACAAATCTCAATGCTTTTGAATTTATGGATTTTCAATCAAAACAATTTAAAAATTGTTTGTATGAATAACCTTTATTTCCACAAAAATCAGATAGATGATATAAATAGTTTTTAATATCTTGAAAAGGCAATTTCAATATATCGAGTACAATTTCTCTCTTATTTACCTCAAATAGATAATCATCACCTCACATTTCAATAATTTGTTGTATATATTTTAAATATCATTTGTGATTTTCTTCTTTAAATACAGTATTTTCAGGTAAATATATCGAACTCTTAAAAACTTTCTCATATTGCTTTATATCTTCAATTTCAAGAGGACTAAAACATTGGAAAATGTCTTTAAAATAAAGATTTCTTAATATATCACATAAAAGTTTTAAATCTTCGGCTTTAATATTAGGATAAGAATTAAAAATAAGACCTAAGTTTTCTTCTTTTGAATTAAAAATTACATTTCACAATGACACTAATTCATTAATATCTGTGTTCTTATAATGATTCAAAATTAATTTAAGATTCCCATGTTTACCTTTAATTACACCTTCCAAGGATTTCAAATCTTCTATACTAATATTTTTATAATAGTTGAAAATTACTTCTAAATTTTCCTTATCTGAATTTGAAAGTATGGACTCTAATGTTATTATATCATTAATCTCAATATTTGGGTATTTTTTGAAAACTATTTCCAAAGTTTCCTTATCTGAATTTGAAAGTATTAAATCTAATGATATTAAATCATTAATCTCAATATTTGGATATTTTTTGAAAACCACTTCCAAGTTTTCTTTTTTTGAATATGAAACTATATTTCACAGTGATTTTAATTGTTCTACTGTGATATCCTCATATTTCTTAATGATTACTTCTAAATTCTCTTTCTTTGAGTTTGAAAATATTAAGTCTAATGGTACTAAATCATTAATTCCAATATTTGGGTATTTTTTGAAAACCACTTCCAAAATTTCCTTATCTGAATCTGAAAGTATGGACTCTAATGTTATTAAATCATTAATTCCAATATTTGGATATTTTTTGAAAACCACTTCCAAGTTTTCTTTTTTTGAATATGAAATTACATTTCACAATGATTTTAATTGTTCTACTGTGATATCCTCATATTTCTTAACGATTACTTCTAAATTCTCTTTTTTTGCATAATTAAAACTGTCTTTTAAATAAATCAACTCATCTATATTAATATCAAATTTTTCAAGAAGAAATTCTAAACTTTCTAGATTAGTACAACAAATTCAACAATTTGATATATATTTTTTTATATCATCTACTGAAAATCATTTATAATATAATAAAAGTATCGCATCCTCTCATCATCAAAATTCTCTGAGAATATTTAATAATTCACTTATATTTTCTCCAAAAATTTTGACAAAATCTTCTCATCTTTTTCTTACTATTTTATCCAATGCCACAAACATACTATCAGTATTTTCTTCACTCATGTATTTTAAAATTTTTATACGATCTTTTGATGATAAGATACCAGCTTGGTCAAATTTTTTCATAATCAAATCAATATTTTTACTTGTACAAAACCTTTTTAATGTACAAAAACCATCCGCCGTTTTTACTCAAATTTTTCACAATGCTTCCACATTTTTTACTATTGTTCTATAATCACAAATTATATTTTTCAATTTTATAAAATCATCTGCTGTTTTTATTCACACTTCTCCAAATGCTTCTATAATTTCTGGTCTTGTATTATAATTAATAATCAGATTTTCTAATTTCAAAAAATAATCTGCTGTTTTTATTCATACTTTTCCAAACGCTTCTATATTTTCTACTTTTGCTCTATTATTACAAATTATATCCTTCAATTTTATGAGTTCATCTGCTGTTTTTATTCATGCCTTCCCAAATGCTTCTAAAATTTCTGCTCTAGCCCGATAATTACGAATTATATCTTCCAACTTCAGAAATTCATCTGCTGTATTTACTCAAATTTTTCACAATGATTCTATATTGTCTACTCTTGTACAATAATCTCAAATTATATCCTTCAATTTTATAAGTTCATCTGCTGTTTTTATTCATACTTTTCCAAATGCTTCTAAAACTTCTGCTCTATCTCTAATTCTATAACTTCAAATCAGTTCATCCATTTTTGCTAATTCATCTGCTGTTTTTATTCACAGCTTTCCAAATACTTCTATATTTTCGGCTTTAGTATCATAATTACAAATCAAATATTGTAATTTTATAAATTCATCTGCTGTTTTTATTCATATTTTTCCAAATGCTTCTATGATTTCTGCTCTAGTTCGAAAATTAGATATTAAACTTTGCAACTTTATAAATTCGTCTTCCTTTCTTATTCATGCGTTCCATAATGCTTCTATATTTTCTTTTTTTCATCTAAGGATAACATCCCACCAATCAAGAAAATTTTTAGTAACATCAATTCAATAAGTATTTAATAATTTTATTTTTCATTCCATGGCATCAGTATCATAGTACTCTATTAATTCCGTTAGAGTTAAAAAATCTTCAGCTTTATGTATTCCACAATTACTTAATAATTCTATATTTCTGGCCTTTCATGTTAGAATAATGTAATTCAATTTCTCAAAATCTGCAGACTCTTTTATTCAAGCTTTTCTTAGTGCTTCTATATTTTCGGCTATAATATTTCCTTTACAAATAAGTTTTTCTAATTTTAAAAAATCTGACGTCGTTTTAATTCACACTTTTGCAAAAGCTTCTATATTTTCTTTTTTTCAATTAATAACTATATTTATTAATTTTGGAGATAGATTTTTTTTATCTCAAATTGCTCTTTTAAGAGCTAAAATATTTCATTTTAAATTTTCTCTTATGGATTCTATATCTTCTTCATTTATGTTCACTTCTTTTAAATTTTCAATACTTCAATTTTCTTGAATTAAAATTTTAACAATCTCATTTATGAAAGGCTTAGCTTCTTCCGGCAACAATTTAATTTCTTTTATATATTTTTTTATTTCCATAAAATTCATCTTTTGGTAATTTTCATATTCTCAATATATCTTATCGAACTCCTCAGATGATATTTTTCAAGATAAGCTATCCCTAATACTATTTTTATCCGATAATTTGTCATTTTCTGATAGTATTCATAATATTTCCTCTGCTTTATCTTCAGAAATTTTTCATATTTTTTTTGCATATTCAAAAAATCATTTTACCTGATTGTCTAAATCTTCTCTTGATTTTTTCCTAATCACCATTTCTATCACTCTCACAATAAAACACCTCAGTCAAATTATAATCAAAACTTTAAAATTATGCAAATTTTGAGCGAGAAAATTTGTATTCGTTTATGAAATATCTTTTTAAAAAAATCCTGCATTCACAGGATTTTTTATAAAAGAAAAAAGCCGTGAGAAACACTCACGGCTAAATCTCACTGTCCGAGAACTAATTGTGCATTCTGATAGCTTTCTAAGTTATGCATATCCGTAGATACGATAATTTCAGCAACTTCTTTAAGCTCTTCATAAGCCTTCCATAAAGGAACCTCAGGAATAAAATCGGCTTGACCTGCAAAGGCCTCAAATTCTGATTCTTTTTTCTTTTTCTCAAAGAAATCTAAAGCTTCCATACAGATTGCATCGAATTCCTCGACATCTTTTTCATTCAAGAAATCTTTCATTTGAGTAAACTCTTTAAGATTCTGAATGAGTTCCTCGTGATACTGAAAAGAATCATCTGCTATGATACTGTAAATATGCTCTAATGCATGTTTACGCTCTTTGGACGTCTTTGCACACTTGTACAAAGCAACATACATATCCATGTCGTAACATGTGTAACCAGGATGGTAAGAATCAGCATATTCTACCATAGCATCATAAATTGTGCTTTTCACTGCATCGTTTTTTGCTTGCTCAAAACCTACAAGCAAATCTTCAAAATAGTTTGTCATAATATTATCCCTATATATTTTTATTTTTGTGTTCTTTCTCAAGAACGATTTTATAATAAATATTTAAACATAAAAGTCAATACTAGCTTTATCCATTGAAAAAAAACTAAACTTTAATAGAGTATAATCAGATTTAATATTTGAGTAAATAATGTCTATTCTACGAAAAACAATCAAATTCATGTATCATTTCATAGACAAGATTTTGACTACAATAACTTTAATTTTGATAAAGCTTTATCAATTAACTATCTCCCCCGACAAATGATTTTTCTCTCCGATTCTAAAAGATAGAGTTTGTAGCCACACTCCACACTGTAGTGAATACGCAGTTCAAATTCTCAAAAGATATTGATTCTGTAGAGGTCTAGCACCAATCGCCGATAGAGTTTTATCCTGTAAACCAAGTAATAAAAAAATGTATGATCCAGCTTTTTATCGTGTAGTTTTCTTTTGTAGTGCAAATATATGAATTCCATTTTTAGAGGAATTAAATTCTGACGATAGATTTGAAATTTGTTGAGTAGTTACACAGGCTGACAAACCTGCATGAAGGTGAATGCAACTCAAAGAAAATCCAATCAAAGTAAAAGCCAAAGAATTATTTCCAAATGAAGCTGAAGATTTTATTCAAACTCCGTTGAAAATAAACCCAGAAAAAAGTGTAGAATGACAAAATTTTTATGATTGGCTGAAAGTTAAGAATCCAGATTTTTTGGTAGTTATTTCATATGGAAAAATTTTACCTCAATCAATTTTGGATATACCAACATTTGGACCAATTAACGTACATGGATCATTATTACCAAAATACCGCGGTGCATCTCCTCTTCAATCAATTTTCTTAAATAAGGAAGAAAAAAGCTGAATCACAATAATGCACATGAATGCCTGAATGGATACATGAGATATCATCGATCAGCTTTCTTTTCCTTTAAAATTTGAGTGGACCGTGAAAGATTTGATAACTGCTTTGGAGAAAGAGTGACCTAAATTCTTGTGTAATACGTTATGGAACTATAGTAAAAGACAAATTGCAGCTACAGCCCAAGATGAATCTGAAGCTACAATTTGCCAAAAAATAGAAAAATCTGACTGAGAAATCGATGTTCATAAAAACAAATTAGAAAATATTTATGCTAAATATAGAGCATACACTATATGGCCAAAAATTTGGTTTAAATTGAATGAAAAGACTGTAATTATCGAGGAATTACAGCTCGATGAAAATAAATATAATGAAAATAAAAATAGACCTTTAATTGAATGAAAAGATCTCAACCCAGCAGTAGTAAATATTGCCATCAAACCTGAATGAAAAAAGGCTATGGATTGGAAAAGCTTCTGTAATGGATATTTAAGATAACTATAATTTAGACCACGGAATCTACTTCATCTCACTTGTCATCTTGAGCATAGCGAAAGATCCAGGACAAAAACAGTAAGATTTCTGGATTCTTCGGTCGTTCCTCTCCCTCAGAATGACAATGTAACATAAATCCGTCATTCTGAGGCTTTAGCCGAAGAATCCAGTAAAAATAATTTAATATTCTACAAACCGTTCACGTTAAATGAATAAAAAATGATTTGTATATATTCTTGCATCTCAAAGAAACTGAACTTTATATATTTGAGTGACTTCAAATTTAGAAAAAAGAATTTATGAACATAAAAATGAATTAATAGAATGATTTACAAAGAAGTATCATATTCACAACTTAGTCCGATATCAAGAATTTCCTACAATAACAGAAGCTATAGAATGGGAGAAACACTTGAAATGAATAAATAGAAACAAGAAAATTGCATTAATTGAAAGCACAAATCCTCAATGGCAAGATTTAAGCCCTGTTACATAACATATCTGGATTCTTCGGTCGTTCCTCTCCCTCAGAATGACAGCAACATCAACTTATTTCATTTGAAAATACTTTTCCAATATAATTTTAAATCGTGGTGTATAAATATCAGAGTTTTTTCTTATATCATTTTTTAGTTCCTCTATTCAAATCCATTTATATCCATGAGCTTCTTCTGGATTTGGGAAAACTCCCCCATCATAATATCACAAAAATACATGATCGTACTCATTTTCTGTAAGTCAATTATCAAAATGAACAGAATAACGGAACTCAAACAATTCTTTCAACTCAGTATCGAATCACATTTCCTGTTTTAATCTCCTATGTGCTGCATCAATATTATTTTCATTAGGCAATGGATGAGTACATGTAGCATTGCTCCACATTCAACTACAATGATATTTACTCAAGCTCCTTTGTTGTAACAACATATTTCAATTCTTGTTTATAACCAAAATTGAAATAGCTCTATGCAAGAGTCACCTTTTATGAACATCCATTTTTTCTCAGAATCAAATTGGATTATCACTTTCATCTACCAGTATAATTTCCATTCCGTTATTAACATTTTCGATACTGTCGTTTTTAATGAACATTTTTCAAAAATCATAAAATAAAATCTGAAATTTCATCAAATTTTTCATCCATTAATTCTTTCTCATTCGGCTTGAATGTGGAAAGCACATAATCAGCCACCATATTTGAAGTTGCAGGTCTTCCTACTCCGATTCTGATACGATTAAAATCTTTGGTTCAAAGCTTCTCTATTATGCTCTTAAGTCCATTATGTCACGCAGCACTTCATCATTTCTTAAAAGCTACCCTTCCAACTACAAAATCTATTTCATCATGAAGTACTAAAATATCTTCAGGATTGATTTTAAAAAATTTAGCTAATGGTCATACAGCTTCTCAGCTTAAATTCATATAAGTCTGGGGGAAACAGAATGTTACTTTATCTCAAAATTTGTCTGTAGTCAGTATTTCAGCTTTCCATTTATTATCATATTTCAGGTTTCAAAAATTTTCCCAATCCAAAAATCTTTCAAGCATTGTAGCTCAAATGTTGTGGCGAGTGGCCTTGTATGACTGTCATGGGTTTCCAAGTCAAACTACTAATTTCATTCAGATTTTTAATTTAAATAATAATTAATTCTATAAATTTAATCTATTAAATCTATACGAATTGAAAATATAAAAAGATACTACCTCTCCTCCACAATATCATTCAGATTTTTTCTCTCATAATGTAATGGACTTATTGGACAATCTTCAGCTTGATAACCCATAGGCAAAAGACAAACTGGCACTAAATTCTCAGGAATATCAAACTCCTCTCTAATCACACCTCTATCAAAAAGATCTATCCAAATATTTCCCAATCACTGATTCGTAGCTTCGAGCAGCATATGAGTTGCAACTAT
This sequence comes from uncultured bacterium, assembly GCA_946408385.1. Lineage (GTDB taxonomy): Bacteria > Patescibacteriota > Gracilibacteria > Absconditabacterales > Absconditicoccaceae > UBA3291. The sequence continues at coordinate 25,629 of CAMJSB010000004.1, read as the reverse complement.
ACTTGCATCTACTTCATAAGTAGAATGACCATTTCTCTCAAAAGCTGACTCTTTATCTCCACATACTATCAAAACTGTAGGAGCTCAATATCTACAGCGACTAGCTTTATCAACTTTAGCCAATCATTCCTCTGATTTTACTACATAAATTTTGATAGGTTGAATATTTTTAGCAGTTGGAGCGAGTCTTCATGCTTCCAAAACTGCATTTAATTTCTCTGGCTCGATAGATTGAGTTGTGTATTTTCTAGCAGAAAATCTACCTTTAATCACTTGTTCAAATTCCATAATTAATGATAATAAAAAAATAAATCAGATTCTTCAAGCTATTTAGCAGGTTCCCATTTACATCTAACTGGAGAAACAATTGCTCATTCTTTCTTCAATTCTGCAAAAACTTTATCAACGACTTTTCTATCTAATCATGTAAGTTCTGCTACTTTTCAAGCATTAACAGGTTCTCAAGCCTTTTTCATAGCTTCTAATATTACTTTCTTTTCTTTTTCCATGAGTGATATTTTTAGGATATAAAGATAAATAATTCTATATAAAATTATTTCAAAAAAACAAATTATTTTTTTAAAGATATAATAAAACAAAAAAATTAAATGTAAAATATTATCTAAAAAATAACTTGACAAAAATTTGACTTTTTATAGAAAATGTATATACTGTTAACACACCAAGAGATAAGGGTGCTGTTATCTACGGATAGCTTCTATTACTTATCCACCCCTCTTCTTTAACGGCGAGGGGGTTCTTTTTTTTAGAAAAAATATCATTGATGACGAAAAAATCAAAATGATCAGTTAGAGTCGCTGTATATATCGATGGTTTCAATTTTTTTCATCATATGAAAAAATTATATGGTAAAAAATATTATCGATTAGATTATAAACAACTCGCTAGACAATTTATATGACATAATGAAAAAATTGTTAAAGTAGAATATTTTACTGCATATTTTTTCCCAGATAAAGACTGAGAAAATAGACATAGAGCATATGTACAAGCATTAAATTTTAAATGAATTCAAACTATCCTCTGAAAATATCAAGAAGTAACTAAAAAATTCGTAAATCGTAAAAACAATATTCAAAAATTTGTATATAAAAATATTATACGTAAGTTACCTGTATCTTGGCAGAAATATTTTCTTCCTGATAGAATAGAATATAAAAACTTTGAAGAAAAAAGAACTGATGTAAATGTTGCATTACATATATTGGAGGATTGATTGCTAGATGTATATGATAAAGCATTTGTTATTAGTTGAGATAGTGATATTTCCCCATCTATTATGTCTGTAAAAAAGCACACTAAATGAAATAAAAAAGAATTTATACTATTAATGCCACCATGAGCTAAGGCTCACACTATGGAAAAAGTATGTGATGAAGTTAAGAATATAACGGAAGAAAATCTTAAAGTTTCATTACTTCCTAATCAGGTTTGAACCGTTCATAAACCAAAATCTTGGAAATAATTAAAAAAGAACAATTATTGCTCTTTTTTCTTACGAATGATTTTTAATTTTGTTACAAAAACAGAAATTTTATATTCTATCTCAATATGGTAAATTTTTGATATAATTTTCCATAAATTCTCGATCTGGTTCTCAATTTTTATCAACTGGAAGTTTAATTTTTGCTGTAGATAAGTTTGTTCAATATTTTCTTCAATAAGAATATTTTTTCCTTTCTAAATCAAGTAAAGATACGAGGAATATTCAATTCTTTTGATTTAAATTATCATTATATCATGCAGAAAGTGTAGTTGATCAAATAAAATCTCTATCCATGTAATTTGAATATCAAACAGATCATTCTCAATCACAAATAAAAATAATACAATTTCATTTTGTTATTAATTTTTCTTCTTTTTTTACCATTTTCATAAATCAATTATCATCTTTTTTTGCTCATATATACATAATATCATTTCATTCTTCCAAATCTCAAGCACAATTACACTTACATTTTTTAATATCAAAGATTCAATTATTATTGGATTTTTTTTGTAATGGAAATCGTTGCCATTTTTTATTTGCAAATACTTCCGTTTTTGGTTCTTGAATATCACTATTTTTAATTAAATATGCTAGATAATTATTAATTGCTTTTTGAAAATCTTTTTCTGTTAATTGCGAATAATCAGTTTCCATGTATGCTTCAGCTAGCCACTCGTCATCAGCTGTCACTTCTTTTACTACTGAAAGTCAAGGTTTTGATATTCTATTATAATATAAATTTAGTCGTTCTTGTTCTATCTTATTTCGTATTCAAATTCAATTTTCATCTGTTTTCTCTATCCTTCACAAATTCTTCTTTTTGGTAAATCAATCATCTTTAAAATATCAAAAGAATGTTCATTTCACAGGTGAATTTATATGTCTAGTTCCTAATGTAAATATCATACAACATGGTACAGCATTTGCTCAAGGATAAAATGTTTCACTTGGTAAAGAAAAAACAGCATCAAGTGTATGTTCATTCAACATTTTTTCTTTAAATGATTTTATATCGCTACTTGAACCAATAGCACATGCCATAGGTAAAAGCACAGCTAATTTTCATGTTTTTACTTTTTTTGCTATTTCATATACATAGTGTAATCATTTTGATGGATCTTCTTTTGTGTTTGCTTTCCAAGTTGCCACATATTCTGGCTTACAATGTTTCTTTTGTGCATTATAAGGCGGATTCATCAGAACTCTATCTATTTTTGCATCTTCTATAAATTCTGATTTATCAAAACAGCTTCATTGAACAATATTTGAATTTCAATCTCAGTGAATCAACATATTTGTAGTTGATAATCAAAATGCCGTTTCTTCATATTCTATTCAATATATTTGTTTCTTTTTTACTTCTTCTCTTTCTTTATCTGTTTGACAATCATTCATCGCTTCAACCATTGCTCTTACCAAAAATGCTCAACTTCAGCAACAAGGATCTAAAACTCTTGAATTTCTATTAATTCATATTACTTTACACATAAAATGAACGATATGGTCTGGTGTGAATGCTTGGTTTCTATCGGCCTTACCTACATATTTATTAAATGTAGTAAAGAATAAATTTAGTAAATCTTGTCCTGCTGTGCTTTTATCGTTTATATAAGGTACAATTTCATCATTAATTTTATTCAAAATATGTTGAAATTCTTCTTTTTTCAATACTCTTACATCTTGGGATTCTATAACTTTATTATTTAATATTGTTAGTTTCTCGGCTTTTCTTAAATCATCGCTTAATAAATGCGATAATATATCTTGTATTCATCAAATAATAGATTTTGTTGGTAAATTCTCATATTGTAATCCGTGTTTCAAAGCCAAAAGACATGTTCAAACGAACTGACTTCTAATAGTTTCTTTTATTCAATATTCATGCAAAAGTTCGTTTAGTTCGTAAGTACTTTTTATAACTTTTGATTTATCATTTTTTGTTCAGAAATAGAAATTTTTATATTCTTCAAAAGTTTTCAAACTTTCCATTACTTTTACATTTTCATCATCTATATTTTCTCAATATCGCACTAAAATTCTATCATCTTGTGTGTTCGCAATAATCGCAATTATTTTATTTCAAGTATATTCTTTTTCTAACCTAACGTAATCTTGAAGTTGTTTATAAATTTCTACTTTATTTCGTTTATCAAAATTATCTTTAGTTTCTACTAAAATTGAAAGTCATTTATCTGCAAATCTAATATCTAAATATTTATGTTGTTTTTCTCATGATTCAAAATATTTTTCTATATTCTTTCACTTTTTTTTAAGAGCTTGTTGATAACTAAATTCTCATTTTTCTGTATTTTTATCAAAATACTCTCTTCATATTTTTTGAATAATATCGAATCTATCCATAATAAAAAAACAGGTCATAAAGCATAACCTGAACTATCGTAATAAAAAGGACACTTTACGATACTTCACGGTTGCTTAGGCCAATACACAATAATCTTACAAGAAGACAAATTGCTGAAGATATCGCAAAATGTCCTCTTGTCTCGTAAGATTTAAATATATTAACCTAAGCTATTTCCTTATACCAATATTTTCAAAAAAAGCAAACAAAAAAAGCTACCCTTACGGACAGCTTTTTATATTTCTTTTAACTTAATTATCCTCTCAATTCACCTCCAACCTTACTTACCGCATCAATCGCTTTCTGCATTATAGCTCCAATCTGCTCACTTGTCATATTTCCATCTCCCATAATTTTTATCTGTAATGAAATCGACTTCTTACCTGCAGGCAAATTCTCTCATTGATAAACATCAAATACACGGATATCCTTCACTTCCTCTATCTTACGAAGTGCTGACAAAACTTTAGAAAAATCAGATTTTTCATCTATTACGAAACTCAAATCTCTCCATAAAATCTGATCCTGCATAGTTTCGTAAATATATGTTTTTTCAGTTGCCTGACTTCTAAGCTCTTTAATCTTTTCAAGCGATATTTCTACAAATGTTAAATTTGCATTTTCTGGTAACTTATTAGCTTTCAAAATCGTTGGATGAATAGTTCAGATTACTCAGATTTCTTGTTTATTGAATAAGATTTTACCTTGCTTTTTTGGATGAAAATATGGTAAATCTGTAGCTTCATAAGTAATCTTTCCATTCAGCTCATAATCATGCATAATCTCATCAATTACTGATTTAGCTTCTAGTAATGTATCTTCATCCCACGAATTGATAGATTTTTTGTACATAAAGAATGCAGCATGTAATTGCTCATCCAAATGTGCAGCAGCAAATTCTGGAGAAATCTCATTATTTGGTTCATTCTTTGTCCATACTTTTCCAGTATCGAAATAACGAATTGTATCAAAGAATTTTGAATTTTTTGAAGCCACCTGTAAAAATTGATACAAGAATGTATTACGAAGCAATGGACATTCAGGATTTACTGGATTAGTCAATGTGATGAAATCTTTTCTCGTTTTTCCAAATGGTTGCACCATTTTTTCACTTACCCATGGATAATTTTCTCATTGATCGAAGCGACATTTCTCTACCAAAGTTTCTTCTATTATACGAATTACTTCAGTATTTCAAATAAAACTCTGACTCTGAATTTGAGTAAGTGGTGCAGTTAGTTTTATCTGTTCATAACCTCGAATTCTAGCTACTTCTTCTGAAATATCAGCAGGAATAGTAATATCATCTGGTCCTCTCCATAATGGAACAGTTACTTGATTTCATTCTACCTTGAATCACAAGTTTCTAAGAATTTCAGAAGCTCTTTCTTGGAAGTCAGGTTTTTTATCATCTTTTCCAAATATGAATTGATTCATATCATCCCAATCCACTGTAATTGTAGTTGGTTGAACTGGATGAAGTCAAGGTTTAACATATGAACTTACTCCTCAGATTTCAAAATTTCACAAATCTTTTGCATAATATTTCAATTCATCCAAGAATAATAACAATGCATATAATGAATATGTAGGAGCGATATGTTTTTCATTTCTAAGTTCTGAATCTGAACGTAATCATAGCCTAACTCCAGTTTTACGAATTCTCACTGGGTCGAAGTTTGCTATTTCTACCAAAATATTTTTGGTTTCAGCTGTTACTCAACTATTCAAACCTCACATTATTCCTCACAAACAAAGTGCTTTTTTATCATCAGCGATTACGATATCTTGTGGAATTAGAGTATGCTCTTTTTCAAACAAATCTACAAATTTTTCTCATTCATGAGCATCACGAACATGAATATTTCACTCGATTTTGTCTGCATCGAAGAAATGAACTGGATTTCATGAAATATTCATAAAAATATTAGAGAAATCTACCCAATTATTCACGCTTCCATTTCCCAAATCAGCATTCTGCAAACGCATATAAAAATCTGAATCCTTCACTTCTACGTTATTAAGCTCAAGTAATATATAGTTATTCAATCACTGAGTTTCACAAATTACAGATTTCTTCCCTTTCTTTTCTCCATGCTCGAGTAAATCTAACATATTGGTAGTTTCGAAATCTTGTTGATATTTTGGCAATGCACTAAATCAGATTTTTCATTGAGGTTTATACATTGAATTGAATTCCCAAGCTACTCCGAAATGTCCAGTCAAATCAGGACGATTTGTCAATCATTTATTATCGATATCCAAAACATAACTATCCAACCATTCGAATTTATCAGTCAATGGAGTTCCCAAATCTTCATCACTCACTTCTAAATCTTTATCTAATTCCCAAATTCGGGGTTTATCTGTATCTTCATTGATTCATAATTCATTCTTTGAACATATCATTCCATTTGAATCTACTCAGCGTAATTTTCTAGGTGCGATAGTGATCCCTGCTTGTGGAAAAAATGCTCACTCCATAGCCACTGCTACATATTTTGCTCATTGAACGTTCGCAGCTCCACACACTATCTGGAATTGTCATTTAGGTCATAAATCCACCTGACATACGCTCATATGATCAGAATCTGGATGATTTACTGCACTAATCACTTTTCAGATTACGATATGTTTGTCTATTTTACGTTGAATAACTTCCTCGATTTCAACTGTCTTTAAAATCAAATTATTAGCGATATTCTCTGGAGTATCTTCAATTGTGATATACTTCCTAATCAACTGTGAATGATATTTCATTATCCCAAATTATGAAAAATTAAAAAAATCTGAATGAATGATAGATTTTAACAATAGGATTTCAAGGCTTGATTATCTTTTTTTATTATTATTTACATATATGAATACTTTGTTTTATCTTTTGATTATTAGAAAAAACAAGAATAATTTTGAAACGTTTATCGTTCATACTTAATTATATGAGACACTATAATATATGAATATAATTATTGTATGTTTTGTTGTGATAAGATATCTATTTTTTCTGCTTTTACCTTCTTTCATAATATTTTCTTTGATATTCTCAAATAGGTCTTTTTATTCACTTAAACCAATTTGATTCAAATTGTCTACGAATTACAAGTCATGGCTGTTCTTGTCAATTTCAAGCTGATTTCGTGGCAAATGTGAGAATAAACTTAGAGATTTCCATAGGTTTACCTCGATGAGATAGGGTAAAATTTTTAAGTTTTTCTACTGATGTGGTAGTTCATCATGATGCAGATACTAAAGAATCTAGTTGGGCTTGGTTATATTCATATCATTTATTGTCTAATAAATTTTTCCGCTCTTGTGCTCTCTTATCATAATAGGCTTTTGCATTATTTTTCGATCGTTCTTCGGTTAATTTCTCTCATTCTTTAAAAGGAATCGGCGTTTTCAATAGATTTCCATTTTCATCTATGTGTTTATATACCATACCATAAGGTCAAGTAACAAAAGTTTCTCAAAATTTATTTTTGTGGATCTTAGCAATAAAATTTTGACTACCTTCCATTGTTAATAATTGTTGGAACATATCTTCCGATATTTTGTTTCATCACTTTTCAAACACTTCCCCAGTATATGTAACCATAAAATATTTTCTTCTAATAAATTGGATTAATTGTCAGCCACAAATCTGATTAATTGGTTTATTTGCTTCAAATCTTATTTGATCTTTAGATAATACCGTAGGTATAAAACTAGAATTTCCAGACAACATATCAAGATATATTAAACTTAATTCTTTTTTATTTAATGGATTGTTTTTTCTTATTTTTTTTCGTATATTTTGTTGTATTTCTAGCCATTCTTTCGAATTGTAAAAACCATTTTTTATTGCTGATCTAATTTCATTATTATTGAATAAAGGCAACTCATTTAAATAATTTCATAGGTCATTTAAATTTTTTTCTCATAATTTTTCATCAAAAATAAAATCATTAATTTCTTTTGTATCTATGAAATTATTTTTATCAATATCTATACGCTGTTTAATAGTTTCTCAAGGCATCTTAAATATTATTTATAAAATTTTCTAAAAATTCTTCAGCTTTTTCTTTATCTTGTTCTGTTTTATTATTATATTTCTCGTATATATTATTTATTTCTTTTTTAATATTCTCTCTTTTCCTCTGGGATTTAATAAGTTTGATTCAATTTTGGATTTCAATTAAAATATTATTTATTAGATTGTCATCTTTTGTATTCTCGACTATTGTTAAAAATCATTCTGCTAAGTCTCGGAATGAATCTATAGCTTTTAATATATTTACAAGTAATTCTTTTTTTTGTTCTTTTGCTACCATTGGCTATGATTATATAAACACCTTATATAGGAGTATACTCAAAAATCGCATTTTGTCAATTTTTTGCGAACTTTTTACTACATATTTTTCGTGTGTGTAAATTATTTCATTAGTTTTTATTGAAAAAAATCTTTCTTTGTTTACACTTAAGTTTAGCTTTATTTTATGGTAAATCATATTATGCAATATCCAAAACATGTAGCTCTAATTCCAGATTGAAATAGAACATGGGCAAAAGAGTTGTGAAAAACTAGCTTACAATGACATTTGGAATGATTTCAGAGATGTATAGAGTTAGCTATTTATATTTTTGAAAATACAGCAATTGATGTTTTTACTTTGCGATGATTGAGTACAGAGAACCTAAAAAATAGAACTAAAATGGAATTGAATTATCTTTTTGATTTATATAAGAGAATTACAGAAAATTTGTATGATATGATGCGTAAAAATCATGTCAATTTTCGTTTTGCTGGAGACAAAACTCAATTACCAAGTCATTTAGTTGATTTTATCAATGAAAAAGAATCTGAATTTGTATTCCCTGATAGTTCTAAAACTTTTGTTTTGGCTGTGAATTATGGATGACAAGATGAAATATTAAGGGCAATAAAAAAATTAAGCGATTCATGAGAAGAAATTAATAAAGAAAATTTGGAAAAATATATGGATTTTGGATGATTGCCAACAGTGGATTTGGTGATTAGAACTAAACAAAAATTAGCAAAAAGATTATCTGGATTTATGCTTTGGCGAATTGGATATGCTCAACTTTATTTTACTGACTTATACTGTCCTCAGTTTACAGTTGAAGAATTAGAAAAAGCTATCATATGGTGGAATGATAGCTTATGAAGTCAAAATTTTGGGAAATAATTATATTTTATGATTATAAACTATCCTGCTTTTTTGGATTTTGAATAAGAATATGCAGAAAATGGTTTTTTATCTCATTTAAACCAATTTGCAGCGAATAGAGCACGTTTTACGAGTCCAGGCATAACTTTTCAATTTCATGCAGCAGTTATCGCATGCTTGCTCATATATTCAAATATTTCATCTTTATTGTTTCGATGTGATAAAACAAAATTCTTGAGGTTGTTTGTCGCCTTCGCTGTTCATCCTGATTTACAAACTAAAGAATCAAGCATATCCTGGTTATATTTACATCATTTTTCATCTAATATTTTTTTCCATTCTTTTGCTTTTTTATCGTAGAATGCTTTTGCATTATTTTTCGATCGTTCTTCGGTTAATTTCTCTCATTCTTTAAAAGGAACCGGTGTTTTCAATAGATTTCCATTTTCATCTATATGTTTATATACTTGACCATAAGGTCATGTAGTAAACGTTTCTCCAAAGTATTTTGCAGTTTTTGCAACATGATTTTGGCTACCTTCCATTTTTAATAACTGTTGAAACATTTCATCAGATATTTTATCTCATCATTCTTTTGCTGTTTCTTTGCTCTCTACAATATCATTTCATTCTTTCTGCGATTCTTTTACTTCATCTTTTTCCTGTTTTGTTGTAATTTGTTCCTGAGTTTTTTGCTCTGTTTTATCTTCTTTATCTCACCATAAATGTAACCATTTACCTAAAAAATAAATTCATGCTCATACTGCCCCTCATCATATAGTTTTTCAATACCATTTACTTCGAAAAGATTTTTTCTCTCCATCATCTTTGTCATCGTCATCTTCATCCTCCTCTTTCTTCTTTTTTGATTTCTTTTCTTCTTTCTCTTCTTCGTCATCCTCTTCTTCTTTCTTCTTTTTTGATTTCTTTTCTTCTTTCTCTTCTTCATCTTCATCGTCCTCTTCTTTCTTCTTTTTTGATTTCTTTTCTTCTTTCTCTTCTTCATCTTCATCGTCCTCTTCTTTCTTTCAGAATATTTTTTTCCATAATGCCTTTATTCATTTGTATGCTGCATATCAAGTCAGTCAAAATCATAATGTACGTAATATGTTTTTTCAAGGCTCCGATTTCCATTTATCTCAACTTTTTACATCTGACCACTGATCTCAAATTCGATCTTTTGCCTTAGAAAATATTCATTTATCTTCCGTCTCTGGTAATGTTTGTTGTTGAATTGGAATATTATTTCATGTATTCGTTATTGAATCATACAAACTCATTATTTCATTAAAACTATTCAACAGAGCTTCTGCTTCTTCTTTTTTACTTTCTACTCACTGTCCTGATTGATTTGATAAATCGTTAATTTCTTTCTGTATCTTCTGTTTCGTAGTCTCTGCTTGTGCTTTTAATGCTTCTGCTTTTGTCTTTTTTTCAGTTTCAGAAATATCGACATTACTTTTTAATTCGCTTAATGTTTTTTTAATGTCATCTACTTCTGTTCTGAATTGTTCGATATTTTTGCTCATACACATTTAATTTAAAATTTAAATTAATCTATATTAATTATACATACATATATCAAAAAATGCAAAAAAAATTGGACTTTTTTATAGTTAATTATAGTCCAAATTTTAAAAATTTTATAAGTTAAATTATGCTATCCAAACATTCAAAAAATTTCTTTATATCTTGGTTTGTATTGTATAAATATGTGCTTACTCTTGCACTTCATCATATGTTCAGTGATTTATGTAATGGATATGCACAATGTCATCACGTACGTATACATATATTATTTTTGGAAAAGATTTCTCATATTTTATTAAAATTTTTTTCATTTTTTATAACAAAGGAAAATGTTCAGATACGGTTATGTGGCTCATAATTTCATATCAGTCTGATTTTATCCTTTCTTTTTTCAAATCATTCACATAAAATTTCAATCAGAGTTTTTTCATGTTCTCGAACTTTTTCCATTCATCAAATTGATTCTATAGTTTCTAATGCTTTCAAAAGACTAACAGCTCAAATTATATTTGGGGTTCATGCCTCCCGTTTATCTGCATTATTTTGCAAAGAAAAACTATCAATGCTAACATCTTTAACAGTTCATCATCAGAGGATTAGGGGATCTAGTTCTTTTATTAATTCACGTTTTAAATACATCATTCATAGTCAAGTTTGTGCCATCATTTTATGTCACGTCATAATTAGCGCATCACATTTAATTTGATTAATTTCTATGGGGAAATGTGGCACTGACTGAGATCAATCAACCATGAAAAAGACATTTTCTCAGACTTTTTCTCTAATTTTTTCAATTTCCATTATCTGTCCCGTAACATTAGATACCTGAGATAATGATACTATTTTAACTTTTTTATCAAATTTTTTTTCAAAATCTTTTCGGTCAATATTATAATTTTTATCTTCGTTTATAAATTCTATTTTGAATCCAAAAATCTTTGATAGAACTTTTCGTGGTAAAATATTAGAATGATGTTCTCGAATTCATAATAAAACTTTGTCTCATTTTCAGAGTTTTCAACTGTTCACTAATGCTTGAGCTAGTAAATTTATGCAATATGTAGAATTGTATGAATAAATTATTTCACTGGGTTTACAGTCAATCAACTCTGCAAGTTTGCATTTTGATTCGTAGTATAATTCTTCTGATCTTTCAGAGAGAGAATATAATCAACGATGAATATTTGCATAATCGTTTTTCAAAAAATCTGAAACTCAATCTATTACAGTTTTGGGTTTTTGAGTAGAAGCTGCATTATCAAGATAAACTAAATATGGATGTTCACCAAAAATAGGGAATAGATTTTTCCATTTATTATCCTTTTTTCAGATTAATTTTATCATTATTTTTGAGTTAAGTTATAGTATGTGGTAGTATTAGAATCTTTTGTTAGATAATATGAATTTTTATTAACACGGATAGATCATTCTACTAATGTTCAGTTTGTAAGGATGAATGATATACTTCCCACTTGTTCATCAGTTTCCAAACTGTAAACCTTTCCATATCGTACGAAACTATTGACACCAACATTATAACTATCTAATTCAGATCTAGAAACTTTATATCTTTCATCAAGGAATTCTATATATCCATCAGTGAAAGCTGAATTATTTAATGCAAGTATATCAACGTATGCTTTTACATTTACTTTTCAATCATCTCATGTAGCTACGGTTTCTGAAAGTGTTTTTAGAACTTCATCAGAAAGTTGAGTAGAATTTAAATTATTATACATTGTAAGTCTGACTTTTAATCTGTATAGATATGTTGCCACATCATATCTAGCGATATCAGAAGTGAATGATACTGTATCTTGTGCAGAAATGAGTCAGATTTCTATCGCTCTTTTATAATATTCTGTCCACCAAGGATTTACGCTTTCATCTAATTTAGCTCAATCAAACAATCTGATTAGCATTGCTATAAATTCAGCTTTTGTTACGACTTGATCAGGAGAAAATTTATCACTAGAACCTGCCATTACTCCATATTGGCAAACTTTAGTAATAGAATCTTTATATTCTGATTGAGGATCTACATCGCTAAATTCACAATTTCATTCATTTCTGATTGTCGTTAAATTAGTTGCTGTAGCAAATTTATCCAACATTTTAGCAACCTGAGCACGAGTTATGGTTTGGTATGGCATGAATGATTCTGTAGTATTGTATGAAGTCATACCATTATCATACATCCAATTGAGAGATTCCATAAATTCAGAACTATCAGTCAATTTTTCATTTCATGCAATTATAGCCAAACTTACATCACTTCATGTTGTAGTTGCATTTTCTCAAGTTCAAGAAACAATTTCATTAGAATCAGGATTTGAATTATCTATCTTTGAATCTTCCTCTTCACTTGATGTTTTAGATTCTTCCCATTGTGATTTTAGTTCTTCAATTTGTTTTAAATAACTATCATTATCTCATTCTAAATTAGTTAAACGTGCTAGATATAGTTTGTACTGCTCTTCATCACTAACCATATTCTTGAATCTGAAAATTAATAATGATGCTTCTCGTCTAGATACAGGCTGATCAAATTTTGCTAAATTTTTTTCATTAGTCATAGACAAAGTTAAAGCTTTTACATAATATTCAATCCATCGTGGTTGAGCAGTTTCATTTGACATTTTTCATTCAAATATTCTCAAAAGTACGGCTAAAAGCTGACCTTTTGTCAAATTATCGTGTGGCATATATTGCTGGGTTTTGTCATTTCATCTAAATATTCCTCGTCTACATACATTATAAATATGTTCTGCCAATGTTGGATCAAACATATTTGTATCTACAAAACTACAATTGAATCATTTATCTTCTTTTGGAAATCATAATACACTATAGAGCTGACCTATCATTTTTGCAGATTCTTCTCTAGTAAGATTATCGTATGGACGGAACTCGTCAGAATTATTATATTTTGTTAGTCAATTCATATACATCCAGTATAATGCTCTATCAAATTCATCTCAGGTTAATAATTCAGCATTTATATTTTCTCAAAATACACGAGTTGCTCATGTGGATGCTGCTGATCATGTAGTTACAGTTCAAGTTCATTCTACATCTCAAGAATTTACTTGACTTCATGTTCAATTTTCTGCTCAAGTTCAAACTGTTGATCAAGTGTTTACATCTCATGTTCATGCAATATTTCATGAGTTACTTTCGCTTCACGTATTTGCTTGTGTATTAGGAGATGTAACAGAAACACTTAATGTCGATCATGAATTATTGTTAGATTCATTTCATGACAAGTATTTATCGGCATTTTCTAGTGTTATTTTATCATCTCATGATGTAAGATAAACTTCATTCTTATCTGCATCTATCTGCAAATTATATTCTGCATTACTAAAATTTCATAGCAGAGAAATGCTAAATATAGCGGATAACCCGAGAAAAATTGAGTATTTTTTCATGAATTTTTAAAAAGCAAATAAAAAAGCCAAAACTTAAATAGAACATTAAGGATATTATCCTATTTTTCAAAAGATTTTCGGAGAAATTGTATATACATTATATAAAAAATCTATAAGAATGATTGACTAACATAAATAATGTGTTGTTTTTTTTATCAAAAAAGTTAATCTAAATATTAGAGATAATAAAATTTTGATCTAATTGTTGGAAACAACAAAAAAACACATAAAAAATGGTTAAAGATAATTTTTTCTCAGGATTAAGGACAATACTACCAATATTATTGTTCATAATCATTCTTAGCTGGATTTTGGGAACTTTATCTGGCTGGATTGAGTCTGTGGAATCTCTGATTCCTGAGGAGACTATGAATTCTATTGGTTTGCCTAGTATAGCAGTTAGGCTATTGGGGTTATTATTAATCTGTATAATCATATGGATTATTGGAGTAATTTCGAAACAACCTAGAATGAGCAAAAAATTCAAAAGCTGGTTGGACCCTATTATTTATAGAATTCCTCTCTTGAGTCACTTGTTTAAAATAACAAATCAGGTGGCCAGCTCTCTAAGAGATACAGACTCATTCAAAAGAGTGGTCTTGGTAAAAACCCTCGAAAATGGGTATGAAGTAGGATTTATTACAGGCGAGAAACCGCAAGCTTTCTGCGAGGCATTGCATGAATCTGAATTAATATCCGTGGTATTACCTTTCTCACCACTTACCAGCTATAGAGTACTTTTACTCAGACCTGAAGATGTGGTAGAAACCGATGTACCAGTAGCGACTGCTATATCCTATATAATCTCTATGGGATCTGCTGGTGCGACAAATGAAATCATTAAAGAGACCCCCTCCGTATAAGGAGGGAGACTTTTTTTATTGTTTTTTGTTTTTATAACGCTACAATATGATTTACTTTGATTGGTCATTATTTATGATAATAATAAGTTTACAATGGAAAAAATTGGAAAATGAAGAAGTCATTTTTTAACGTGATTGTTGATGATTTTACCTACAGTATTATTTTTTGTGATTCTTTGATGGATAATATCTTTAATTTTGAGATGGATTGGTAAAATTGTTGAACTATTCCCAGATGCAATGGTAGATAAATTAGGGCTACCAGATTTATTAATTCATTTTTTATGATTTTTGGTACTATGTGGATTGATTTGGTTGTTATGATTTACATTAAATCAGTGACGTATTTGAGAGAGAGTTAAAGCTTGTTTAGATCCATTAATTGAAAAAATACCATTATTAAATTCCTTAACTAAGATTACAAATCAGGCTGCTAATACACTACAGAATACAAATTCTTTCAAGAAAGTTGTTTTAGTTAGATTCCCAGTTGAAAATACTTGGTCTGTTTGATTTTTAACATGAGAAGAATTGGATAATTTTGAAAGTGCTATATGAGAGTCAAACTTAGTTTCTGTATTTATACCGACTACTCCAAATCCAGCTAATGGTTTTTTGGTTTTAATTAATCCTAGAGATTTTGTGGAAACAGATGTACCAGTATCTGATGCAATATCTTTCGTAATATCAATGGGAACAGTTTGAGCTGCGAACAAAATAATAAAAAAATCTCACCCAATTAATGAGTAAGATTTTCTAAGATTTAATGCAGAATATCCTATTTTTTATTTGCTATTTTTTGAGTATCTTCTGCTATTTTAAATACAAGAATGAATATTTCTGCATATATACGAACTCCAATTGGTCCAAGAATAAAAATTCCTAATCATTCCCAAAAACTTTCTCATTTTACTCGCATAGCAATTGCTCATACGATACAACCTATCATTCAAACTACCATGAGCACTTTGATAATTATAGGTAAAATAAAAAAATCAAAGTCCCAAAATTTTTTAAATCGAGATTTTTCTGCCATTGTAATTGTATTAAAAAATAAAAAAATACAATATGCACAACTAAAAAATACAAATAAATTTATATAATACAAGAAAAAAATATCAATATAAAATTTTCTTGTTAAAATGTAAAAAAAATATATTAATAATTCAAATTTTTATTTTGCTTTACATTTAATGCTAATAGCTGTAGATAAACCAAAATGAATAAGCAGTTTTGATGTAATTCGTGTGCTAAAAAGAGAATTATGAGAGAAAAAAATCTGACATAGTTGAACATTAGACCCGCTTGCAACTGGATTAATGCTGATTTGAACATGAGATGATACCAAAAGATTAAATGATTTATTATGATTCGATAAATCATATGAAACTATAATAGATTTTTCCAAAAAATCTGATACCTGGGATATGTGATATCGAGATTATTATGAAGAGATAAATGTGAAATGAAAAGAAATTTCTCTTGAGGATATCAACTCGAAATTAGACTTACTTATTCCAGAGTATGAATTGCCTCTTACACCGTTTAGTGCAAAGAAAAAAGACTGAAAAAAACTTTACGATTTAGCTAGAAAATGAGAACAAATCGTTGAAAATAGATTGATGAAAACATATGGATATGAAATCCTAGATTATAATTTCCCTGAATTAAAATTAAGATTAGATGTGGGATCTTGAACTTATATTAGGTCAATTTGACATTGGTTATGAGAACAGTTTTGACTTGGATGAATTCTTACAATGCTCAGGAGGATTAGAGTGGGAGAATATGAATTATCAAAAATTAATTTGGATAAAGAAGGGACTTTCTTTAGAAAAGAATGAGATGATATAAGTTTTAAGTATTGAATTATTTGATAAAAATAGTGTGTTGATGTGTCATTCAGAGGGAGCAAAGCGACCGAAGAATCCATCTATGTTATGTTTATCTGGAATCTTCGCTATCGCTCAGAATGACAAGTTATGTTTAATTTATTCAATTATTAAAAATGCAACAAGTATTATTTATTTGATGATGAAATGCTTATCCTAATCGTGAAGCTTTTCAAGAAGAGTTGAAGAAATGGGACTATAATCCATTTGAAATAAAGAAAAAATGGAAAAATAGTTTACAAAAAGAACTGTGAGAAAATTATCAGGTAGCTATCTTAGATATGCCAAATAAAAATATTGCATTGTATAAAGAGTGGAAAATTCAGTTCGAGAAAATATTTGAATTTTTAAATGGTGATCAGATTATTATTGCTCATTCACTTTGAACTATATTTATTTTGAAATATTTAATTGAAAACTGATTTCAAAAAAAGATTAGGCAATTGCATTTAGTGTCAGCTTTAATTGATAATCAAGGTTTACCACCAGAGGAATCATATATTTGAGATTTTGTTTTTGATATCCAAAAAATTCCAGAAATAGAGAAAATCTGTGATAAAATATTTTTATATCATTCAAAAGATGATTTTTGTGTCCCATTTTCTCAGTGAGAAAGATTGTATGAATTTTTACCAAATGCAAAATTTGAAGTTTTTGAGGATAGAGGACACATGAATATGGAAGAATTTCCAGAATTAATTCAGAATATTAAATATTTTAAATAAAATAATGAGATGCAATTTCAGATTAAATCAAAACCAGAAGATTTCATTGTAGAAGAAGTTTTGTGAGAATGAGTTCCTTCATGAAAATGAAACTTCTTATATATTTTTTTTGAAAAAGAAAATCTGACTACTATGGATATTGTGGATGATTTGACCAAGAGCTTTCATCTGCAACGTGATGGAATTGGAATAGCATGATTGAAAGATAAAGCAGGAATAACTAGGCAATGGATTTCTATTTCGCAGAGTTCATTATCTAAAATATGATGAGAAGAAAAATTTATTCAAACTATATGAAAAAAAGTCAGAATTTTAGAAAAGTCTTATAATGAATTTTGACTAAAAGTGGCTAGTAATCAGTGAAATAAATTCAAAATTCGTTTAAGGGCTAGAGGAAATATTACAACAGAAATAAAGAATCTGATTGAAAATAATATTCAGAAAGTGTTAGAAAAATGATTTCCAAATTGTTTTGGTATGCAGAGATTTGGTAAATGAAAAAAGAATTTTTACGAAGCTAAGGACCGTTTGGAAAGTTTAGCTCGTGAATATGAAGCTAAATGAAAACTTGTAGAATCAGATTTGCCATATCACTTGAGATTCCTTTTACAGGCATATGCAAGTATGTACTTTAATGAATATGTACTAAATCGCTGGGAGAAATGATTATTTTTGTTGCAGTGAGATATTTTGGTCGACCAGTTTTGAGCGAATTGAGTAAAAACTGCTGTTTATGAAAATCAGAAAATCTATCCTTTTGATTATCAAAAATTGAAGAAAAAAAAATCTGATTTGAATTTTTTTGAACCAAATGTTAATTTGTCATCCTGAACGGAGTGAAGGATCTTAGGTGAAACACAAGATTCTTCGTTTCACTCAGAATGACAAACTGTCGAAGAATTGTATGATGCAAATAAACGATTCCCAACATGACCAATGCTTTGATGGAATTTGTTGCTAACAACAGAATGAAGTAAAGCTCGTATTCGTGATAATCAATTACTAGAATTGGCTGAATTTGATGAATGAATGCAACAGGTTTGTAAAATTTATAATTTATGGTGAGTGAGAAGAGTGCTGTTTATTAAAGTCCCAGATTTGAAATTTGAATGGGATAAAGATGATATAAAATTAGAATTTTTTTTGCCTACTTGAAGTTATGCTACAACATTGGTGTCGTTTGTATTGCAATGAATTGATTATTTAACTTTGAAAGATAATTCTTTATTGATTCCTAGAATTTCATAAAAAAACAGCGCTGTAATTAAAGAATCCAACGAGAAAAAATTATCGACAAAGAACTATCAAATATCTTTTTATATATTGTTTGAGTATTTAAATATTAATTAATCTAATTCTTTAATCTGATCACGAATAGCTGCAGCATCTTCAAATCTTAATTCTGCAACAGCTAAATTTAATTGTTCTTGTAATTCTTTCTTTTTCTGTTCTTTAGCTAATTTGGATTCACTGTCTGATAAATTATTTAATTCATCACTAGCTTCTCATGCGATTTTTTCATTAAGTGAATTTAAAGATTCTTTCATTTCATCATACATTAATGCTTGTCATGACAACAAAGCTTCTATACTTGCTTGGATTCACTGTAAATCTCATGTTTCTACAGTTGTAACTAAATTACATTCAGCTTCCTGTGCTTGTTCACACCAATCTATTCATTTTAAAGTTTCAGCAACTACTGGTTCACAAGCTCTAGTCTGAATAGTTTCTGGAAGAAATTTTATCATCCATGTATTATCCAGAACCTGAGTTCATAGGTTTCCGAACCCTAAGCATAACAATCATGCTATAGCTGCCACAATCCAAAATAATGTAGTCCAAAGAAAAGTTTTCATGTTTGTTTTTGTAAGAAGTAAAAGTTTTTATTATTGATTATCCAATAGAGTAGAAATCTGCTTTAACTGAGAACCCAGCACCAACTGAAAATCTTCTGGTAATGGAGCTTTGACAGTAATCACTTTTTCATTTCTATCAGAAAAACTATATCTATAGCAGTGTAGCAATTGTCTTTGAATATGCAAGACTTTGTTACATTTCCTATTTACCGCAGGATTTCAATAAATTAAATCCCCCACCACTGGAAA
The DNA here is from genome assembly GCA_946408385.1 of uncultured bacterium. Taxonomy (GTDB): domain Bacteria; phylum Patescibacteriota; class Gracilibacteria; order Absconditabacterales; family Absconditicoccaceae; genus UBA3291. The sequence continues at coordinate 6,043 of CAMJSB010000004.1, read as the reverse complement.
TCATTCACTAGCGACATGTACACGAATTTGATGCATTCTACCTGTATAAAGTTTTACACGAAGCAAAGAAAGCTGACCTAAATCATGATGAAAAAATGTTTTCACAGTAAAGATTTCAGTTTTGGATTCTAATCATCAAAATTTCGCAATATTCATTTGAGCACGATCAAAATGAGCATTATAACTCTTTTCGAGAGGTTTATCTATAATCAAATGTTCTGGAGTTTTTCAGACTACAATAGTGAGATATTCTTTGTTTATCTCACGGTCGCGAATAATCTGATTGAAATATTGTAGAGCTTCGTATGTTTTGGCAGCTATAAGCACTCACGAAGTATCCTTGTCTAGTCTATACCCAAATGCTGGCTTAAAAGTTCAGCTTTCATATTCTTTGGCATAACAAGCAAGATAATCATTCATTGAAAGGTCCTTTCGGTGTTTATTGCTCTCATGAGCCACTACTCATGTAGGTTTATTAAAAGCTACCCATTCGGCATCTTCGTATAAAATTCGTGGAAGAATCTCCTCTTTAGTCAGCTTTTTCATCTGTTTCTCTTTGAAAGAAATTCACTGAACGTGCTCTTTTTTTCAGAATAAATCAGCCGGAAAAGAAATCTGATCTCAAATCTGGAGACGATAGTCTTCTTTGGATTTCTTAGAATTTATAGTAATCTCTCACTTACGAATCGCAGAATAAATGTCAGTCAATTTCACAGTTGGATAATTTTTGCAATATTTACGTAAAAAACGATCAAAACGCTGATTTGAACTACTTTCATCAATTGTAATTATTGTTTGATTTTCTGACATTAATTTTCTACTAATAAACTATTTAATAAATAAAAAAACGCCCCTTAAATTCAAGGACGTTTTATATAAGTGAATTTTAAACTCCAACTCTAAAATAAATTTCCTTATCTACAATTTCTCTCTTGCTTCACCATCTAAGAGATGAAATTTCTTTGATAATCTGAACTTTTTCAGGTGAATTACGATATGGCAATCCATGTGGATGTCATGGATAAAGTACCTTTGATTTGAATGTGAATGGCCTGGTTTGCTGATTATTTATTGAAATTTTACATGCTCCCATAAACTCTTCAGTTGAAGTCAAATCTGTTTGATTAAATTCAGGTTCAAATTCCTTAGCTAAAAATTCAGCATCTGGTGCTCAGACTTTATATACAAACATATTTCATATATTACCAAAAATCGTCTTTGACATATCCATATTTCATCCTAGTCACTCTTGCTTAAGCTGCTCTATATACTGGTGAGCCACAACAAGTCAAAGTTTATATTTTCTGGCTTCTGACATTATTGATTCGAATGAAGCTGAGACATAATTCTGGAATTCATCTACATATAGATAATGAGGTACTCTTTCTGACTCTGGAATCTTCGCTCTTTTTAGAGCTGATAATTTAACCTGCATAGAAATAATTTTTCATATTAATTTAGAGGTCTCTTCACCTGCGATTCATTTTGCCAAATTCATCAATATAATTTTCTTTTCCTGCATAGCATCATACATTTTAAACGCTGATTTTGGCTGACCTATAATATTTCTAACATAAACTCAAGTAGTAAATGGTCAGAATTTAGCCTGAATGAATGGGATAATTTCAGCTTTTTCTCTATCTCACATTTTCTTGTAAGTTTTATTCCACCAAGCTGCAACTACTGGATCTTTAATATTTCTAATCTTTGCCTCAGCGAAAGCATCATCTGTAAAGAGTCTCATAATATCTACAATAGTTCATCATTCTGGCTGATCCATAAGTAATAGACAAGCATTACGAAAATAATCCTGAATTCTAGGTCAAAATATTTCTGGTCCATACATCTGAATAAACATCTCTACTAGGTCATTTGTAACTACATCCTTTTCATCTGCATCTTCTGGATTCACTTCAAGAGGATTAAGTCAGATTGGATATGCTGTATTTCAAAGATCAAAATATATTAAATCATTAATTCTTTCTTTTGGAAACCATTTCAAAAGATTTTCACAAGCATCTCCATGTGGATCAATAAATGTAAATCATCTTCCATTATCCATATCATCAACCGCCTGAGCATACATAATCGTTGATTTTCAGGTACCTGTCTGTCAGAGAATATAGATATGTCTAAATCTGTCTTTATCTGTAATTCTGATTTCTCTTTCCACTCATCCATAATTATTATATCCTACTACCATTCATTCACTTGGAAGATCATCTGGAGCTGGAACAATCTTAAATTTTTGTCGAGCAATTCTTGGATTTTGATTAAATCTTCCATGTGGAAAATGAATCAAAGATGAAAGCTCTTTAATGTTTAAAACGTTATTCTTAGCTGGATGAAGAATCTTATTTAAGAAAACTTTTTGTGTATAGAATATTCTTTCCACAAAATTCCTAGCAAAAAGATTCAATTCATCATTCTTTACTTTTTCAAATTTTAAAGTATTGAGTCATAAATAATTATACTGATTACAAAGCCTAGCTAAATCATCCAACATTTTCTTTGGTCTAGCTTTATCTGGAGATGTTGCAATAGCTTTAATCTTTACTTTAAACAGCTCATCATCCATTTTTTTATCAAAATCTGATAACTGTTGCTGAGAAAAATTATGTTTATTTTCCTTTTCTTTCTCCTGTTCTCTTTTTTTGTCGCTTGTGAATAAATCATGTATAAATTTTGTGAATCATTTTTTTTCATTTTTCTTAATTTTTTCTCATTCTTTTCTCATGTTTTTTAGCCGTTTTTCAGATAATGGTTCAGCTAAGATTTGAAAACAAACTTTTTCCTGTTTTCATACATGGGAAAATGCAGAAAGCAAACTATCCATTGGATCTGCTTCGAAACTTTCATAAGTTTTAATCGGATAAACACTATCCTTCGTGAGTGTAAACTCCCCTCATGCCATATACTTTCATGCTTCAAGAAGCTTTGGCTGAGATGTAATTTCTACTAATGCTCATGGATAAAATGAAGCAATCATTTTTTGTACGGTAAGAAGATGATCCTCTGGCACTCAAACAAAAAATTTGATAACTTCATGCTCTACTACGATTTCCATGGAAATATAATTATCTCACAGTTTCTTTTTTAATAAATTTGAATCTGAAATTGCATAGAAATTCTTATAAACCTGATTCATCAAAGCTATATTATCTTTCATCGAATTAACATGATCACTAGCTTCGATATCTGAACTTCTTGCTACTGCATTTTTAGGCACACGAACTTGCAAAAATCTGATTTTTTTACTTTGTGAATATCTATGAGTTTTTATTCTACGCACAATAAAAAATCTTCGAAAGAATCGACAGATTCACATCAAAGCTCATGCACACATTAAACTAATTAAGAATATTACTCAGTCGCTCATCTTCACGAAGATATAAAACATGCTTATTATATTCAATTTTCAAAAAAAAGCAAAAAATCTAAAATAGTTCGTAACAAAAAGTTAAAATACTCTTGCGTTTTTTATAAAAAATTATATAATAAATTAATTTAATCATATATTTTTATACAATATGAACACTCCAAAATCTAATGGTGATTTTCTACCGCAAAGACAATATTCACAGGTAAAAAGTCTTTTTGAATCTTTGAATTTATCTGATCAAGATAAAAAGAATATCCAATCAGAATTTTATAGCGTTGCAAAAATCATTTATGAGAATTCTGAATGAATATCAAATGATACGATTATGAAAATAAAATTATGAGAAACGAATCCAGATTCTTTTGTCATTCAGAGTGACTATGAATGAGATATTATTGCTAAATATCTCAATTTTATACAATTTTATCCTGCCTGAGCAGAAATATGGAGAGTTCTCTCTGCATATTATAATCCTAATCAATACTAATTTGTAATATTTTCTCTATTTCCTAATTCGCATTCAATCTCAGAAGCTATAGAATTTATATCCGTTTTTCTTTGCATGTTCATAGGACTGCAAAGCTTTTTTTCTTCACATCAAGGCTGAAATAAGCATCAAAAGTGATGATTTTGGCAGATGAAAGTTGGTAATCATTTCATCGATTATGCGAAATTTCCAACCAGGAAAAATAAAAAGCTGAGTTTCACACACGATACGATTTGTTTGAAGTGAAACATCATGGACGTATTTTTCGTAATAAAATGGCTGAATATCGGAAGTGAGAGACTCTCGAAAATGGAAAGCCTCAACGTTTGGAAGTATAGATTCTTTTTCACTGGAAGATAAAGATGCTCGTAAATATGGTAAAGTTTCGAGTAATCTTACCATTGTCGTTCAAACTGCTATCAGATTTTTCTTTCCATCTTTTCGCTCATAGATTTGCTGAAAAAGTGAATTTTCGATAATAATCGGTTCTCTATGAATTTTATGTTTTCTAATATCAGATTCATAAACTGGCTTGAAAGTCCCTAGTCCAACATGCAAAGTCGTAAAATGTATCTCCACTCATTTTGAATGTAAATCTGAAAGCAAATTTTGAGAAAAATGCAGAGATGCCGTAGGAGCCGCGGCTGAACCCAAATCTTTGGCGAAAGTCGTCTGATATCGTTTCTCTTTCTCCTTTTCATAATGAATATATGGTGGAAGTGGCATCTGACCATATATTTCCAAAAAATCAAAAATTCAAATTCATTTCACTGAAAAGATGATTCAATCTTCTGCATATTCGTCGCTCGTGAGTGAAATTCATTTCTCCTCATCAAGAAAAACTTCAGCTCATGGTTTAAAATTTTTATCATCAGAAACCAGACATTCTAATCTACCATCATGAAGTAATTGATATACAAAAATTTCTCCGTCCACATAACGAATCTCTCAGCTTTTTCTGATTATTTTAGTCTGATTGAGAGGAATTCTAGCCTTAAAAACTTTGGTATTATTACAAACCAAGACATCATTTGAAGAAAGTAAATTCGGCAAATCATAAAAATGATTGTCTTGAATCGACGAATCTGACCTTGAAAAAACGAGAAGTTTTGCAGATTCCGCTGGCTGAGCTGGAACCTGAGCTATCATCTCCTCTGGTAAATTGTAATCATAACTATCTAATAAAAAATCTTCTTCCATTATTATATATTATTTAAATTAATGAGCTGTGCTTCCAAATCCTCCCGCTCCCCTATCACTAGGAAATTTCTCTGCAAAATTTTCATAAATTTCTGAATCGACTATCATTTCAATTTTTGGAGTCTCGTTTGGAAAAGCTTTTCACTCCTGAAAATATGGACAGATTTCTAATTGAGCTATTCTAGTTCAGGCTTCTAGTTTTACTTCTCAGTTTAGAGAAGTCAGTTCAACTTTAATCTCTCAGCGATAGTCTGCATCAATAAGTCATACTGAATTTGCGACTATGAGTCAAAATTTCACAGGTAAAGAACTGCGAGCATAAACTTTTATTCACCATCATAATGGCAATGCTGACTTAATTCATGTAGGAGCGAGTGCTACATAGCCTTGTGGAACTGTAATATCTTCTGAAAGTTTCAGATCCCGTCAAATTGATCATTCAGTAGCTTTATATGGAAGTAAATCTGAATTATATGAGCAGAATATGATATTTTGCATGAAAATAGAAAAACAGGTTAAATTCTGAATAAGAAAATAATGTTTTATTGTTTGGTTTCAAGTGTGTTATTATAATTATTAATCCAAATAATTACTTTTCAACCACTCTAATCTCTTAACGCATAAATATCACGTAATATCACAGCAATTATTTCTTCCACTTAATGACCAATATGGTCTCCTATCTATCAAAATTTTGAGATAATCAGATTTTGTTCCGTCTTTTTTGGTAGTTTTATTCAATAACTCTTTGATTTCTTTTCAGGTGAAAATTAAAGAAAATCTGACTATATCTGGAGCACTTTCATGAGTAGAAAATAAACAATACAGTTTATCGTCGTCAAAGTGGGTATTTTTGATTTTGTGAAAAATTTCGTGGGTATATTTGTCAGATTTTATGTCGTGTAATTTGGAATACCTGATGCAGATGCAGGTATATTTATCTGTTCATTTTTTGTGCAAGAAAAAACATTTTC